>JANPCZ010000302.1:0-2388 GCA_031431215.1 Myxococcales bacterium
CCTTCTACGAGAACTGCCCCGTCCTCAAGGCCGAAACCCCGGCGCTGCGGGCCTCGCGTCTGCGGCTCTGCGACCTGACCGCGCGGGTGCTGGCGTGTGGGTTGGCCCTGCTCGGCATAGCCGCTCCCGAGCAGATGTAGCTGGGTCGGAAAAATGGTATTAGCATAGCTATGAAGAAGGCGTGGCCGGGATACCGTCTCCTTGCCGCGGTCGGCCTGCTGGCGGTGGCTGGCTGTCGCGGCACACCCGACAGTGAAAAAGCTTCGCGGCCGCCGGACAGCGGTGCCAAGCCGGGCGGCGCCGACGCCGCTGCCCCGCTTCCGGACGCCAGCCCGATGTCGAAGTCGGACGCGACCACCGGGATGTTAGGCGACATGGTGGTGGCACTGCCGCCTGTCAACCGCGGCCTCAAGATCACGCCGGGCCGGGGCTTCTACGACGCTCCGACACGCGTGACCATCACCAGCGACATTCCTGGTGGCGACATCCGCTACACAACGAACGGCACGCTACCCACAGCGACCAGCACGCCGTACACGGTGCCGGTCGAGATCACCGGCACGACGGTGCTACGGGTGACGGTGTGGAAGGACGGGGTGCAGTCCGCCTACGTCGAAACCCACACGTACATATTCCTGGACGACGTGCTCAAGCAGTCGCCCGACGGCAAGCCGCCCGCAGGGTGGCCGGCGACCTGGGGCGCCAACCTCGTCGACTACGGCATGGACCCGGACGTGGTCACCGATCCTCGCTATGCCGGCACCATCAAGAACGACCTGAAGACCATCCCGACCATGGCGCTGACCATGAAGCTAGAGGACCTGTTCGACCGGGTGACCGGCATCTACGCCAACCCGACCAAGGACACCGTCCTGTGGGAGCGCCCCGGATCGATCGAATACATCCTCCCCGCCGGCAAGCCGGGCTACCAGATCAACGCCGGCGTGCGCATCCGCGGTGGCTACTCGCGCAAGATCGAGAACCCCAAGCACGCCTTCCGACTGTTCTTCCGACGTGAGTACGGCGACAGCTCGCTGAAATACCCCGCCTTCGGCCCGACCGGCGCGAAGGAATTCGACAAGTTCGATCTGCGGTGCGCGCAGAACTATTCGTGGAGCTTGCACGGCGATCCGCGCGGCATCTTCCTGCGCGACCAGTTTTCGCGCGACACCCAGCTCGATATGGGGCAGCAGGGCGAGCGCGGCGAGTTCGTCCACCTGTATATCAACGGCCAGTACTGGGGACTGTACAACACCGACGAGCGCGCGTCGGCCGACTACGGCGTGTCCTACTGGGGCGGCAAGGGAGCCGACTGGGACGTCATCAAGGTCGACCGGGCCAAGGCTTTCAGCATCTACGCCACCGACGGCGACATGATGGCCTGGACGCGCCTGTTCAACGTCGCCCGACTGGGCCCGTTCGACGACGCGCTGTTCTTCAAGATGCAGGGCATGAAGCCAGATGGCACGCGCGACATGGCCATGGAGAACCTGGTCGATGTCACCAACTTGATCGACTATATGCTGATCATCTTCTGGACCGGCAACTTTGATGCGCCGGTGTCGCGCTTCCTGGGCCCCGACTTGAAACCCAACAACTTCAGCGCGCTGCGCGACCGCAACGGCAGCGCCGGTTTTCGGTTCATGGCGCACGATTCGGAACACACGTTGCTTGACGTGAACGATAACCGACTGGGACCGTACCGGGCCGGTGACGTGGGTGGGCTCATCAGCAGCAATCCGGGCTGGGTGTTCTGGAAGTTGGTGCAGGCGCCGGAGTTCAAGAAGCGGCTGACCGAGCGGGTGAAGCTACATTTTTTTGGCGACGGCGCGCTGACCCCGGCTCAGGTGCTGGCTCGCTTCAACAAGCGCAAGGTGGAGATCGACCGCGCGGTGGTCGGCGAGTCCGCCCGCTGGGGCGATGCCCTGCGGCCCGCGCCCATGATGCCACTGACCCGCGACGACGACTGGATCGTCGAAGTCAACCGTGTCGTGGATACCTACCTGCCGGTGCGCACGCAGATTGTCCTCAACCAGCTCAAGGCCAAGGGCTGGGTCCCGGGCCTCTGAACGTCGCGCAGTCGTTCACGCCGCCGGTGGCGATGCCGGGGTGGCGCGTGCCGCGGCGCCTTGCGCGCGGACCAGCGGCAGTTCGAGTCCGTCGGCCAGGGCGCGTGCGCTGGCTTCGATGATGTTCTGGGACACGCCGATGGTGCTCCACCGATCGGCTCCGTGGGCCGATTCGATGAGCACGCGCGTCTTGGCGCCGGTGGCCGATTCCGGATCCAGGATGCGGACCTTGAAGTCGCACAGGCTGACCTGCTTGAGCAGCGGATAGAACGGATCCAGGGCCTTGTGGAACGCCTGATCGAGGGCATGCACCGGGCCC
>JANPCZ010000303.1:0-21429 GCA_031431215.1 Myxococcales bacterium
GCGCGGGCGGCGGCGCCGGTGCGGGCGCCGGAGGCCGGGCGGGCAGCGGCGGGGGCGCGCCCGTCGACGCCGGCACATCGGCCGACGTGGGCCCTCGATCGGAAGTCGGCGGGGCCGCGGTGCCGAGCGACGGTTGCGGCAAGGACTCGCCGCAGGCCAAGGCGCAGTGGGTGCAGAAGACCGTGATGGCCGCCGGTGTCGCGCGCTCGTACTGGACGTACCTGCCGCGCACCTACGATCCGCAGAAGCCGTACCGCACGATCGTGCTCCTGCACGGCTGTGGCGACGCGGGCCGCGAGAACAACAACGTGCAGATGCAGACGGTGACCAAGGAAGACGCGATCCTGGTGCGCGGGATGTCGGTGGCCATGTGCTTCGAGTACGGCGTCACCGGAACCGACGTCGCGTTCTTCGACGAGATGGTCAAGGCGACCGGGGCCGAGCACTGCGTGGACAGGTCGCGTGTCTTCGCGGTCGGCTACAGCAGCGGGTCGTGGCTCATCAATGTTCTCAACTGCACGCGCACGAGCGTGCTGCGCGGGGCCGGCACGGTGGCTGGCGGCCAGGCGCGCATCCCGGCGACGTGCACGGGGCGTTTCGCGCAGATCTTCGTGCACGACCAGATGGATCCCTCAAACGCCATCGCGGGCTCGATGCTCGTGCGCGACCGCCTCCTGATGACCAACGGCTGCAAGGCCCCGCCCGAGACCATGCCGCTCGGCCCGGCGCCCTGCGTCCGCTACCAGGGCTGCGCCGCCGGCTACCCGGTCGACTGGTGCGAGACCATGGGCAAGGGGCACAGCCGGCAAGACGGCCTCGCGGCGCCGGCTTTCTGGCGCTTCTTCCAGGAGCTGTGACAGGGCCGCACGGCGGAAATCGCGACCCAAGGGAGGCCCCAGCAACGCCAGTTCTTGCCGCTTCCACGCGGGCCCGCCACCACCAGCATGACCCGGGCGAGCGGCGGTCTTGGACGATGCCAGCGGCGGAACGGTCACCCGACCGCCACGTGCGGCATCGACATCGTGCCCGTCACGAGGGATTCACGGCGCGACGCCGGTGCCGGACAAGGTACTGGCGCCAATGCCGTTGCACTGGTACTCCGGAGGTCCCCAGCCCGCGTTCACGAGCAAACTCGCATTGCGTAGGTTGGTGGCACTCGGCGTGAAGACGACTTCCACTCCGCAATTACCACCGGGCTGCAGCAGGCGCCCGGCACAGCCTTCCTTGTCGACGATGCGATAGTCGGCCGCGTTGACACCTGCGAGGGTGACCTGTGTGATCGTCCCAGGCGACGGTCCCGAAACAGTCAGGGAGATCCGGATCGGCGCACTGGTCGCCCCGATCATCACAGAACCGAAACTGTGAGAGGTTGGAACCAGGGTCAGGTCACCCCCAAAGGAGGGCGTCGAACGCACCGAGATCACGGCGCGGCCACCCAGGCTGCCGGCGACAACCAGAGTGGCGGCGCCAGGCCGGCCTGTGAGCGGCGGTGCCACCCGAAGGGTGATCACGCAGGAACCGCCCGCATCGATGCCGGTGGAGCCGCAGCCGTTCTGAACAATCTCGAACGGCTGACCGGTGGCGTCCTCCAGGGACGCCGTCACGACGCCGCTTGGTGCTGTACCCAGGTTGCGCACCGTGGCCGAGCGGGTCGGCGGCGGGCAATCGACAATGCCGATGTCGAGCGCGCCTTGCTCGACGAACACCAGCCGCGAGCTGCCCACCGTGGCACTGCGGGCGTCGGCGTCTGGTGCGCCCGAATCGACGTCCCGCCCTTGCCGTGGGTCGTTGGGATCGCAGGCCGCGCCGGGCAGCGATGTACCGTCGAGCCGCAGGGGCATGAAGTACGCGAAGGATTCCGTGATGTAGTCGCACCCCACGACGATCCTGCCTGCGCAGCTACAGGCGACCTTGCTACGACAGGCATCCATGCTGAAGTAGCGGCAGGCGGTGGGCGGGGCAGAGAGACCGCAGCCAGGCGCAAGATGAGCGGGTACCTCGTCGCTGCCGCAGATCCCGTTGCCTGGACGGTCGCCGGGGTCAGTGTCGCTTGGAACATCGACGCCAGCTGGACCAGCATCCAGGGCGTCAGGGCGATCTGCGGCGCGGTCCTGGGCAGGTCCGGAAAGCCCGTCCGGCGCCGGTGGCGACAGCACGTCGCGGCTGTCGACTTCGGACCTGGCGTCCAAGGGATCGAGACCGGCGTCCGTGGCCACGGATGCCCCGCCAGGCCCATCGACGGGGATGGCCTTCGAGGCGGGCGTCTCGTTGCTGGACGAGCACGCGGTGAAGACCGACACGACGAGGCCAAGGTAGATGAGACGTGGTGACATCGGGCGCCGCCGCCGAGCCAGGCTCGTGCCAGTGCGCCCGTCGATCTGTGGTTGCCGGCCGTGCATGAGCACTCACTTTAGTCGACGAACGTCTTTGTCCAGCGTCCAATCGCGACAGAGTTGTCGCATCTTGGTCGCGCCCGCTCTCCAGGCGGCCCCGTCGGCTTGAGCACGAACGCGTGGCGCGCTGTCGCCTCGGCATGTTGCCGCGTGCCCCAGCCCGCCGTCGAAGCCAAGCGACCGAAAGCACAGGATCCGCTGAGAAGCGTCTTCATTTTCGTGGGTCCATTCCGGTTTGATGCTGCTGACGCTGCCACAATTGCCGGCGCAGAGGACGATCGCGGCCGCGAGGCCTTGGTCAAGTACGCGATCGATCTGGATCCCCTGAGCCTGCTGTCGCGCCTGGCAGCGTCGGTGTCCGCCTCGCTTGCACTGCATCAGGTTCGCCGCGGAGCTGGCCGGGGTTCGTGCGTGGGGGCGCTCGCGCATGACGGGCCGCTGCGTGGGACTTGGTTCGAATCGCACCGCCGAGTACCGGGCACGCCGGCGCGGTGAGACTGTGCACGGGCGGCATTTCGCCAGCGAGGCGCGCGTGCGGTCGGCACCGCTGCCGTGCTGGCTTGCGTCTGTGTTTCTCGTCGATCGTAACCGACCAGGGCGGTGCGGTGGTCTTCACATGGTTCGATCAACAGACCGCGTGCCGAGATTTGGCCGCTTCGATGATACGGGTCATGTTCCAGTCTTCGAAGAACCTCTTTATCGCGCCAGCATGGTGGGACGCCCTCGGCACCGGCCGCCTTCGCCGCCGGTGTCGCCCGCATCCTGGCGCGGGCCGCTGTGACTGGCCTCAGCCCTTGAGGAAGTGATCCTTCTCGTGCGCGGTCCGGAAGTGCTCGACCACGCTTTCTTCCAGCAAGTCCTGCATGGTCTGGCCGCCGTACTTGGCGGCGATGCGATCGTCGTAATCGTCCGCCACCAAGGCGAAGTCGCGCACCATCTCCTTGAACTCTTCCTCGTCGGCCAGCTCGCGATCGATCATGGTGTGACAGAAAACGATGACCCGGCCGACCGGGGTGAACGCGAACGCGCCGAAGCGCAGCACCGAATTCAGCTCCAGCAGCTCCAGCGCCAGCCCCTCCTCCATCTGCACGCCCTTGACTAGCTGGGCCGCCAGCCGTACCACGGCGTGGTTGGTCTTCCACGGGTGCACGCTGAGCATGACCAACGTCGAGCCCTGCTTGACGACGTAAAGGCCGTCCTCGATCTTCCGGTAGGCGGAGCTGTGCTTCAGGATCCGCTCAAGCCGTAGCCCGGTGCTCTTGACCGCCGGGTTGGTGGCGGGGTTCTTGCTGGTCCCCATGTCACATCGGTACCACGGAACGCCTGCGATCGTCACTCGTCTTGTCGGTCGTCGCGCGATAACCCCAGCGCCCGCATCTTCTTGTGCAGGTTGGTCCGCTCGATGCCCAGCTGGACCGCCGTGCGCGAGATGTTCCAGCCGTTCTCGTCGAGTTTGGCCCGGATGTACTGCCGCTCGGTCAGGTCACGGAACTCGCGCAACGGCAGCGCGGTTGCCTCCTTGGGCAGCTCGAAGGTGGCTGCATTGGTCAACGGGTGCTTGCGCCGCGCCACCTCGGCCACGATCTCTTCAGGCAGATCGCCGACGCCAATGGTCTCCTCCGACAGGATCACCAGGCGTTCCATGACGTTGCGCAGCTCACGCACGTTGCCCGGCCAGGTGTGCGCCGCCAGCACCTCCAGGGCCTCGGGCGAGACCGCCTTGGCTTTCATGCTGTTCTCGCGGCTGGTCTGCTCGACGAAGGTAGCTGCGAGGAGCGGAATATCCTCGGCCCGATCGCGTAGCGGTGGCGCCCGTAACGGCACCACCGCAAGCCTGAAATACAGATCCTCACGAAACTGGCCGGCAGCGACCGCGGCCTGCAGGTCGCGATTGGTCGCGGCGATTACGCGGACCTCCACCTTCAATGTTTGCTCGCCGCCCACGCGGGTGAACTCGCCCTGCTGCAGCACGCGCAGCACCTTGGCCTGGGCCGACACGATCATGTCGCCGACTTCATCGAGGAAGATGGTGCCGCCGTCGGCCAGCTCGAAGAAGCCCTTCTTGCGCGCTGCCGCACCGGTGAATGCGCCGCGCTCGTGGCCGAATAGCTCTGACTCGATGAGCTCGGGCGGGATGGCCGCGCAGTTGACCTTGACAAACGGTCGCGAACGCAAGGTGCTTTCGCGGTGGATGGCGCGTGCGATCAGCTCCTTGCCGGTGCCCGACTCGCCCGTGATCAAGATCCGACTGCGCGTGGGCGCCACCTTGGCGATCTGCGCGAACAGCGCGTTCATCGCCGCGCTCTTGCCCACCATCTCCCAGCGCCCCGCCGTCAGCGCGCGCAGTCCCTCCACTTCGCGCGCCATGGCCCGGCGCTCGAGCGCGTTCCGCAAGGTGACGATCAGGCGCTCGCGGTCGAGCGGCTTTTCCAGAAAGTCGTAGGCACCTGCCTTGACCGCCCGGACGGCGTCGGCGAGTGTGCCGTGGCCCGAGATCATGACCACGGTCGGCAGCGGATCGACCGCAGCCTCGCGCTTCATGCTCTCCAGGGTGTCCAGCCCCGAGGCCCCTGGCAGTTGCACGTCCAGCAGCACCACGTCGGCTGCGACATCCGGCAGCCGCGCCAGCGCCTCCTCACCGCTGCCCGCCTCTTCGACCGCGAACCCCTCGCCCTCCAGCACCATGCGCACGGTCCGGCGGATGTTTTTCTCGTCGTCGACGATGAGGACCGTGGCTGTCATGTTGGCTAGCTTACGCTGATCACAGCGGCAGGACCCCGACCTTGGCGCCGGTGGTCACGCCCAGTTTTCCGGCAGCCTCGGCGTCCAGCACCACGGACGTGCCGTCGAGTCTTGCAAGGGCACGCAGCGCCAGGAAGTAGGGTGGCCCGGGCAGGTCGACCGCCAGCAAGGCCGGCCGCTCGTCGTGGCCGACCGGCACACCGACCCGCACCGTCAACTTGCGCGAGCCCTTCACCATGGTCACGTCGTCAGTGCGCGCGTGAAAGTGCGGTCCACCGTCGAACGGATCGATGCGGTGGGCGTAGGTGAATCCCACCTGCGTCAGCATCTTTTCCACCGGCTTCGACGATGCGCCGACCTGGCCAATCATCGCCTGGGCCTTGTCGGGTAGCACCGCGGCGTAGATCGGGTCCTGCGGGAACAGCGCGTGGATGAATTCTTTGTTCTCGCGCGACAGGCGATCCGCCTCCTGGTACGACAGCCCGGTGAACTTGCGGCCCAACGCCTCCCACAGAAGGCTTGTGCCATCGGGCTCAAGCGGTGGCATCAGCTCGGAAATGATTTCGTCGCAGAACAGCCCGCGGTGGAGCGCGATGAACAGGAAGCGGACAAACGCCAAAGTCTTGCCCAGCCGCTCGGCGTGACCGCGAAATTCCGGCACCACCACCAGGCCGCCGATCTCGGTCATGCCCTGGTAGCTGTAGCCGATGCGCAAGACCCGGTGATTGAAGTGGCGGTCCAGCGTCTCGCTGTAGCGTTCCTCGTCGATGACGTCGAAAAACGTATGGGGCGAGCGCCGGCTGCCGTGCTGGGCGAAGATCATCGACGCGCCGACCAGGTGTTGCCCGCCGTCGCCCATCACGAACATGAACTCGCGCTGCGCCGGCTCGATCTGGCCGGCAAAAGACTGCTCGGAGCGTACGATGACCTGCGCCAGCCGCTCGCGGTCGTCGGGCAGGTTGACCGAGTTGAGATGGCGTGCGGCCTCCTGCACGGCGGCCAGGTCGGCCAGGGTCGCGCCCCGCACCAGGAAGGGAGCGGCAACGGTGTCGGTCAGGGTTGCCACAGGCGCGCCTTCACCGCATCGACGCCGGGGATCAGGCTGAACGGGGCGGCGACCGCGGCCAGCAACGGCTCGAGGCCGGTCTGAGGCACCGGCCGGGGCGGCAAGAACACCCCGTAGTCAGCGATTCGGATGGGGGTTGCGTCTTCCGGTCTGCCAGCGGCCTTCTGACGGGCGATGCGCAGGTTCTCCCGCTCGATGAAGTCGAGGATGCGCGGCAAGGCCCGCACCGCTGCCGGATGGGTGTCGTGCAGCAGCAGGATGCAGCGGTGGCGGACGCTGCGCAGGCGTCCGATGACGTAGGCCACCACGGCGTCAGCCGCCTCGCTCTTCCACTCTTGCGGATCCAGGTTCCAGCCCACCGAGATCAGGTCGCGGGCCGCCAGCGCCTCGTCGAGCCGCCGGCAGCGCGCTCCGTAGGGCGACCGGAACAGGTGCGGGTACACGCCGGTGGTCTGCGCGATGATCTCGGCGTTGCCGTCCAGCTCGGCCGTCAGATCGGGCAGGCGGCACAGGTTGGCGTGCGACAAGGTGTGGTTGCCGACCAGATGACCGTGCGCGGCCAGCTTGCGCACCAGATCGCGCCGCGCCAGATCCTCGAGCCGGTTGCCGACCAGGTTGCGTCCGGTCACGAAGAAGATACCCTTGAGCCCGCGCCGATCCAGCTCGGCGAGCACCTGGGGGGTCCCAAACAGATCGGGACCGTCGTCGAACGTCAGCACCACTTCGCGCGCGCCCGGCAGTGGCGGTGGCAGTCTGGCTGGCGTCTTGGCCCGATGAGGGTCGAGATCTTCAGCGCCCTGAGCATCACCTCCTGGCGGTGCGGTCGGGGGGACAAGTGCCAGCGCTGCCGCCCCCCGCTGCCGTGGCGCCGCCTGCTGGCCCGACAATCCGCCGCCCGAGACGGGCAGGAAGAGCGGCAAGAGGGCCGTGCACAGGACAACGACGAGGCGCATGGTCGGCGATCAACGATCATACCCAACCACGCGAAATCAGGCAAAAAATCCTGTGGATTTTCCCTCGGCCGGCGAGGCCGTTTGCGGCCCGACTGGGCGCTAGATATCGCCGGTCGAAACGACGTCAGGTGCAGGCACCGCGACATCGACGGCAGGCGCCGCCGCATCGATCGCAGGTGGGCTGAGGGCATCGATCGCTACAGCAGGTCCATCGGGCGCGCCGCCGTCGCGGGCGGTCGGGTTCGCGAACGGGAACGTCACGCCGTAGAGGCCGTCGAGATTGGGCACACCAAGCGACAGGCTGAAAAGGCCGACCTGGTAACTCGGCAGCAGCAGGCTGAACACCCGGCCGATTTGCTCCTGAACCTTGATGCCACCCTGGGTAGGAAACGCCTTGCCGTCTGGGATCTCGGCGTAGCGCAGGGTCGCGGTCTCGCCGTCGCCCTCGTCGCTGTAGATGAGGCCCTCGTCGCGGACCGGGTACCAGAAGTCCACGCCATTGGCGAACTTGCGTCGGGGCGCGCAGGTCGCCGGATCCGTGTACCAGCCCTCACCGACGCCGATAGCGCTGTCGATGCGATCAGCCCACAGCACCATGTTGGCCTTTTCGAGGAAAGGCGTACCGTACTGGTCGGTCGTGAGGTCCTTCTGCAGCACGCACGACGCCCCGCTGCCGTCATTCTTGGCCACGTATGCGTCCGACAGATCCGTGGCGTCGTCGAAGTCCTTGCTGAAGTACGTGTAGCGCAGGTCGCGCGACAACGACGCGCTGCCGATGTTGTCGACCACCTTGGTCAGCACATCGGGCTTGCTGACGTCCTTGAGCAGCTGGAACTTGCCCTTGCCTTGCGACACGTTGCTGAAGAGGGCCACGCCCAGATCTTTTTCGCTGCCGTCGTTGAGCAAAAGGAAGGCACCGACGTTGGCGGCAAGCGTGGTCTCGTTGTCGCCGCTGGGGAAGTCGGCCATCAACAGAGTGCCCTTTGGATCGCCCTCGGTGCTGTAGTTGTAGTTGGACAGGTAGTACCAGTGCTTGCCGTCGAGTGCGATCTGCCAGCGCGACCTGCCCCTGCCCACTTCCGTGAACTCGGTTTTGCCGATGTCGTCGACTTTGATCACGTTGAGCGTCTCTCGTTGGGCCGCCGTGGTGCCGCCGGTTGAGTAGGCGAAGTACTGCCCGTCGCGGCTAAACCCCGAGCGCCACTGGCTGGCGGTACTATTCACCAGGCTTGGGGTGATGCGTGCGATCCTCGTCAATGTCTGGTCGCTGTCGGATATGCGGCCGGCATACAGATCGAACTGTGTCTGCACCGCAGTCTCCGGAGTGATGTTGACGATGCATACGGCCACCTCGGCGCGGAAGTGGCCCGAGCAAGTCACCCCCTTCTCGCGAGTTCCTCCGCTGATGATGGCGCGACCCTGCTTCCAGCCGGGCCGCCAGGCGTAGATGGGCCCGCTGTACAAATCGTTCGTGCTGGGCGCGCCCGAGTAATAGATGAGCGTGTCGCCGTCGAAGCGGTGCGAGAACGGGTGGACTGGCCCGACGTCGGGGCGGCCGGTCCACAGCTTGTCGGTCAGGCGCACGCAGTTGGCGTCGGTGCCGTCGCATTTGACCGCGCTGATCATGGCCTTGGTGACGTTGATCACCCACAGCTCCGCGTCGCCCAGCTTGGCGGCAGGCAGCGAGAAACCACACCAGCGATCACCGTTACCCGAGGCCGGCGCCTGGTTGCTGCAACTCGACAGACCGCCACCCACCAGCTCAGCCCGGCCCTTCATCAGCAGGCGGGCATTCATGTTGAGCGGAGGCGGGGGACGATCCGGGCGCAGATCGAAGGCGATCGCGTCCGGCCGGCGCACGTCAGGGCGAGCGCCGGCATCCAAGGAACGGCTTCCGTTCGGGGCGTCAAATTTCACGCCACTACCGTCGAAGCTCGCCCCGCCACCTGGATCCGATCCGTCACAAGCGAAACCTACCGAGGCGAAAAGCGCGACCAGCCGTATCCCGAAGCGTGGCGTCATGAAAGCAGTCCTCCCGTTGGGTGAGCGATTGGACCCCAAAGGTCCGCGTGTCGGCAAGGTAAAACACGGATCGAGACGCCCCGCTCGGGATCAGGTAACCCGTCGATAGAATTGGCCGAAGGGAGAATTAGCCGACGGCTGCCGAATGAAGCGGCTCAAAAGGGGATGTCATCGTCGCCGGCGGGGGCACCAGCATCGCCAGGATCACCGCCACCGCCGTCACCGCCACCAGTACCAGCGCCCGGGCCTGCGCTGCCGCCACCCGCTCCGCCACCTCCGCTGTCATCGCCCCAGCTCTTGCCGCCCGCGCCGCCCGCGCCACCGCGCCGGGCCCCGGCCTCGCCGCCCGCGCCGCCGCCGCCCAGGAATACCACCCTATCGGCGACCACGTCGGTGGCGTAGTGCTTCTGCCCCTCCTTGTCGTATGTCCGGGTCTGAAGTCGACCCTCGACGTAGACGCTGCGGCCCTTGGCCAGGTACTTGGAACAGTTCTCGGCGGTGTCGCCCCACACGGTCACGCGGTGCCACTCGGTGCGTTCCTGGCGCTGGCCGCCCTTGTCCTTGAACACATCGGTGGTGGCGATGCGCAGGTTGCACAGCGCGCGGTTCGATGGGGTGTACTTCAGTTCGGGGTCTGCCCCCAGATTTCCAACCAGAATGACTTTGTTGACGCTGCCCATGGTGTGTTGACCTCCGGAACTGTCTTCGACCGTGCGGCCGAATAGTTTCCTCGCTGCAGCCTTTATAGTTGATGCACGCCATGGTCGTAGCGGTTTTTTTGTTCGCGAGCGCGGTACTGGCAATGACGCCGCCCGGGGATCCGGCTGCGTCCGGCGGCGGTGCGGCGATCGACCGTTTCGCGCGTGGCGTGCGGGCGTTTCGCGACGGCGATTACCGCCAGGCGGCCGATGCGCTGTCGGGGATCGACGCGCGGCTGCCAGCGGTGCGTGACCACATCTTGCTGCTGACCGCCGAGAGCGAGTTTTACGCCGGAGCGCCGGCCCGGGCGCGCTCGCTCTTCGCGGCGCTGGCCAAGGTCAAGACCTCGCGGCTGGCGATCGGCGCAGGTTTTCGCGTGGCCGATTGTCTGTGGGCCGAGGGCCAGCACCGGCAAGCCGGCGCCGCGTACCAGGCGCTGCTTGGCAAGCATGGCGCCGCCGCGAGCAAGATTGCCGATATGGCCGTGGCGAACTTTCGCCTGGCCGAGCTGGCGCTGGAACGCGGGGCCACCGCCGAGGCGCAGCGGCGTTTTCGCGACCTGCGGGTCGAGTTCCCGGCGCACCCACTGGCCGCGCTGGTCGAGCGCCGCCTTGCCACCCTGGCGCCGGCAACCGGCACGCCGGCAGCGTCGTCACTTTCGCGCTCGACGCCGACGATGGAGGTGCGTGATCGTTTGAAGCGCGCCGCCCGGCTCTTCGACGCCAAGGACTTCGCGGCCGCCGCACAGGAACTTGAGCAACTGCCGTCCGAGCTGCCAGCGTCGCTGCGGGTCGAACGCGATCTGGCGCTGGGCATGGCCAAGTACCGCATGCGCCGCGATTACCTGCGCGCATCCGAACTGCTGCTCGGCGTGGTGCCGTATCTGTCAGGCGAGAAGGCGGCGGCGGCGGCTTTCCACGGCGCGCGTGCGCTGTCTCGGGTCGATCGCGACGACCAGGCTATCGCCGGGTACCAGAAGGTCATCGATGGCTTTCCGCATTCGCGCTTCGCCGCCGAGGCGCAGTTCTTGTCGGGTTGGCTGCTGTTCAACCGCGGCAGCTTTCGCGAGGCGTTGCCTGGCCTGCGCGCGACCGTGGCGCGCTACGGTCGCACGTCATTCGCCCACGACGCGTCGTGGTTCATTGCACTTGCGCACTTCTTGCTCGACGAGCCGGGTGCGGCCATCGCCGCGCTGGCGGTTCACGAGCGCCTGGCCGCCTCGCACGATCCCGACGTGTTTCGCCGCGTGACCTACTGGCGTGCGCGGGCTGCCGCCAAGCTGAGCGATCCGGCTGCGGCGCGCGCCGGCTACCGCGATCTGGCGACGCGTTCCTCGCTGTCGTACTACGGGCTGCTCGCGCGCGCGCAACTGCGCCAGCTTGGCGAAGTGGTGCCGCGTCCGTTGCCGGCGCCGATGCTGGATCTGGCGGCCGTCAAGCCGTCGGCGATCGCGGATCCGGACGTGCGGCGCGCCGACATGTTGCTGGCGGCGGGCCTCGATGTCGAAGCCGGCGTCGAGCTCGAACTCGCTGAGTCGGCGCTGGCCAAGCGCGTAGGCCGGGACCAGGCGCTCGCGTTGTTGCTCGATCGCTATCCGCGCATGCACAACTTCCACCGCGCCTACCAGCTTGCCGAGACCCGTGGCGCGGCGGTGCTCAATAGCCCGCCACCCGAAAGTGGGGGCGTGGGCGCGGCGCGCGTGTTCTGGCAGGCCGCGTACCCGCGCGCGTTCCGCGAGCCGGTCGAGCGCGCGGCTGCAGACACCGGCGTGCCCGATCTGTTCCTGTGGTCCATCATGCGCAAGGAGTCGGGTTTCGCTCCCCATGAAGTCTCGTACGCCGACGCGCGCGGGCTGCTACAGGTGTTGCCAGCGGTGGGTGCCGAAGTGGCCGGCGTTCTGGGCGTCGACTTCGCCGCTGACGAGCTTGCTGATGCCACGATCAACATCCGGCTGGGTGCTCGCTACATTGCCGGGTTGTGGCAGCAGTTTTCGGGCCGGGCCTACTTCGTTGCCGGCGCGTTCAACGCTGGCCCGCGTCCCATGCAGCGCTGGTGTGACCAGCACGCCGGCCGGTCGTTCGACGAGCAGGTCGAGCTGGTCGCGTTCGAGCAAACCCGCGAGTACATCAAGCGCGTGATTGGTATCTACGCCCACTACCGCGCGCTCTACGGCGCCGAGCCACTGGAGTTGCCGCTCACACTGCCAGTCGGGCCTTCGCCGGCCGCATCACGCAGCGCGGACGGCGCGCACCCGTAGGCGTGGGCCAGTCATGGTGAAGGACACCGCTTGCTTGTCGACGGTGCCATCGATCTCGACCCGCGCTCCGTCGCGGCGGAGCAAGGCATCGTCAAGCTGGTGCTCGAGCTCGTAGATGACGCCGTCGTCGGCGTGCAACTGGTAGAGCCCGCCCTCGAGATCGCTGCGCCGGACCGTGCCTGTGAGCTTCATTGCCGGCTTTGCTCGATGATTTGCACGCGCACTTGCGGGCCGATGCCAGCGGGGAATTCGACGATGATAACGTCGCCGACGTCGAGGCCCTGGCCGACGATGGCGAGCGTCGCGGTCCGATCGACCAGTGCGACCGGGCGCACCTCGACCCGGCCGGCCGCTGTGGCGACGTAGACGCGATCACCTCCGGGGCCCGGCAGCAGGGCTGTCACCGGCACCGCGAACACCGCATCGTGGCGCGCCTTGGCCAGGCGGAACGACTTGCCGCCCGGCAGCTGGGGCATCGTGGCGTCGGCGGCGAAGTCGACCAGCAGGCGATCCTCGGGACCGTCGGCGGCGAAGCTACATTCGCTGGGCTTGCCGTCGATCTCGGCCCGGCAGAACGGCAGGCGGCGCGCAGTTTCTAGTTCTTCCTTGGGCAGGACCAGCTCGCCGCGGCGCCGGTCGCCCTTGACGTGGGCTGCAGGCGTGCCCGGCTTGACCATCGTACCCACGGCGACCAGGGACTCGACCACTTCACCGTCCTCGGTCGCTACCACCGCCACCTTGGTCAACTCGGCCAGCGTATCGTCGACCAGCTTCTGCTTGTCGACGATCTTGATCTCGGCCTGCCGAACCTCGGGGCGGTTGCCGGCGGTGCGCGCGGTTTCCAGCAGCTGCTGGTAGTAGCCCAGGCGCTCCCGGTTGTGGGCGAGTTCGGTCTGCACCCGGCGCGCGGCGTCCAGCAGCGCCACCGGATCGCCGGCCTTGAACCGGGCGCCGGTGGGCAGTACCTCGACGACCTTGCCGGCGGCGGGGAAAGTCAGCGACGTGCTGCCCGCCTCCTTGATCACGCCCTCTGCTTCGAACCACCGGTACACCGAGGTCGGACTTGGCACCAGGGTCCTCACCGGCAGTGACGGCGGCTCGCGCGTGCTGACAGTGCGCCAGGCATAGAAGCCCATGCCGGCGGCGAGCGCGAAGCCGACCAGCGCGAAGCCCGCGGCGGACGAGCTCTGCTTGGCCACGCGATGCCCACTGTCACCGGCCGCGGGCCGCGGCAGCTTGGCGGTCGCATCGGGCGCCGCGGCTGTGGTGATGACGGGCATGATGGCCGCGGGGGGCACCGGCAGGGTGGCGGCCGCGTCCGGTGCCGGTGACGCCGGAACCTCGGGTGGTGCGGGCGTCACGCCGGGTGGACTGACCGCTGCGGACGCCACTTCGACCGCGACGGCCGCGATCTCCACCAGATCATCAAGGCCGCCAGGTCGCCCGCCGACCGCATCGATCACGACGCTCTTGACCGGTGGGTCCCCTACCGGCGGGGGTGCGGGATGGGGCGCAACCGCTGCCGACGGGATGTCGGTGACCGGCCGGGGCACCGTGATGTAGCGGGACGGACGATGGCCCTCGCTGTCACCGTCACCGTCGAGCGCGCCAAGGCCATCGAGCGGTAACTCACCCGCGCGGGTGGGCTGTGTCGACCAGTCGTCCTGCGACGGACGCAGCGCCGCTTCGGGATCCGTGAGGCCATCGTGCGCCGCCGCCAGCCCGCCCGGTGACATGGCCACCACCGGCGTCAGGCGGTCGTCCGATGGCGGCAGCGCCGGCACGGCCAGAAAGCCCAACTCGTGCAGCTTGTCGGCGAATTCCCCGAGCTGCTCGGCCGTCAGCTCAAGTCCCGCCGACGCACGCAGGCTGGCAGCCACCTCGGCAAGCGGCCGGCCATCGAAAGCCTGGGCCACCACGTGCTCCATCTCGTAGAAGCGGAAGGTCTTCTCGGAGGCTGTGTCGGTCACCTCGACGTAGCGCACCCCATCGGCCTCGATGACGGCCGAGGGCAGCTCGCGGCGGAAACGCGGAGGCGGGGCGGCCATGGAAACATCTATACATACGGCCGCTGCGCGGTCCAACTTGACGCCCGTTGCGCACGCGCCACGGGCGTCAGCGTCCGGTGTCGGCGGCCAGGCGAGCCAGGCGCGCGGTGGTCGCGCCGTCGGCTTGCAACGCAGCGATCGGATCGCGCAGGCGCCAAGTCCAGTTGGCTGCCGAGACCGTGCCGGGCACGTTGATGCGCTCGCGGGTGCCCAGCGCGTCCTGCAATGGCACCACCGTGAGCTTGGACGGGGACGCGTACAGCACGCGCAGCAGAGCATCGCGGACGGCGCCGTCGAAGGGCGCGGTCATGTCCAGGTGGGACAGGCCCGGGATCGCCAGCAACGCCTCGCGCTCGCTCGCGGGCAGGGCGTCCCACCAGTCGGCGCTGCTCTCAAGGTCGTGGGTGCCGTTGGTGGCCAGTGACAGCGCCGGCCAGGTGGCGGGATCGCGGAACAGTTCGTCGTCTTTCTCCCAGCGCAGGACCCGGTACCCCGGGATATGAAGTCGCGCCAGCGACGGGCGCAGGAAGTCGGGCACCATGCCCAGATCCTCGGCGATGACCTCACCTGCGGACTGCAGGATGCGCAGGACCGCCTCGCCGTTGTATTTCTGGTCGTCCTCGTCGGCGGGAGTGAAGCCGAATTCGGTGGTGTGCT
The DNA here is from genome assembly GCA_031431215.1 of Myxococcales bacterium. GTDB lineage: Bacteria > Myxococcota_A > Polyangia > Fen-1088 > Fen-1088 > JANPCZ01. Next base: position 14,838 of record JANPCZ010000303.1, read on the forward strand.
CCGACCGGAAGAACGTCCGGTACAGCCCGATCACGTGATCAACGCGGTAGAGCCCATAGAGTTCACCGGCCCGCGCGGCGCGCGCTCGCATCCACGCGTAATGGTTCTCGGCCATCGCGTCCCAGTTGTAAACCGGTAGGCCCCAATCCTGACCGGTCTCGGAGAACGCGTCGGGCGGCGTGCCGACCCGCAGATCGACGCGGAAATCGTCGCGGCGCGCCCACACGTCGGCCGAGTCGCCGGCGACCACGAACGGCAGATCGCCCATCAGGTCGACGCCTAGGCCGGTGCACGCGGCGCGCGCCGCCCGCCACTGCTGATCGAGTTGCCACTGCAGCCACGTCTTGTGAAGGATGTCGTCGGACAGCTCGGCGCGCGCGGCGGCCAGGGCGGCGGGGGTGCGGTCGCGCAGCGCGGCTGGCCAGTCGCGCCAGCTCGCGCGGTGGCGATCGTGCAGCGCCGCGAACAGGGCGTAGTCGTCGAGCCACCCGGCGCTAGCGGCGGAAAAATCGCCAAAAGCCCGTGCGCGAGCGCTGCCCGAGTGAAGCTCGCGATCGCGAAAGTGAGTGAAGGCGGCACGCAAGGCAGCGGCCTTGACCACGCGCACATCGTGCCAGCGCACGCCGGGTGCCGCGGCAGCGTCGTCGCTGCGGGCGCGATCCGGATCGGACAGCACCGCCCGGCCACCGACGGCGTGAAAGTCCTCGCAGGCGTCGAGCGACAGGTACACCGGATCGAGCGCGAACGCACTGGCGGCCGAATAGGGGCTGGTCTCGCCGCCCAGGATCTCGTTGACCGGCAGAACCTGCACGATGCGGAAGCCGGCGGCTCGTGCCCAGGTCGCAAAGGGTACCAGGTCAGGGATCTCGCCCAGGCCCGAGTGGGGGCTGGTACGCAGGGAAAACAGTGGAACGAGCACGCCGGCGCGGCGAGAAGGTGGCTTCAAGGTGCGGCTTTCTTCGGACAGACCAGCAGCGGCGTCAAGGTTCCCGCGCGCAGCACCGGCGCCAGGCGGGCGCTGCGGCCCGGTCCGGCGGCGTCCGCGTCGATGTCGAAGTCGAGCACGCCCAGCACCTCGACCTCGTCGCCGGGGCCGACCGAGGTTTCGGCGACGTTGGCGTCGCTGGCAAGCCTGGTAAGGCCGCCGAACGGATCCTCTCGATCGGCCAGGTACGCGTCGCGCACCGAAACCCGTACCGCCTCGCCGCCAGGCAAATCGACCACGAAATCGAGCGCGCGGGTCTCGGTCCACGGGCGGGACACGGCGGCGGTCAACAGCCCGCCACCCGTGTAGTTCGCGATCACCGCGCGGTGTTTGTCGCCGGTGGTCTCGAACCACGCCCCGGCCCGGATGGTTCCGGCCAGCATCACGGTGTCGCCACGCTTCCGGTCACGCACGCTCGCCAACGGGACCCGTCGCGCCAGGTACCGCCGGGTCCATCCGCGCGCCAGGCGTGGCCCGAGCAGCGGACTGATGAGCAACGGCAGGGTCGTGAGAAACACGAACGGGAAGGTGTCGTCGGTGAGCACCAGCCGCGCGAGCGCCATGGTTGCAGCTCCACCCAGCAGGGGTGGCACCACGTTCATCGCCACGAATGCCCCCAGCAGACCGCGCGGCAGCGCCCGCCACAGGCGCCTGCCCTCGACGCGCCGGATGAGCCAGCCGCCCGGCACCGGGCCGAGCGGTCCTTCGGGCGGTGGCGCAACGGGCACGAGATCGGCGCCGTCTGGCTCGCTCACCCCCGCATGCTACCGCGAGAACAGCCCTCGAAACTGGTCGGGGCTTTGCCGCTGACGATATGATGCCGGGCACTGCGATGAGCGATGTGGTGATGCGAGCCGATGGGCTTGCCAAGACCTTCCGGCTGGGATTTCTGCGCAAGCGTGTCGAAGCGGTCAAGGACGTCAGCTTCGACGTACGCCAGGGCGAAGTGTTCGGGTTCCTGGGGCCGAACGGCGCTGGCAAGACCACCACCTTGAAGATGCTCATGGGCCTGGTGTTCCCGACGCGCGGGCGCGCCGAGGTGTTCGGCCAGAAAGTGCCCAGCATCGCGGCCAAGCGGCGCCTCGGCTACCTGCCCGAGAGCCCGTATTTTTACGACTACCTGTCACCCGAAGAGTTCCTTGATCTGGTCGGTGCGCTGTCCGATGTGCCGGCGGCCGAGCGGCGTCGGCGGGCCGATCGGCTCATCTCGCGGGTTGGGCTCGATCACGCGCGCGGCCGGCCGCTGCGCAAGTTCTCGAAAGGCATGCTGCAGCGGGCGGGCATCGCGCAGGCCCTGATGGGCGAACCCGAGCTGGTGGTGCTCGACGAGCCGATGACCGGCCTGGACCCGCTCGGCCGCAAGGAGATCCGGGATCTCATTCTTGAACTGCGCCGCGAGGGCCGCACGGTGTTTTTCTCGACTCACATCCTGCCCGATGTCGAGCTGACCTGTGATCGCGTGGCCATGGTGTTCGCCGGTCGGATCAAGAGCGTGGGCCCGCTCGGTTCTTTGCTATCGGCGCGGCTTCTGTCGACCGAAGTGTGTTTGCACGCGGGACCGACGGGATTGCCGTCGTTGCCCAACGGAGCGGCCCAGCACGACAGTCCCGACGGCGTCGTGTTGTCCTTGCCGGAAGGCACCGACGTGGACGCTTTCTTGGCGTCAGCGCTGGCGTCGGGCGCGCGGGTGCTGTCGGTGACGTCGCGCAAGGAATCGCTGGAGGATCTGTTCATCCGTCAGGCCGAGGCCAGCGCCGCCGCCAACCGACCGGGCGGCAGCGAGCACCGGGGACCGGCGGCATGAGGCGGGTCCTCGCCATCGCACGCAACACGTTCCGCGAGGCGGTGCGCAACAAGATCCTGTACAGCCTGCTGTTCTTCGCCGTCGTGCTGATCCTGTCGGCGCTGGCGGTGGGCAGCCTGTCGCTGCACGAGGAGATCCGCATGACCCGCGACATGGGTCTGTTCGGCATCGATGTTTTCGGCGTGCTCATCGCCGTGTTCGTCGGCGTGAACCTGCTCTACAAGGAGCTCGACCTCAAGACCGTGTACACCATCTTGCCCAAGCCCATTCACCGCTGGGAGTTCGTGCTGGGCAAGTGGCTCGGCATGTTGCTGACGCTCGGGGTGCAGGTCACCGTGATGGGTTTTGTGCTGGCCGGGACGCTGGCGGCGCAGGGCGCGGGCCTCGACGGGGCGACATTCAAAGCGCTGTGGCTCTTGTACGTGAACGTGGTCGTGGTGACCTCCATCGCGGTGTTTTTCTCGGCGTTCTCGTCGCCGTTCCTGTCAGGTTTCTTCGCGCTCGGCTGTTTCATCGTCGGCCGCTCGGTGCCCGACATCAAGGCGCTGGGCGCCCAGATGGGCGACGGCGGCGGGCGCTGGCTGCTCGACGGTGCCGCCGTGGTGTTGCCCAACCTGCATCTGTTTTATCCATCGGGCACCATCATCGGCTCCGAGACGGTGAGCGTGCACGGCAGCTTCGTCGGTGCTGACTACATGATGTGGACGACGCTTTACGGCCTGGGCTACTCAGCGATCGTGCTGGTGCTGGCGATGCTGGTGTTCAGAAAGCGCGACTTTGTCTAGGCAGCGTCAGGCGTTGCTGTACGCGCTCTGCGTGCTTGCCGCGCTGTCGGTCGTGGTCGGACGATTGCTGATTGACGGGCGCGCGGCGCTGCGGGCGGGCGACGCCGCCTTTGCAAGCGGCGATCGCGCGCTTGCCGTACGCCACTATCTGGATGCCGCGCGCCTGTATGTGCCGGGCAGCGCATCTGTGCGCGCGGCGCTTGACCGGCTAGACCGCGTGGCGTCGGCCGCCGAGAGCGCGGCGGGCAGCGGCGATGGTGCCGCAGCCGACGCCGGGGCGATCGAGCAACTTGTGCTTGCCCGCCGTGCCCGTGAGGCCATTCGCGCCGGTATTTTAGGCACGCGATCGTTCTATACGCCGTTCGCGGAGCGCCTGACCGACAGCGACGCGAAGCTTGCCCGCCTGTACGCACGCACCGAGGACGCGCGCGTCGATCCGGGCGCGTCGATCGATGCGCGAACTACCTGGCATGTCGCACGGCTTGCGCGCCGGCCCGGGCCAGCAATCTTGTTCGTGCTGATGGCTCTGGGTGGCTTCGCGTTGTGGCTCGGTGCCGCCGTGGCTTTCTTCACCCGCGGGTTGGATCGAGCCCTGCGGCTGCGCCAGGGTCCGGCGGCACTCGCTGGCACAGCGTTCGTGGTCGGCTTCGCCTTGTTCGTGGTCGGACTGCGCCTGGCGTAATCCTGCGCGGATGTTCAACGCCGCGCGACTAACCGCGATAGGCGGGCTGTGTTACAAATGCGGGGGAAACCCGGCCTATGGACGTTCGCTGCGAGCGCTGTCAGACCGAGTACGAGCTTGAGGACGGCAGCGTCAGTGAGGCGGGGACGCAGGTGCAGTGCACCACGTGTGGCCACACCTTCCTGGTGCGGAGGACCACCGTCGGCATGCCGCCGGTGCCCACACACGGGTACGGAAGTTCGCCGCCCTCGTCACGCCACGCCGCCCAGGAGGCCGTGCCGCCGCCCGATCACAGCGGGCCGGCGGCAGCCGAGTGGCTGCTGGAGACCGCTGACGGACAGTTTCATCGCTTTCGCAACCTGACCTCGCTGCAGAAGTGGATCATCGAGCGCAAGGTCACGCGCGACGATCGCATCTCGCGCACCGGGCACGCTTGGCGCCACCTGGGCGAGATCGTCGAGCTGGCGCCGTTCTTCAACGTGATCGACGAGGCGGATCGCGCGCGCTCGATGCACGTGGCGTCGCTCAAAGGCGAGGCCGAGATGGCGCGCCAGATGGGCCGCTCGACGCCTGGCAACCTGGCGGCGATCGGTACCGGCTCGCGGTCGGAGGCGTCACAACGTGGGGCCCCGGCGCTGGAGGCCGGCTCGCTGCAGACTTCGCTGCGGCGGGGCTCGCCCATGTCGGACGCCGGGCTGTCCGGCAGCGATCTTGGCAGCATGGGCGGCGGCGAGATGGCCACCTCGATCGTGCGTGTCCGCAGCGGATACGGCGGCAAGCTGCTGGCCGGTGCGGCGGTGGGAGTCGTGGTCGCGTTTCTGGGCCTGCAGTGGCTGAAGGCCGCGCGCGCTCCCGCTGGCCCCGTTCAGGTTATCGCGCCCGCGCCCGCCGTTGTGCCGGTTGCCCAGGTCGCGCCCAGCGCCCACATCGCGCCTACGCCCGTTCCGGTGGCAGCGGCACCCGTCGCGGTGCCGCTACCCACCGCCGCCGCTCCAGAGGCTGCCGCACCAGCTCCCACGGGTGACGCCAAGAACGCGCCTGCGGTGCCCGCCAGCGCGGCGTCCGACGAGGGCAAGTCCTACGATCGGCTGGTCGCCGAAGGCGATCGCGCAATCGAGAATGGGTCGACTGCTCGGGCCGAGAAGCTCTATGACCGGGCGCTCAAGATGAAGCCCGCGGGCTTCGAGGCGCTCTCGGGCCTGGGCTATGTGGCGCTCGACAAGGGCCGGACCGCGCAGGCCATAGCGTATTTTCGCAAATCAAGCGCCCTGCAACCCCACCCGCCCGCAGTTTTCGGGCTGGCCGAGGCGTTTCGCACGCAGGGCGATTCCGACCAGGCGCTGGACAACTATCGCAAGTATCTGGCCATCGCGCCCGGTGGCACCGATGCGAACGCCGCGCAACGGCAGGTCAAGGCGCTGGAGGCAAGGCAGGGCGCCGGATCGGGCCCGACAGCCACCAGCGCCCCGCCGCCCGCCGCGACTGCGCCTGCACCGCCCGCGGTCGAGGCACCGCCGCCGCCCAAGGCCGCGCTGCCGACCCCGTCCTCGGTGTTGTCCGAGCCGGCGAAGCCGTCCCAGTAGCCGCCACTATTGACGGCAGAGTGCTTGGCCACGCGCTACTGGCAACCGATGCGTTTATCGCTCATAGCGAAGTCGTCGAACCACAAGTCGATGCCGGTGTCCTTGTAGAGGGGATCGCCGTGCGGGGATTCATAACCAAGCTGGATCTTGTTGAAGACGGCGGGGGCCCAGCCGGTGGTGTTGACGGTCGAGGTGGCGCTGCCATTGAGGAAGAAGGACGTCGCTCCCTGCGCTCCGTCCCACAGCCACTCGATACAGTTCCAGCGCTTGGGCGGCATCAACGTGCCTCGGTTGGCTGCGGTGTCGTACGAATTGGCACCGTGCCCGGCCTCCTTAATGCGCACGGCCATGGTGTCTCCGAGGAAATTGGTTATCCACGGCAGGCCACCGCCACCGGGGCCGTCGGCCAGCATCACGGTCATATGGTGAGCTATCGTTTGGCTGCTCATATAGAAGAACATGCGCCCGTAGAATCGGCTCGCCGAGAGCTTCGCCGTCGGATACGGGATACCGACCAAGGCGTCGCTGGGGTCGTTGCCGGTGGCGAGCGCGCCGGGGAACACCCGCACATGGAGCGCGCTGGCGCCGCGGCACTTCATATTCGTGTCCAGCTCGAGGATGTGCGTCTTGCCGGGATTGCTGGGCGAATACTTCCGGGTTGGGGTCCAGGCACCGAAACCCGCGGCGTCGTCGAACCCGTCGCAGAAGGCCACGGCCGGATCTCCGCACGACGTGGCCGGCCGGCAATAGCCC
>JANPCZ010000304.1:0-6824 GCA_031431215.1 Myxococcales bacterium
GTGACCACCGGGCCGCCGTAGTTCTCGGACCCGGTGTTGCGCAGGCCGCGCGCCACCAGTTCGGGGATCTCGCCGAGCGGCACCTGCCAGGCGATCTTGCCTTCATCGAGGCTGATGGCAGAGAGCGTGCCCCATGGCGGCTTGACCGCCGGGTAGCCGTCGCGATCGAGGAACTTGTTGTAGCCGTCGATGCCGTATTTGAGCTGTGTGGGCGCGTTCGCCATGGCGCCCTCGCGCACCGCCTCGTCCTCACCCGACGTGATGTACTTGACCACCGTCGTGACCACGTCGGGCGTGAGGAACGTGAAGCCCGGCATGCGGCCGTTGCCCTTGAGGACGATGTCGCTTATCTGCGCGGCGGTGCGCCGCTTCGTCACATCGACCAGGGTCGGGAACTCGGGCGGATTGCCCTTGAGATCCTCGCGGTGGCAGTTGGCGCACAAGGCGAGGTACATGCTGCGTCCGCCCGCCGGGCCGGGTTTTTGCGCGCGCTCGACCAGACGCACCAGCCACGCCATCTCGTTGGCGTTGACGTAAAGCAAGCCGGTCTCGGGATCGAACGCGGCGCCGCCCCACTCGCCGCCGCCGTCCATGCCCGGGAACAGGATGGAACCCGCCAGGCTGGGCGGCTCGAACGGTCCGCCCCGGCGCAGGCTGGCGAGGCGGCTCTGCACGTCCTTGCGTGCCTCCGGCGTGCGGTCGGTGATGAGATCGTCGGTGAAAAACTGGCGCGCGAACGGCGGCGGGGCCAGCGGCAATGGCTGACTCGGGGCCAGCACCTCGCCGGGCACGTCGGACGGCCGGATCTTGCGCTCCTCCATGGGAAACAGCGGCTTGCCGGTTTTGCGATCGAGCACGAACACGTGCGCCGACTTGGTGATCTGCGCGACGGCATCGACCAGACGACCGCCGCGCTTGACGGTGACCAGGCTTGGCGGCGCGGGCAGATCGCGATCGACCACATCGTGCCTCACCGCCTGGAAGTGCCACACGCGTTTGCCGGTATCGGCGCGCAGCGCGAGCAACGTGTTGGCGTACAGGTTGTCGCCCACGCGGTTGCCACCGTAGAAGTCAAACGCCGCCGAGCCGGTGGGCACAAACACCAGGCCGCGCTTCTCGTCCAGGCTCATGCCGCTCCAGTTGTTGGCGCCGCCGATGTAACCCCACGCGTCCTTGGGCCAGGTCTCGTAGCCGCGCTCGCCCGGGTGCGGGATGGTATGGAAGCTCCAGCGCAGCTTGCCGGTGCGGGCGTCGTAGGCGCGAATGTCGCCGGGTGCCGACGGCAGCGCTTCGGACACGATGCTGCCGACTATGAGTAGATCCTTGTAGACAATCGCGGGCGAATTGGCGCCGACGGACAGTGTTTCGGGATCGCGCCCGAGCCCGACACGCAGATCCACGCGGCCGTCTTTACCGAAGGTGGCGATGGATTTTCCGGTGCGCGCATCGAGCGCATACAGGTACTGGCGGTGGGCGAAGTAGATACGCGCGTCGGCGCCCTTGGCCCAGTAGCTGAGCCCACGGTTGCGCGACTTGCCGGGCGCCGCGCCCTTGGCCTCGGGCGGTGAGAAGCTCCAGTTGAGGCCCCCGGTCGCCGCGTCGAGCGCGAACACGCGCAGCTTGGGGCTGGTGGCGTAGAGGATGCCATCGACGACGATGGGGTTGCATTGCATCTCGGAGCCGGCGAAGCCATCGCCGGTGTCGTAGGTCCAGGCCGGTTGCAGGCGGCCCACGTTGCTGCGATCGATCTGCGCCAGCGCCGAGTAGCGCACGCTGTCTTGACCGCCCGCGACGACCTTCCAGTCCCGGTAACCCTTGGCCGGCACCGCGCGAGGCTGTGCCACGGCGGAATCCGGGATCACCCCGCCGCCAAGGGCGAGGCAGGCCAGCAGCACGACCCGATTCCGATGTTCTGGGCGCATGGGAGTGCCCAAGCCCTACCCGAAGCGGGGCGGCCAGATCCAGGGGAAACCGCCGACCAGTCCGACGCCGGTCACCCTGGACCCATGGTTGTCAAAACCAGCTGGCGCCCAGCAGCAGGCTGGCGGTGGTCGTGGAGTGATCGTAGATGCCGATGGCAATCCGTGCCTGTAGGTCGATGGTGAGGCCGAGGCTGGTTTGCAGGAGCTCTCCGCCCACTGCGGCCATCAGCCCGATGGCGGTTTGCGACGCGTACTCATTGTCGTTGGGTGATTTGCGCTCGGGATCCAGGATGCGCAGGAAAGCCAGGCCGCCGCCGCCCTTGATCCAGAAGTAGCGAGCGAAAAATCCCTGCGCGCCGAGCATCAAGAAATGCTGGCTTTGTCCCTTCGAGTGGAGGTCCGTGGCGCCCAGCACCGCCGAGTAGTCGAGGATGGGGGCACCACGTCGCGATAGAGTGGCCCCGACGGTCAGGGCAAGGGCGCCAGCGCCGAAGCGTCCATAGGATCGGTTGATCCATCCGTAGCCGCCCGCCGCGCTGACGATGGTGCCACGCCGGTCGAACGGCGTGCCGTCTTTGTCGGGCGTGCCGTGGGTCGGATCCGCCGCAGCGAGAAGCGACAGCAGCAAGAGAGCGCCGTGCATGGGCGCAGGGTATCCGACCACGGCAGTCGCCGCACGCGCAGAAGGCGACAGCGAAGCGAAACGCCGCGCGCATCCCGGGACACGCAGCGCCCCTCTCGGAGTCTTGCCTACGCCCGGTCTTCGCCCGCCAAAATCCGTTCCAGCGTGGCCTCGTCCACGACCCGCGTGCCGGCCTTCTTCGCGGCGTCGAGCTTGCTCTTACCGACGTCGTCGCCGGCGACCAGGATGTCGGTGGTCTTGCCGACCGACGTGACGAAGAGACCGCCCGCCTCCTCGATGCGCTTGCCGATCTCGCTGCGCGGGCGTGACAGTTTTCCGGTCACGCACACCCGCTTGCCTGCTAGCGGGCCTGTGCCGGCACGCTGCTCGGGCTCGGCCGGCGTCACCCCACGCGCGCGCAGCTTGTGGACCAGCCCGGCGTTGTCGGGATGCGCCCACCACGCGGCGACCGCCTCGGCAATCACCGGGCCGACACCATCGATGCCGCCCAGGGTCTCGCGTCGCGCCTGCGCCTCGGCGTCGCACAGCGCCGCGAAGCTGCCGAAACGCCGCGCGATGGCCCGCGCCGCCACCACGCCGACGTGCGGAATGCCCAGTCCGATGAGCAGGCGCGACAGCGTCGCCCCGTCACGCGCCCGCGCGATGGCGGTGACCAGGTTCTCGGCCGACTTCTGCGCCATGCGTTCGATCCTGGGCCCGCCCCACAAGGGCGGCGGTACCAGCTTGTCGACGCTGAGGTCGAATAGATCCGCCACGTCCGCCACCAGACCCTTGCGTACCAGCTCTTCGGCCAGCACCTCGCCGATACCTTCGATGTTCATGGCGCCACGGTGGGCGAAGAACTGGATGGCACGCCAGCGCTGGTCGGGGCACGCGCGGCTCTCGCATCGCAACGCCACCTCGCCCTCGCGCCGCACCAGGGTGGCAGCGCAACTGGGGCATTCCGTTGGTACCGGAATCTCGCGCTCGTCGCCGGTTCTCTCGTCGGCCAGCACCTCGACCACCTGCGGGATGATCTCGCCGGCTTTCTCGACCAGCACGTGATCGCCGATGCGCACGCCCAGCCGGGCTACCTCGTCCCAGTTGAACAGCGAGGCATTCTTCACGGTTGTGCCCGATAGCTCGACCGGGTCGAGCATCGCCACCGGTGTCACCGCGCCGGTGCGGCCGACGTTGACCTGCACCCCGCGCAACACGGTGCGGGCGCGCTCGGCCGCGAACTTGTAAGCGATCGCCCAGCGCGGAAATTTCGCCGTCATGCCCAACAGCCGCCGCTGCGCGAACGAATCCACCTTGACGACCAGGCCGTCGGCCTCGTAGGGCAGCTTGCGTCGCCGGTCCGCCCACCCGGCCACCGCCGCCGCCAGCTCATCGACACCGAGCACGACCGTCGTGTCCGACGACGTCGGCAGGCCAAGCGCGCGCAGCCACGCCAGAGCCTGCGTGTGCAGCGGCCTGTGCGTCTCGCCGTCGACCAGCTCGTACAGCAGGATCTTGATCGGGCGCTTGGCGCACTCGCGCGCGTCCAGCAGTTTGAGTGAGCCGCCAGTGAAGTTGCGGGGGTTCTTCCACAGTTCTTCGCCGGCGGCCTCGCGCTCGGCGTTGACACCCGCGAAGTCCTGCTTGTCCATGAACGCCTCGCCACGAACCGTGACGGTCACCGTCTCGGTCAAAAGCGGTGGCAGCGATCGGATGGTCCGCAGGTTGGCCGTGATGTCCTCACCCACACGCCCGTCGCCTCGGGTGGCGCCCAGTACGAAGCGGCCGTCCTGGTAGACAAGCTCGATGCCGATACCGTCGATCTTGGGCTCAACCACGAACGCCGGCGCTTGCCCGTCGCCCTGCAAGCCCTTGGTGACGCGCTCGACGAACGCGCGCAGCTCGGCCTCGCTGTAAGTGTTATCGAGCGACAGCATCGGCACGTCGCGCACCACCTTGGCGAAGCCGCTCGCCGGCACGGGCGCCACTCGCTGCGTGGGCGATTCGGGCGCGGTAAGCCCGGGATGGGCGGCCTCGATGTCGCGCAGCTCGCGGTACAGGCGATCGTACGCCACGTCGGCAATGACGGGCTCGTGTTCGACGTGGTAGCGACGATCGTGATCGAGCAGCTGCGCCACCAGATCGGCGTAGCGTCGGCGCAACGGTTCATCCGCCATCGGTGGTGCCCTCGGTCAAGGCTTCCGCGCCACGAAGCAGCCCGCGAACACCCCGACCGAGAACACGTGCCCCGAGAAATAGGTGTCGATGGCGTCCTTGATGGCGACGAACGTGTCTTGCATTTCTTCGCCGTGTCCGGCGATGTCTTTCCAGCGCGGCAGCGGGCCAAGCTCGACCACTGGCGCGTACAGGAACTCACGCCCGCTCTTGAACAGCAACTCCCAGCGGCTCAATGCGCGTGCCACGTCGGTCAGCCCGACCGCCGCCATGGCGGCGGTGACGGTCTCGGCTTCCGGCCAGCTCTCGACGTGACCTTGCAGCGCCATCAACGCTTCCAGCCGATCAACTTTGACCAGCACTTCCTTGAAGATGTCGAGTAGCTCGCCCCAGGTCCCGCGCAGAGCCACAGCGATCACGATCTGTCCGCCGGGTTTGCATACCCGCGCCAGATCGATGAGCACGCCCACCGGATCCGGTAGCTCATGCCACGCCAGTTGCGCCAGCACGGTGTCGTGGGTCTCGTCCGCGAACGGCAGCTTGGCGCCCGCGCGGTGGCTCTTGAAGAACACGCGCCGGCCGGCGTGCTCCTGCTCGTTGACCTTGGTGCGCGCTATGTCCAGCAGCGCACTCGACCCGTCCATGGCGACGATCCGGCTGTCACTATCCAGCCGGTGAGCCAGCTCGACCGTCACGTTGCCAGTGCTGCAGCCGATCTCCAGCACCTGCGACTTCGGTTTGAGTTCCGCCGCTGCGAGCAACATCTCGCCAAGGCGCCCGCCCACCAGCGGGTAGACTTCCTCCTCGAAGATTCGGGCCAGGCGCTCGGGACTCGGGCGCGTGGGTTGTGGCAGGGGCGAGATCGGGGGACTGGCCATGCGTGGGGCTCGGGTGCCGGGGGCGCGCCATCATATAGTGCGCGCGGGGCTCCGACTTGAAATCGCTTCACTCGCGCTGGCGCGTTACGCCCCCGTCCGCGCCAGTTCCACGTGGGTCGGCCCGACGATACCGGCGCCCGTGTCGATCGCGACCTCGAGGCGTCCGTCCCCCGCGGGTAGAGCAACCGTCAGCGTGGCCTGGCTACTGCCCGCTTCGACCGAGCCTTCAGCGCTGGCCGCGCCCAGGCGAAGCCGCACCGTCGCGCGTGACGCCGTGGGTGCGAACCGCGCGGTGACCTGGTAAGTGCCGGCGTTGGCCACGTGAAGCTCCCAGTGACCCAGCTTGGATACGGCCGCGCCGGCTGGTGGAACGCGCCAGTCTTGCCGCGTGAGCACGGTCGGGCTCTCGAAGGGCGTGCCCACGTGAATGAGCACCGGCTGGTATCCCCTGGGCCGCCCCACATCGTCGATCCACGCCTCGTAGGCGACACGCAAGCGCGTGGCCTCCAGCGGGTGCTGGGCCGCGAGGTCCGTCGTTTCACCGGGATCGGCGTCCATGTCGAACAGCATCGGCCGGGCGTCGGCCTTTGACGGATCCGCGGGGCCCACCAGCTTCCAGCGCTGGGAGCGTGCGGCGTAGGCGCGACCTTTCTCGGGGACGTCGCCGCGGTGCCACTGAAAAAACAGATTGCGATCAGGCCACGCGGCGCTCGCGGTGGCAGCCCCGCGCAGCAGAGGCAACAGGCTCTTGCCGTCCATTGGCGGCCCCGCGGTGTCGAGCACGCCGGCGGCCTCGAGCAGCGTGGGGGTCACGTCGATGTGGGCGGCGATCCGATCGATGGTACGTCCGCCACGAAACCCGCCCGGCCACCGTACGAACAGCGGCGCGCGGATGCCGCCGTCAAACGCGGTGCCCTTGAGCCCGCGCAAGCCGGCGTTGTACCGGGTGCCGGCCTCACCGTTGTCATTCAGGAAGACCACAATGGTGTCACGCGCGAGGCCCAATTGATCGAGAGTGGCGAGCAAGCGACCCACGTTGTCGTCGATGTTGGTAACCATCGCGTAGATCTTGGCCACGTCCGGCGGCAGGCCTTTCTTGAGGTATCGCGGCAGGTACGCTGCCGGGGCTTCCAGCGGCGTATGCGGAGCGTTGAAGGCTACGTATGCGAAGAACGGCCTACCACCCTGACGCTTCAGGAAATCGATCGCGGCCGACGCGATCAGATC
>JANPCZ010000305.1:0-15153 GCA_031431215.1 Myxococcales bacterium
CGGCCCCACCGGCGTCAGGTCCGAGCGCTGCCCGCGCAAAGCGACGACCCGGCCGGTGGCGTCGATCGCAACCGGCGCCCAGTCGCCGGGGTTGGCATCCTCGCGCAGCACCATGGTGGCCGCGGTGTCGGGCGGAGCGGCGGCGTGTGCGGCGGCCACCTCGCGCAGATCCAGATCGGCGACCACTTTGCCGTTCCACACCAGCACCGGCTCGGAACGGAACGCGCGCCGCGCCTTCACCAGTCCGCCCCCGGTGCCGAGCAGCTCGTCTTCCACGGAATAGCGAATCTCGAGGGCGAAGCGCCGACCATCACCAAGCGCGTCCTGGATGAGCTTGCCGTGGTGATGGACATTGATGACCACGTGACGAAAGCCGGCAGCCCGGCACGCCGCCAGGCCGAACGCGATCGCGGGGTAGCCGCACACCGGCACCAGCGGTTTGGGCAACTGCGCGCCCAGCGTTCCAAGCCGCGTCGAACGCCCTGCGGCCAGCATCATGACCTGCATCAGCCGCCCCACCTTACCGTGCTAATGTCCGCCGTCGATCATGAAGATATGTGTCATCGGTAGCGGATACGTCGGCCTGGTGGCGGGCGCTGGGTTCTCCGATATGGGCAACGACGTCACTTGCTGTGACATCGACGAATCCAAGATCGCATTGCTCAAAACTGGGCAACTGCCGATCTACGAGCCTGGCCTGGACAAGCTGGTGGCGCACAACGTGGCCGAGGGACGACTGGCGTTCACCAGCGATGTTCCAGCGGGCGTGGCCGGCGCCGAGGTCATCATCCTGGCGGTGGGCACGCCCCCGACCGCCGACGGATCGGCCGACCTGCAATACATCTTCAAGGCCGCCGAGACCGTGGCGCGCGCGCTGACCGGCTGGGCGGCGATCGTCACCAAGAGCACGGTGCCGGTTGGCACCGGCGACAAGATCGAAGCGGTGGTCAGGAAGGTGGCCAAGCAGGAATTCGCAGTGGCCTCGAACCCGGAGTTCCTGAAGGAGGGCGACGCCGTCACCGATTTCATGAAACCGGATCGAGTCATCATCGGCACAGATGACCGCCGCGCCACCGAGACCCTGACCAAGCTGTACGCGCCGTTCACGCGATCATCCGACCGCATGCTGGTGATGGATCGACGCTCGGCCGAGCTGACCAAGTACGCGGCCAATTCGATGCTGGCGACGCGCATCTCGTTCATGAACGATCTGGCGACCCTGTGCGACGTGATCGGCGCCGACATCGAGCTTGTCCGCAAGGGCATGGGATCGGACGCGCGCATCGGCACCAAGTTCTTGTACGCGGGCGCCGGCTTTGGCGGCAGCTGCTTCCCCAAGGATCTGCGCGCGGCGGTTAGCACGGGACGCGATGCCGGCGTGCGGTTGGAGATCCTTGAGGCGGTGGTGGCGGTGAACGATCGGCAGAAGCTGCGGCTGGGCGAGAAGATCCTGAAGCACTTCGGCGGCAACCTGACCGGCAAGCGCGTGGCGCTGTGGGGCCTGGCCTTCAAGCCAGGCACCGACGACATCCGGGAAGCGCCCGCGTTCGTGCTGGCCGACCAGTTGCTTGCCGCCGGGGCCGAGGTGGTGGTGACGGATCCGGTGGCGATGCCGGCGTCGCGCAAGGTGCTTGGTGATCGCGTGCGCTTCGAGACCTCGAATTACAAATGTGCCGAGGGCGCCGATGCGCTGGTGCTGGTGACCGAATGGCACGACTACCGCCGCCCCAACCTGGAGAAGCTGCGCGGGGTGCTGCGCGGCCTGGTGCTGTTCGACGGCCGCAACCAGTGGGACCCGGCCGAAATGCGCGCCGCCGGCTTCACGTACTACGGCATCGGCCGCGGTCAGGGCTAGCCGCGGAACCAGGCGACGAAGCGCGGGATGCCCTCTTCGATGGTCACCTTGGGCGCGTAACCGAGCTCGCGTGCCGCGAGGGACACGTCCGCGCAGGTATGCTTCATATCGCCCGGCTGCTCGGGTTTGCGGTCGATGATCGGATCCTTGACCAGCGCCGCCGCGATGCGGGTGACCAGTGATGCCAGCGTCGTCGTGCGCGAGCCGCCCAGGTTGTAGACGCGGTAGGCGGGGGCGGTGTCGCGGGCCTGCTGATCGATCGAGGCCACCACGCCATCGACGATGTCATCGATCCAGGTGTAGTCGCGCGAGGTCGCGCCATCGCCGAAAAGTTCGATGGGGCTGCCGGCCGCGATCAGGCGCGTGAACTTGTGGATGGCGAGATCGGGCCGCTGGCGTGGGCCGTAGACCGTGAAGAAGCGCAAGCTGGTCACCGACAGGCCATAGAGGTGGTGGACGTTGAAGGCGCACAGCTCGCCGGCTCGCTTGGTGACCGCGTACGGTGACAGCGGGCGGCCGCACGGATCGGCCTCGTGAAACGGAACCTGGCTGTCCTGGCCGTACACCGACGACGACGACGCGAACACGACACGGTTGACACCGCGGGCGCGGCACGCCTCGAACACGTTCCAGGTGCCGGTGACGTTGACGTCGTTGAAGCGCAACGGGTCGATGAGCGACGGCCGCACGCCGGCGAGCGCCGCCAGGTGCACCACCGCGTCGACGCGACCCGCGGCGGCAAGCGCACGGTCGATGTCGGCCGGCACGCGCAGATCGCCCTCGCACAGCGTGAAAGCCGGCGAGGCCCGCAGTGTCGTCAGGTTCCGCTCCTTCACGTCGCGCGGGTAGAACGCATCGAAATTGTCGAAGCCGGTCACGCGATCGCCACGCGCGATCAAGCGCTCCGACACGTGCGAGCCGATGAAGCCGGCGGCGCCGGTCACAAGCAAGTTCATCGAACCGGGAGACTAGCCGACGGCGCGCGCAGGTGAAGCAGGAATTCGACGTTGCCGTCGGCGCCGGTGATCGGCGAGGGCGTATCGGCGAGCACCTCGAAGCCCACCGCGCGCGCAGCGTCCTTGACCGCGTCGAGCGCTGCCGCTCGGGCCGCCTCGTCGCGCACGATGCCGCCCTTGCCGACCTTGCCGCGGCCGACCTCGAACTGCGGTTTGACCAGCGCCACCACCGGCGCCCCCGGATGCAGCAGCGCCGGTAGCCGCGCCAGCACCAGCCGAAGCGAGATGAACGAAACGTCGATCACGCCCAGATCGCACGGCTCGGGGACGCGCTCCGGTGGCATGGTACGAATGTTGGTGCGATCGATCCCCACCACGCGCGCATCCGACGCTACCTTCCACGCCAGCTGGCCGTGGCCGACGTCGATGGCGTAGATGCGGGCGGCGCCCGCCTGCAGGAGGCAATCGCTGAAGCCACCCGTCGACGCACCGACGTCGACCGCGACCAGACCTGTCGGGTCGATAGCGAAAGTGTCGAGCGCGTGGCGCAGCTTGAGCCCACCGCGCGATACGAACGGCATCGGCTCGCCGCGCAGGCGCATGGTGGCGCTGGCCGCTACCAGCTCGCCGGCCTTGGTCACGGGGCGATCGTCGGCCAGCACTTCCCCCGCCAGGATAAGCGCCCGTGCCCGCTCTCGCGACGGCGCCAGACCCCGCTCGAGGAGCAAGAGGTCGGCGCGCAACCTGCGGGCGACAGCCATGCCGGCATGAAAGCAGAGGAATTCCGGGTTGCAAACCGGATCGCCAACGTTGCGATGCGCGGGTTCCGGGTGACCCGAGCGTTGGGGGCTGCAGCCCAGGTTCCCATCGGGGGCAGCGCGCCGCCGCAGGTGTTCGACACGATCGAGAAGCGGGAAGCGTGGCCAAACCTGGCCTAGCCCTCCTGTGAGGGTGAAACAACCCCCGGCCCGTTCGTCGCGACCAGCTCGCGCGCTCGTTGCGCCTCCTCGATCGAACGAAACCTGAAAACGCCACGCGGGTAGACCCGTGGCGCGATGGCCCAGTAGCGGGCGCAATGGCGCAGGAACCGCTCGAACCCGTCGCCCGGCGGTACGAGTACCGGCGCATCACCCATCTCGGCCACAGAACGAAATTTCTCGACCCGCCCACGCATCACTCGTCCTCCAGGTCGAAGCGCTGCTTCAGCACGGCGGCGTCCTGACGATCGATGGGCCGCACCGTCCCTCGCTTCAGGCGATAGAGAGCCCGCGGGGTCGCGACGGTCACCTTGACGCCTGCAACTTCCTTGATCTCGCGTTCCACATTCTCGTAGCTCGCGCCCTCGCCCAGACGGGTCAAGACGTCGAAGTACAGATCGCCGGTCGGCGGGTAGTAGCGAACCGCCGGGTAGTCTCCCAGTAGATCATCGGCGCTGATCTGATCGACGCTCGGGTCCTGGTACACAGATCGCAACGCGCGCTTGAGGCGCTCGACGTTGTCCCGGGTTGCCTCCACGAACAGATCGAGATCCTCGGTGGCACGGACCACTCCATGCACCCCCATCGCCGCCGCCCCGATGAGCACGTACGCGAGTCCCTCGGTCTCGAAGGCCCGCAAGATACGCAGCATCTCGTCGCGATCCACCGGGCAAGCGTAGTCCGTCGAGACGCGGGATGAAAGCACGCATCGGGGTTTGGCAGATCACCGAGCGCGGCGCCGGCCGGGTCGTGGCATGCCAACACAGGGCTGTACAAGGTTGTCCTTTCCTCATCCCAGGCATCCCAGGCATCCCAGGCGGCCCGGGCTCCTCCTCGATCTGAAGAACTCGCCGTGGCTTGGCCGCCCGCCCGCTGACGTCAGCTTGCTTGCAGCGCGAACTGCCGCTCGACCAGGCGGCGGTAGATGCCGTCCTCCTTGACCAGGTGGGCGTGCGGGCCGCTCTGCACGATGCGGCCGCCGTCCAGCACGACCACGCGATCGGCGCCCAGCACCGTGGACAATCGGTGCGCAATGATGAGCGTGGTGCGACCACGCATCAGGTGGTCGAGCGCCTCCTTGACCAGGTGTTCGCTCTCGGCGTCGAGCGCGGAAGTTGCCTCGTCGAGGATGAGCAGGCTCGGGCTTTTGAGCACGGCGCGAGCGATGGCGACCCGTTGCTTCTGGCCGCCCGACAGCTGCACGCCGCGTTCACCGACCAACGTTTTGTAACCGTCGGGGAACTTGCTGACGAAGTCGTGGGCGTAGGCGGCGCGGGCGGCGGCCTCCACGTCTTTCGCGTCGGCGTCGGGGCGACCGTACAGAATGTTTTCGGCCACCGAGGTCGAGAACAGCACCGGTTCCTGAGCCACAACGCCCACGCGGGCGCGCAACCAGGTCGGATCCAGATCACGCACATCGCGGCCGTCGAACAGCACGACGCCGGACTGCGGATCGTAGAAGCGGCCCAGCAGCGACGCGATGGTGGACTTGCCGGCCCCCGACGGGCCCACCACCGCGACGATCTCGCCCGGGGCCAGCACCAGATCCAGGCCGTCGAGCACCATCGCTTCGGGACGACTCGGGTAGGCGAACTTCACGCCGCGCAACTCCACGCGACCTTCGACGCCAGCCGGGGTCAAGCCACCCCGGGGCGCGATGGTCGGCACTCGATCGATGAGTTCGAACACGCGCTCGGCAGCGCCGGCCGCGCGCATGAAGTCGGCCCACAGGTCGGCCAGCGCCCCCAGAGCAAAGGCTACGATGAGCGTGTAGATCAGAAACGAGGTCAGGCCACCAACGGACATCTGCCCGCGACTGACCAGGCGCGCTCCGTACCAGAACACCAGGGCCGCTGCCGCGTAGCTGGCGAAGGAGGCCGAGGCCATGAAGGTGGCGCCCGCGATGATGCGCTTGCGCGCAAGCCCCAAAGCCTTCGTTACCGCCGCACCGTAGCGCCTGGCTTCCTTGTCCTCGGCCGTGAACGAACGCACCGTGCGGATGCCGGCGATGCTCTCCTCGGCCACCTCGCCAGCGGCCGCAAGCGCGTCCTGGACTTCGCGCGCCAGGCGTCGCACGCGCCGACCGTAAATCACCGCACCGACGGCCACCGCCGGGACCACAGACAACATCAGGGCGGTCAACAGGGGTGACGTGTAGACGAGAAAAGCGATCCCGCCCACGGCCTGTGCGCCGTTGCGCAGCACCATCGAGATGTTCGCGCTCACGGCGCTTTGCAGGACCGACGTGTCGGAGGCGAGCCTTGAGGTCAGCTCGCCGGTCTTGCGGCTATCGAAGAAGGCGATCTCCTGATCCAGGATGGCCCGGTAAAGCTGCTCGCGCAGCCGGGTCACCACACGCTCGCCCGCGACAGAAAACAGAAACGAGCGCATGGCGACGGCGGCGCCCAGCACCAGCGACACGACCGCCATCGCGACGGCGACTCGGTCGAGGGTGCCGCTGCTGGCGCGCCCGATCGCACCGTCGATGACGAACCTCACCCCTTGCGGGTACAGCAGGCTCATGACGCTGCCCAGGACTAGAAACGTGGTGCCCGCGGCAATCCTCGCCGCCTCGGGCCGAGCCAGCGACACCAGTCGCCGGAACGCAACCCGTGGATTCTTGGCCTTCGGCTCGGGAAACGGGCGGCGTGCCACGGGCGCAACATTGACCGACCCAGCCCCGGTGCGCCAGCGGCTTGCTTTGGCGCACAGATCCTCGCGCTTGACGCGCGGTCACCGTTGCGGGACGCGACACGCCGAGGGACTATCGGTGCGGCTCCGCAGCGAGCCGAGCTGTTCATGCGACGCCGGACGGTGATGTCTTCGATCTTCCTGGCCATGGCCGTCGGCGTGGCCCGATTGGCCGCCGCCGAGGTTTCAACCGTCGACCTCGACCAGCGCTTCACCAGCACGGTGCGGCCGTTTCTCGCCAAGTACTGCCTGGAATGCCACGGCACGAGCAAGCCCAAGGGTGATCTCGATCTGGCTTCTTACACCAACGTGGCGGCCGTCGTTGCGGATGCTCAACGCTGGCAAAGCGTTCTCGATCGGCTGGAGTCGGGCGAGATGCCACCCAAGAAGGCCATGCGGCATCCGCAGGCCGCCTTGCGCCGCGAGGTGATCGACTGGCTGACGACCACACGCCGGCGTGAGGCCGACCGGAACGCGGGCGATCCGGGCGTTGTGCTGCCGCACCGGCTGAGCAACGCCGAATACAACTACACGGTTCGCGACCTGACTGGCGTCGATATCCAGCCGACGAAAGAGTTTCCGGTCGATCCCGCCAACGAAGCCGGCTTCGACAATTCGGGCGAATCTCTGTCGATGTCGCCGGCACTGGTCAAGAAGTACCTGCAAGCAGCGCGGCGGGTGGCCGAGCATCTGGTGCTGCAGCCGTCGGGCCTGGCCTTCGCGCCGCACCCGGTGATGGTCGACACCGACCGCGATAAGTACTGTGTCAACCGCATCGTCCAGTTCTACGCGCGGCAGCCCACGGACCTGGCGGCGTATTTTCGCGCCGCCTGGCGCTACAAGAACCGCTCGGCGCTGGGCAAACCCAATGCCACGCTCGCGGCCATCGCCGCCGAGGCGAAGGTCAGCCCCGGCTACCTGGCGACGGTCTGGTCGCTTCTGACCGACGCGCCCGAACCGACCGGTCCGGTCGCCGAGCTACAAGCCATGTGGCGCCGCGTGCCGGTGCCGACCGATGCGCGTTCGGGCGACGGCGGCGCGTGCGAGCGGATGCGCGACTTCGTTGTCGAGCTTCGCGGTCGGGTCAAGCCGCAGTTCACGAATCTCTCCGTCAAGGGTATGGCGCCCGGCTCGCAGCCATTGGTGCTGTGGAAGGATCGCCAGTTCGCGACCAGCCGCACCGTGTGCCCGAGCAACAGTGGGCCCGGGTTTCGGCGTTTCTGCGCGGTTTTCCCCGACGCGTTCTTCGTCTCGGAGCGCGGCCGCATGTATCTCGATCAGGAGAAGGAGAAGGCGGACGGCAACGTGGGCCGTTTGCTCAGCGCCGGCCTTCACAACCAGATGGGCTACTTTCGCGACGATGCGCCTCTGTACCAACTAGTCCTCGACCCGCAACAGCGGCGAACTCTGGATGGCCTTTGGCTGGAACTCGATATGGTCGCAGGGGCGGCCGCGCGCCAGCACCTCAACTTCCTGTGGTTCGAGCGCACCGATTCGCGGTTCATGACCGGGGTCGAGTTCGATCCGTACCGCTCGGAAGACCCAGACTCGACGTCGGCGTCCAAGATCAAGGGCCTGTCAGCGATCTATCTGGCCAAGGTCAAGCTGGCCACCAACGATCCGATCGCGATCGAAGCCGTCAGCAAGCACTTTGACATCATCAACGCCGCCATCCGCCGCGCCGAGCATGCACGTCTGGCGGCCGAGCCGAGTCACCTCGATGCGCTGATCGACTTTGCCGGGCGCGCGTACCGGCGACCCCTGTCGCAGGCCGAACGCGACGATCTGCTGGGGTTTTACCGTGGGCTGCGCGCCAAGAACGCTCTGGGCCACGAGGACGCTGTGCGCGACACACTGGTCAGCATCTTGATGTCGCCACATTTCAGCTATCGAATCGATCCGCCGCTGGCTGCGATTGGGCCCGTGGCGGCGCATGGCTGGCAGCCGCTGTCGGATCACGCGTTGGCCGGCCGGCTGAGTTACTTCCTGTGGTCGAGCATGCCCGACGCTCAGCTGCTCGCCCGAGCCGCGGATGGGACCTTGCACGAACCCGAGGTGCTACTTACCGAGACCCGACGCATGGTCCGTGATCCGCGCCTGCGGGCGCTGGCCGTCGAATTCGGGGGCAACTGGCTCGACGTCCGCCGTTTCGAAGAACACAACAGCGTCGACCGCGAGCGCTTCAAGAGTTTCGACAATGATCTGCGCCAGGCCATGTACGAGGAGCCGCTGCGCTTTCTGGTCGACCTCGCGCAACGTGACGGCTCCGTGCTGGATCTCCTGTACGGCGACTACACCTTCGTGAACCAGGCGCTGGCCCGCCACTACGGCATGCCAGCGCCGCAAACGTCGCCCGACACCTGGACGCGCATCGAGCACGCGAGCCAGTTCGAGCGCGGTGGCCTGCTGCCCATGGCGGTGTTCCTGACCAAGAACGCGCCCGGCTTGCGCACCAGCCCCGTCAAGCGGGGTTACTGGGTGGTGCGCCGCCTGCTGGGCGAACGCATCCCGCCGCCGCCCGCCACAGTGCCCGAGCTGCCCGCCGACGAAGTGAAGCTGGGCGATCTGACCCTGCGTGAAGCGCTGGTCAGGCACCGTCGCGATTCGGCGTGCTCCGGCTGTCACGCGCGCTTCGATTCTGTGGGACTGGTGTTCGAGAGCTACGGCCCCATCGGCGAGCGACGATCCAAAGACTTCGGCGGACGCCCGGTGGATTCCGGCGCGACGTTCCCCGGCGGCAGCCAGGGCAACGGCCTGACCGGCTTGCGCCGCTACATCCGCGAGCACCGCCAGGACGACTTCGTCGACAATCTAAGCCGAAAGCTCTTCGCCTACGCGCTCTGCCGCAGCCTGCTGCTGTCTGATGACGCCGCAATCGCCACCATGCGCGCCAAACTGGCCAACAACGAATACCGGGTGAGCGCCCTCATCGAAAGCATCGTCACGAGCCCACAATTCCTGACCCGGCGAGGCCAGACGCTCGCGCAAGACGGAAAGCCATGACAAAGCAGCGACCATCGCGGCGAGTTCTATTGCGGGGCGCGGGCGTCACCATGGCGCTGCCCTGGCTTGAATCTATGCCGGTGTGGGGCGCCACCACGTTTCCCAAACGCATGGCTGTGCTGTTCATGGGCACAGGCATCAGTCCGGATCACTGGTGGGCGAAGGGCCGCGGCGCCGCCATGGAACTGAGCCAGAGCCTGCAACCGATGGCGCCGTTGCGAGCCAAGTTGAATGTCATCAACGGCCTGTTCCACGAGAACGCCACCGGCGTCGGAATTCATCCTGGCCAGACGGGAAACATGCTGTCGGGTGTTTCGCTGCAAAAGGGCGCCGAACTGAAGGGCGGCATCAGCGTCGATCAGGTCCTGGCAAACCACATCGGTCAGGAGACAACGCAACCCAGTCTGGTGCTGGGTTGCGAGCAGCCGGCCACCGGCTACCACGAGTCGAACTTCTCGCTCGCCTATAGCTCGCACATCTCGTGGCAGAACGAGACCTCACCGGTGCCGCTGGAGCAGTACCCGTCGTTGGCCTTCGACAGCTTGTTCGACAACCGCGGCAACCAGCGCAACCAGAGCATCCTCGACCGCGTGGCGGCCGAGGCCAAGACGCTTGGCCGCACGGTCAGCGCAACTGACCGGACCAAGCTCGACGAATACCTGGGCAGCGTGCGCGAGGTCGAGACGCGCGTGGAGACCATGCGCGTCGCCAAGCAGAAGGCCGAGGACAACGCCCGCGGCCGCGGAAAGCCACTGGTCACGCTGAAGCGACCCGACGACGGCCTGCCCGAGGACATCCGCGAGCACATGCGGGTCATGTGCGATCTGGTCGCGCTCGGCTTCCAGACCGACAACACGCGCGTCGCCACGCTGATGCTGTGCCGCGATCTGTCGGGGCTGTACTACCCGTTCCTGGGCGTCCGCACCACACACCACCCGGCGTCCCACAGCGACCGATCCGAAGCCTACCAGCGCATCTCGAACTACTACTGCAGCCAGCTTGCGTATCTGGCTGGACGGCTCGACGCCATGCCCGAGGGCGCCGGCACGGTGCTCGACAACTCGTGCCTGATGTTCCTGTCCAGCATGTGGTCGGGCAGCAAGCACGACAACCACAAGGTGCCACTGCTCACCGCAGGCGGCCTGGGCGGTACATTGCAAACCGGCCGCGTGCTCGACTACGTCGATAAGGGCGATGACAACCGCAAGCTATGCAGCTTCTTCCTGTCGGTCATGGACCGCATGGGCGTGAAGCTGCCGCGCTTCGGCGACGCCGACGCGCGCCTGGCGGGGATCTAGCGGTATCCTGCGGAGCTCCGCGCGTGAAATATTACACGTGGGTATCGGGCGCTTGCTGACCAACGATGACGTGCAGGCGCGGGCCGCGCGCGCTTGGATTCGCAGTCACTCTGCCCCGCTGACGGGGGCGTCGGGCGACGGTGGGGCCTCGGGCGACACGACCAGCGCAGCGGCGCGGATCTCGTCCAGCGCGGCGACGTCGAGATCGGGCGAGGCCTGCTGCACGCGCTCGCCGATGGAGGCGGAGACGCCGAAGTAGCCGAGGGAGCAGGTCGCGTGGATGAAACCGAGCGGCTCGAAGAAGCCACTGGCGGCGAAGATGCTGAGGCGCAACCGCCACATCTGAGCCCCGATCAGCTGCTTGCAGTGCCGGCACAGCGCGCGTCCCGAGGCCGAGCGCTCGCCACCGGCGATGCGCTGCAAGCGCGGATGCGCGGCGCCCAGTTCGGCTTCGGCGATGAGCGCGTCGACATCCGCCAGCGCCGCCGCGCCACCGGCCTGCGCGAGCGGCAGGAACTTCTCGGGTCGGCGCTGGGCGGCGCAGCGAGGATGGAACCAGTACACACTCTGCGCCTCGCCCTCGCCGTAACTGTTGGGCAGCTCTTCACCGAAGCGAAGCGCGCCTTTGTCGATCTTGACGGCGCACGCGCGGCAACGAGCTCGTCCACTGGCGGCTGCTTCAAGGCGATCGGGCACGGCTGCATCTTTGCGCGACGGGCGGCGGTTTGCCAGAGGGCCGACCGCCGCTGATGCCAACCGGGAATCGCGCCCTCGGCGGTCGGTCCGACCGTGACCTGACGCAACAACCACAATATAAACAACCAAAAGTTGATATTTATAATTAAGATGTATATTGGCCGGCGTGGATGACGGCCATGAGTTCGTCGGTCGCGAGGCCGAGCTGGGGCGTCTGAACCGGCTTCTCGATCAGGTGCGCAGAACTCGTCGGGGACTGCTGGTATCGGTGCGGGGCCGACGGCGCGTCGGCAAGAGTCGGCTGGTCGAAGAGTTCATCCGCAAGGCAGGTGCGCCGGCAATTTTCTACACGGCGGTGCAGGGGCCCGGCCCCGTCGAGCTTCAGCGATTCATCGAAACCGTGGCCCAGTCCGACGTGCCCGCCGCTGCGGATGTGCGCCAGGGTGCCAGCGCTAGCTCCTGGGAGGCCGCGCTGACACTGGCGGCGCGGGGCGCCACGGGCGCAGCACCTGTCGTTGTGATCATCGACGAGTTTCCCTACCTCGTGGGCAAAGAGCCCCATATCGAGGCCGTCCTGCAATTGCTGTGGGATCGTGCGTTCCAGCGCCTGCCGGTCCTCGTCATCCTGATTGGATCCGACCGGACCACGATGGAAGCGTTGACCGAGCAGGGCCGGCCGCTGTACGACCGCGTGCGCGAGCTGGTGATCCAACCACTGTCTCCGGCCACGGTGGCTCGCATGCTCGGTGTCTCGGCCGCGGATGCGCTCGACGCATACACCGTGATAGGCGGGTTCCCCGTGCTGGCCCAGGAGTGGGGGCGTCGGCGCTCGTTGCAGCAGTATCTGGACGAGGCGCTCGCGGACCCAGGTTCATTCCTGGTCATCAGCGCGGAGCGCGCGCTGGCGGCCGAGTTCCCGACCGATGTCCAGGCGCGCGCGGTCCTGACGGCCATTGGCAGCGATGCACGCGCACACAAGACCCTGCTCGACCGCACGGGCCTGCCGCAGGCGTCGCTCGACCGATCCCTCCAGGTCCTGCTCGAAAAGGGCGTGGTCCAGCGCCTGACGCCGTATTCGGCCAAGCCGGCGCCAAAAATACGTCAGTACGTGGTTGCAGATCCTTACCTGCGCTTCTGGCTGCGCTTCGTGGGTCACGAGATGGACACCATCGATCGGGGACGCGGCGATCTGGTGGTTGCCACCGTGTTGCGCGATTTCGCCACCTTCCGCGGCCGCGCCATTGAGCCCACCATCCGGGACGCGATCGAGATGCTCTTGCCCGATGAGCGCTTCGGCGAGGCCAGGAACGTCGGCGCCTACTGGAATCGCAACAACTCAATCGAGGTCGATCTGGTCGGCGGTGGCAAGTCGCCCGTGCCACGGCGCATCGCTTTCGTCGGGTCCATCAAGTGGGGCGAGGGCAGAACCTTCATGCGTGCCGACACGGCGACCCTTGCGTCCCAGCGTCTTGCAGTCCCGGGCGCCGATGCCACGTCGAGGCTGGTCGGGGTCAGCCGGCATGGCTTCGAGGGTCGCAGCGGCCTTGATGTGCAGCTTGGCCCGACCGAGATCCTGGCAGCGCACCGGGCGCGCGCTGGCCAGTGAGAGTCGATCCGGGTGGGCATCGCCTGCGCCGAAACCCCGCCCCGATGACCACGACCACGACTGGTAGCACCGCCCCCGCGCCCGATGCCCCGACCCCAGGCGCTGCCGCACATGAGCCCCCGTGTGTCTGCATGCCGACGCGGCCGCGTGCGTCCTGTCCGATCGCTGGTCCCCCGTCGATGATTGAGCTGCCGCCGCCACCACCGGTGCCACCCGCCGCATCGAGCACCACTGGTGCCGGTGCGTCGGAGCCCGCGTCCATGACCCGGCGGCCTGCGTCGGGCGGCACGCGCGGCGGTGCCATGCCCTTCTTGATGCTGAACTTGTCGGCCTGCTCGCCGGTCTCGCGCAGGAACACCGCGTTCAGATTGGGGCCGTCGATGTCGAGCACCAGCGAGCCCAGTTCCGCCATGCTGATGAACATTGCCGGATGATCGAGCGGCGCCGGCGACGCCAGGCCCGAGCTGCCCGCCACCACGTACACGGTGCCTTCGTGGGGCGCTGGGCCCGACGCCGCCTTCGTGTACGGCCCGCCTTCGTCCGGCCGCCCGTTGCCCGGCTGCTTCTTCAAGGCGTCGGTGAAGGTCGACGAGGCGCCATAGTGCCCGTCGATGAAGAACGACCGCTCGTAGCTATGACTGTGACCCGACAGCACCAGATCGACGCCGTATCTTTCCAGTATGGGCAATGCGTTCTCGCGCATCTCGACGAGCTCGGTTTCGACGTCCGAGTTGTGGCTGCCCTTGCTGTACGGCGGGTGGTGCCAGTACGCCACCAGCCAGGTGGCCATGTTGGCGCGCAGATCGCTGTCCAGCCAGGTCAGCATGGCGCCATCGACAGCGCGGCTCGACACCATCGAGTCGAGAACCACGAAGTGGATGTTGGCGTGGTTGAACGAGTAGTAGTACTCGCTGCCGGAGGCCACGCCGCCGGCCTCAGCCTTGGTCGGCAGGGTAAAGATGTCGAGGTATGGATAGTTGGCAGGGATGGTCGCCTGCGCCGTCTCGTGGTTGCCGATGGCCGGCCACAAGAAGACGTTGCGCAACAGATCCGGGTACAACTCGAACACCGCCTTCTGGTACTGGTCGTCGGTACCTTCGTTGTACGCGTTGTCACCCAGCATGAGCCATAGATCGGTGTGGCGTTGCCCCGCGTACGCGACGTAGGCGTTGCGCACCGCCTCCGCGTTCGAGTCAGCGCGCCCCGAATCACCTACCACCCACACGCGCGTCGGTTGCGGCGGCCCAGGCAACGGTGGCGTGACGAAGTAGTTGCCGACACGGCCACTCGCCTCCAGCTCACCCTCGCCGGTTCCGATCGAATAGAAGTACTTGGTCGCCGGACGCAGCCCCGACAACGTCACCACGTGGTCGACAATCACCGCCGCGTCGTCGGTGTTCTGAGTGAGCGCATTGGCCGCCGTGCCCCAGCGCACGCGACCAGGCGACGCCAGATCGGTACGCCAGCGAATGGTGGCACGCCTCGGTGCGCCCATTTGCAAGTACGGTCCGCGTACCAGGGCCAGATGCTCGCTGCCCTTGAACTCGAGATCGAAGGCGAAGTCCGTCGAATCGACGCTCTCCTGGTGCACCTCGACCGCCAGCAGGTTGCGCCCGACGCGCAGGTTCTTGGCAGCGACATTGCGCTGGATGAACAGGTTTCTTACCGCCCTTCGGTTCGCCAGCGTCCGGTAGGTGATCACTCCGATCGGCATGTTCTCCCGGTAGATCTCGATGCCGTTCAGGTACATCACGGCACCGTCGTCGTGCAGCACGCGGACGATCAGGTTGGCGAACTTGGCCGGGTCGGCTACCTCGAAGGCCGTTCGGAAGTACGTGGTGATGTATTTCTTCTTTGGGTCGGGCCCGAAGCTGACCACCGTGGCCTCGTTGCCCCCGCCGTAGCCCAGCCTTGCCGGACCGGCTTTCCACGCATCATCCTTGAAATCGAACGCCCGCCACACCATGGCCTGGTCACTGCCGTCGTCCAGGTACCGCCAGGTTGCGCCCTTCGCCACCAGCGTCTCGGTCTCGGCCAGCAGAGCGCGTGACACCGGAGCCGGGGGCGCGTC
>JANPCZ010000306.1:0-3825 GCA_031431215.1 Myxococcales bacterium
ATCCTGGGTTTCGCGTGCTCTCTGGTGGGTCTCTGTCGAGAAATCAGGGCGTGCGCGTAGAAAGTGCTTGAAAACAAGGCTCAGCGCGTGCCTTGGTGTTCGTTACTATGCAAACGCCTCAACACGCGCCGAGCACCAAGAAGGTGCGACGAGATTCTCTTGGTGGCAAGCGCGGAGATGGGCATCGACGCAGTTGCCGCATTCGTCGCCCTGATGCGCGCAAGGTCCATGTCGGCCGGCCCGACCCCGGCCTGACCGCTTTGGGCGGTCTTACACAGTTCGGCAGGTTCGTTCGCGAGCTCGGGGTCGACGCCGAATTGCGTGACCTGTTCTTTCGGCTCAAGGCCGGGCGCATGGTCGTCTATCCGATGGAGGCGCAGCTGCGCCTCTTGATCGATGCCGCCGCGGTCGGCGAGCAGCGCGTGTTTGGCGTCGAGGCGCTGTCGTCCGACCCACTGTTCGTGCACGTTGCCGGCGGGGTCGTCCCGAGCATCGACACCATCTATCGCGACCTGCGCCGCTTCGACGACACGGCCATCGCTGACCTCGAGCAGATGATGGCCAAGCACGGCCTGGCCGCCGTGCGCGGCAAGCGCCGTCCTTTGCTCCATCTCGACGTGGACACCACGGTCGAGCCGATCTTCGGCGACCACGAAGGCGCGGTGCCTGGCTACAACCCGCGCTACCACGGCCGACCCAGCTATCACCCGATCCTTGCCCGATGCGCGGAAGTGGACTCCGTCGTCGGCGCCAAGCTGCGGCCCGGCGACACGTCGTTCGGTGATGCCGAGGCGCCGTTGGTCGGCGCCTGGATCGACCGTCTGCGGGAGGCCGCCGGGGACAAGACGCTGATCCGCGCCCGCATCGATTCGGCCGGCGACTGCACGCGTGTGATGCGCACGATTGCCGAGAAACACGCATATTTTCTCGTCAAGGCCCGCACCACGCCCGACCTGTGCACGGCCATCTTCCGCGTGCCGAATGGCTCGTGGTGCACGACCGATGTCGATGCCGACGGCAAGCCCACGCGCCAGGTCGCCGAGGTGATCTTCGAGCGCGACGAGTGGAAGAAGCAGGGACTCACGGTGCGGGTGATCGCGGTCCGATCCAAAGAGCGCGAAACCGGCAAGCAATTGTACTTGTGGGAGGACAGCGAGTGGACCGCGCAGGCTTTCTTGACCAACGACATGGACGACGACGCCGACGACCTGGCGCACGACTACGACGGTCGCGCAGGGATCGAACCGCTCATCGCTGAGCTCAAGGGCGCATGGGGCATCGGCAAGGTGCCGTCGGCCGAGTTCGCCGCCAACCACGCTGCGCTCCTCATCAAGTTGCTCACCCACAACCTTCTGCGCCGCTACGTCCTGGCCAAGGCGCCCGCGCTCGCGACGTGGCGCGCGCCCTGGATCCGCCGCGCGCTGATTGTGGTGCCGGGACGTTTCGGACGTCACGGCCGAACTCCGACGATCCGAATGGCACCGCGACCGCATCTCACGCAATGAGGACGGCGCTCGAGGTGGTGGATGGTGTTGGGGGTAAGGGGGCGGTGTATCTGCAACTCGTTGCGTGCCCTCCTTTTCGCCATTGCCCGGACCATTTTCACGTCATCCGGTGGTCCCGGACCCCCGTTTGGAGTCCTCCAGATCGACCGATCGGGGGGCATGCGAAATCGACGCTGATGGGCGAAGACGCGTGCGCTCAGGCGTTCATCGCCGCTTTCGGTTTGCGTGCCTTCAGGAGAATCGTCACCCCGAACGAGGCGATCAACTACTACGAGTTCTTCGCCCTGCATCGCACGAACGCCGGATTCGCGGCCGCCATCGAACGAACCGTGCGGGCCATGCTTCAGGCACCTCCGTTTCTGTACCGGCTGGAGATCGGGACGGCTCAGCCGAGCGGTGGCGCACGCCTGACCGACTTCGAACTCGCCACGCGGATGTCGTATTTCCTTTGGGGCTCGGCGCCAGACGACAGGCTGCTCGACTCTGCAAAGGTGGGTCGCCTTGCCATTTCAGATGGTGTTGAGGCCGAGGCGCGCCGTCTGCTTGCCGACCCTCGGGGACGTGAGGGGCTCTGGGAGTTCTTTCGCCAGTGGCTAGCCCTCGACGACGGTCTGCACGTGACCAAGGACCAGAAGCGCTTTCCCCAGGTCACACCGGCGCTGAGAGCGGACCTCGCCGCGGAGACCAGGCGATTCGTCGAAGACGTGATCTTCGATGGCAACGGAACGTTGCAGAGCCTCTTGATGTCGCGCCAGGCATTCTTGAACGCCGATCTGGCGCGTCTGTACGGCGTTGCCGCGCCAGCAATGCCATGGCAGCGGGTGGAACTGGATAGGGGCGAGCGCGCCGGGTTGCTCACGCGCGCGGCCTTCCTGTTCGGGAACTCGGGCGACACCTGGGGCTCGCCCACCTTGCGCGGGAAGTTCGTGTTCGAAGGACTTTTTTGTTTGTCCGTGCCACCCCCACCATTCGGCATCGACACGCGACTATCGACCAACCCGAGCATCTCGAACCGAGAACGCTACGAGAAACACCTGATGAGTCCCGCGTGCCAAGCCTGTCACAGCCTGATGGATGGACTGGGCTTCGCTTTCGAGCACTACGACGCCATTGGGGGCCACCGGACGACCGACGGCGGAAAGCCCATAGACGCTAGCGGAGAAAGCACATATCCGCCCGCTCGATTTCGCGACGCGATCGAGATGTCGGCGCTGCTGGCAGCCGATCGGGCCGCCGGGCAGTGTTGGATCGTTCAGTGGCTACAGTTCGCTCTCGGCCGCACGCTTCTCCCGGTCGAGGACTGTTCTCTCGCATTGCTGGCCGATCGGTTAGCCAGTCCGTGCGCTGACCTCAAGGACAGCCTCGTCTCGCTGGTGAGTGCGTCCGAGTTCCGCGTCCTCGGCCGCGACGCGGACCTGGCACCCGGCCCGCGCCCATTTTCGGCGCGGCTGAAGACACCAGAGCGGGTTCGCGCCAGCATCCTCGCCTTTCTGGTGGATGAGTACGCGTCGTGGTTGCCCGCCCTGCCCCGTCTCCAAGACAACTTCAGAAATCACCTCGACTTGCTGCGCGACCTGGAGCAAGCGGCAGCCCCCTGACGGACGGGTCGATCTGGGCAGCTGGTGGAGAATCCCCCCAGGCTGAAGTTACGTGAAATTCACAGATCGGAAACCCGACCGCTCCCTGGCTAGGGCCAGGATGCGCAGCGATGAAACGCCTCCTTCGGCTCGCGTCCCTCTCGGTCATCGTCGCAACGCTCGGGTGTAAGAAGGACCCGCCGCCACCGCCGCCCGCCCCGGTTGCGGCCGCCGTGCCTGCTCCGGCGCCCGCGCCGCCCAAGAAGCCGGCACTGCGCATCGCCTACAGCGACTGGCCAGGGTGGACCGCGTTCGAGGTCGGCATCCAGAAGGGTTGGTTCAAGGAGGCCGGCGTCGATGTCGAGTTCTCGTGGTTCGACTATCTGCCTTCCATGGACGCGTTCAGCGCCGGCAAGGTCGATGCGGTCATGGTGACCAACGGCGACGCACTGGTCACCGGCGCCAACGGCGGCAAGAGCAAGATGATCCTGGTCACCGACTACAGCAACGGCAACGACAAGATCATCGCGCGTCCGGGCATCAAGTCGCTCAAGGAGCTCAAGGGCAAGAAGGTCGGCCTCGAGCTGACCCTGGTCGAGCACCTTCTGTTGCTCAAGGGACTGGAGAAGGTCGGCCTCAAGGCCACCGACGTATCGCTGGTGAACTTCCCCACCAACGAGACGCCGCAGGCGCTGACGTCGGGCCAGGTCGCCGCGGTCGCGGCCTGGTACCCGGTGTCGAGC
>JANPCZ010000307.1:0-2814 GCA_031431215.1 Myxococcales bacterium
CCTGGAGAACATGGGCCGGGCTGGCGGCACGTACGATCCGTCTCCGCCGGGTCGGGGCAAGGCGCATTTCCTGGCCACCAGCGAGTCGGAACTAAGCAGTAGCATCTCGGCGGCCATCTACACCGTCATTGCGGGCACCTATTCGACCTCGCCGGCCGCCGCCTCGACCGGTAGCCAGGCCGTCGATCATGTCAATATGGGCACATACCTGCTGGACTCCCGCGTGGATTTCCCGGCCTGGAAAGGTAAACTGACCGCGTACGACACCGCGGCGACCACGACGGTGATCGATCCGGTTCTTGGCAGCGTCACGAGATTCAACGTGGCATGGAGCGCGCATGATCAGTTCGCGGACGTGGCGACCCCCCCGTACCTCGTGCCAATAAGCACCTCCTGGAAGAATCGCAACGTGTGGACCTCGAATGGCTCGGTGATGGAGAAGGTGCAGATCGATGGAGCCGGAAACGTCACCAACAAGGCGACCTTGAAGACGCTGATGAATGCGGCGTCGGACGATGAGGCCGAGCGGGTCATGAAGTGGGCCCTGGGCGGGGACTTCGATCCGGTATCGCCGTTCAAGAACAACAATCCGGCGGTGCTGGGCGCGATCATCAACTCGACGCCCATCGATGTGGGCCGGCCTGGATACAAGAAGACGATGAAGGGCAACGAGCGGTTTGATTACTACTACGCCGGTCGGCCGCAGCTGGTTTATGTCGGGTCGAGCGACGGCATGCTGCACGCGTT
This sequence comes from Myxococcales bacterium, assembly GCA_031431215.1. GTDB lineage: Bacteria > Myxococcota_A > Polyangia > Fen-1088 > Fen-1088 > JANPCZ01. The sequence continues at coordinate 748 of JANPCZ010000307.1, forward strand.
TGCCACCAAGGCGTTTGGGTCTTACCTCGGTGGGCAAGAGGTGTTCGCGTACATCCCGCAGGACATGCTGGCCACGATTCGCAACCTGTACGCCCAGGGCGGCCAGTTGCCGGACCCGGCCAACCACATCTACGGCCTGGCGAACTCGCCCAAGGTCAAGAACATCTGCACGGCCAACTGCACCATTGACTATCCAAGTGGCAGCGCGTACCAGCCCGGCTCGGCCACGTACCCGCAGTGGAAGACGCTGCTCATGATGCCGGAGGGCTTTGGCGGCAGCGACGCGTTCGTCCTCGACATCACCGAACCGTACATTGTAGGTACGTCCACGATCAAGACGGCGACCGCGCCGGTCAACCTGATGTGGCACACGCAGTACGCCAACAGCGCGACGCCGCCCCTGAGCGCGACCGACGTCACCACCTACGATGCCAGTCTGGGGCTGACCACGTCGGTGCCCGCCTTCTATTACGCCAAGAACGCCACGATGGATGACTACCGGGTGATCTTCGCGTCGGCATACGGCACCGCCGCCAACGCCGGCCGGGTTCTCATCAATGCCAACGCTCGAACCGGCGCGATCATGGACAGCGATGACGTGATCATGCCCGGCACGTGTGTAGCGCCGGCGTACCCGCAAACCTTCGCGCTGGTGGCCGACATCGCGACCGCCAAGAACTACGACGCCGCCGAGACCGGGAATCAGATCGCGGCCGCCTACCTGGCCGACACGCACGGCCGGTTGTGGCGTTACGCACCCACTGTCGGGGTGGGTGGCGTCACCAGCGGCACGGGTTCGGTGAGCGCGACGCCGGTGATTGACCTCGGCTGCGCTCACCCGCTGCACTACTCGCCAACCGTGGTGCAGCTTGACCAGTACGACGGCACCACCAACAAGGGACAGGTCTACCTGGCGCAGGTGACCAACTCAGCGCTCGATGCGGAGACCAAGGGCTATCCGGCGTCGAAGCTGGTGATTCTGCGAGATCTGGTCACCAGCTACGTGTCGTCCGCCGATCCGGCCTGGGTGCCGATCACGCTGTCGGCGGCGAACCCGGCCGAGATCTGCGCGGTCAAGGCCGACGCTGCGTCCGCCTGCACGACCCCGATGCCGGTCGGTGCGCGGCCCACCGGAACGCCGATGGGTATTGTGAAATCGGATCGCACCGCGTTTCAGCTGATCACGCTGTGGTACCAGCCGGCGCCGACCAACTGCACCAAGGGCACCACCTACATTACGGTTCACGAGGTCTTCGCCAACGGTACGTACAAGCAGAACCGCGGAATGAAGCTCGCCGACGAGCCGGTCACCAGCGCGGTCATCGTCGGTGGCAACCTGACCGTGGCGACCGGGAACCAGGCCATCAGCATCGGTGGGTTCATGCCATTTGTCCCGACGCCGGTCATCAAGACGGACCTGTCGACGATGTTCTTCGATCGCTATCGCCAGATCGGCTGGCAAGAGATCATGTAGCGACGCGCCAGGGTAAGCTTGCCCCCATTCAGCGCCTCGTGCAGCGGTCGTTAACTCAGATCAAGTCGCGCCAGCCTGCGGGCGATGGTGGCGATGCTTCGGTGGGTGCGCCGGATGTCACGCGAGCGCTGGGACTTTACGTGCATTTCCCGTTCTGCAGCGTGCACTGTCCGTACTGCGACTTCGCGGTCGAGGTGGCTGACAGCATCCCGCACGACAGCTACGCGGACGCCATCGTGGCCGAGATAGACGCGCGCGCACCGTGGTTCGGGGGCAGGGCGATAGGCGTCGGGGCTAGGCTTTGCTCGATCTATTTTGGCGGCGGCACGCCCGGGCTGTGGCGTCCGGACGCGATCGCGCGGGTGATCGGCGCGGCCTGCACGGCTTTTGCGGTGGTGGCTTCGCAACTGGAGATCACGGTCGAGGCCAACCCGGGCGAGGTCGACGATGCACGGGCGCACGCGTGGCGGAGCGCAGGGGTCAACCGGCTGTCACTGGGCGTGCAGTCGTTCGACGATCAGTTGCTGGCCGCTATCGGGCGCAACCACGACGGCGATGCGGCGCGCCGGGGGCTGGCCGTGGCGCGCGCGGCG
>JANPCZ010000308.1:0-6467 GCA_031431215.1 Myxococcales bacterium
CGCCGCGCGCGCCACGGCCAGCCCCCGGCGCGCCGCATCGCCGTCGTGGTTGCGCCCGATAGCGGCCAGCAACTGATCGTCGAACGACTGCACGCCCAGTGACAGCCGGTTGACCCCTGCGCTCCGCCACGCGTGCGCCCGCGCCGCGTCGACCTCGCCCGGGTTGGCCTCGACCGTGATCTCCAGTTGCGAAGCCGCCACCGCGAAAGCCGTGCAGGCCGCGCCGATCACCCGCGCGATTGCGTCCGGACGCCACAGCCCGGGCGTGCCGCCGCCAAAATAGATCGAGCAAAGCCCAGCCCCGGCGCCTGCCGCCATGGCCCCGAACCACGGTGCGCGCGCGTCTATCTCGGCAACAATGGCGTCCGCGTAGCTGTCGTGCGGGATGCTGTCAGCCACCTCGACCGCGAAGTCGCAGTAGGGACAGTGCACGCTGCAGAATGGGAAATGCACGTACAGCCCCACTGGTCGCCCCGCATCCGGCGCACCGACCGAAACATCGCCACCATCGCCCGCAGGCCGGCGCGACTGGATCTGGGTTAACGACCGCTGAACGGGGCGCTGAATGGGGCCAAGCTTACCCCGGCCCGTCGCTACATGATCTCTTGCCAGCCGATCTGGCGGTAGCGATCGAAAAACAGCTGCGACAGGTCCGTCTTGACGACCGGCGCCGGGACAAATGGAATGAAGCCACCGATGTTGATGGCCTGCCCGCCCCCGGTCGCCACGGTCAGGTTGCCACCGACGATGACCGCGCTGGTGACCGGCTCGTCGGCGAGCTTCATGCCCAAGTTCTGCTTGTAGGTACCGTTGGCGAAGACCTCGTGGACCGTGATGTAGGTGGTGCCCTTGGTACAGCTGTTGGGCGCAGGTTGGTACCACAGCGTGATCAGCTGAAACGCGGTGCGATCCGATTTCACAATACCCATCGGCGTTCCGGTGGGCCGCGCACCGACCGGCATCGGCGTCGTGCAAGCGGCCAGAGCGTTGGCCTTGACCGCGCAGATCTCGGCCGGGTTCGCCGCTGACAGCGTGATCGGCACCCAGGCCGGATCGGCAGACGACACGTAGCTTGTGACCAGATCCCGCAGAATCACCAGCTTCGACGCCGGAAAGTTCTTGGTCTCCGCATCGAGCGCCGAGTTGGTCACCTGCGCCAGATAGACCTGTCCCTTGTTGGTGGTGCCGTCGTACTGGTCAAGCTGCACCACGGTGGGCGAGTAGTGCAGCGGGTGAGCGCAGCCGAAGTCCATCACCGGCGTCGCGCTGATCGAACCCGTGCTGCTGGTGACGCCACCCACCCCAACGCTGGGTGCGTAGCGCCACAACCGGCCGTGCGTGTCGGCCAGGTAGGCCGCCGCGATCTGGTTCCCGGTCTCGGCGGCGTCGTAGTTCTTGGCCGTCGCGATGTCGGCCGCCAGCGCGAAGGCTTGCGGGTACGTCGGTGCTGCACACGTGCCGGGCATGATCACGTCGTCGCTGTCCATGATCGCGCCGGTTCGAGCGTTGGCATTGATGAGAACCCGGCCGGCGTTGGTGGCGGTGCCGTATGCCGACGCGAAGATCACCCGGTAGTCATCCATCGAGCTGCTCTTGGCGAAGTAGAAAGCGGGCAAGGAGGTGGTCAGACCCAGGCTGGCATCGTAGGTGGTGACGTCGGTCGCGGTCAGGGGCGGCGTCGCGCTGTTGGCATACTGGGTGTGCCACATCAGGTTCACCGGCGCGGTCGCGGTCTTGATCGTGGATGTACCCACAATGTACGGCTCGGTGATGTCGAGTACGAACGAGTCGCTGCCGCCAAAGCCCTCAGGCATCATGAGAACCGTCTTCCACTGCGGGTACGTGGCCGAGCCCGGCTGGTAACTGCTGCCACTCGGATAATCGACGGTGCAGTTGGCCGTGCAGATGTTCTTGACCTTGGGCGAGTTCGCCAGGCCATAGATGTGGTTGGCGGGGTCCGCCAACTGGCCGCCCTGGGCGTACAGGTTGCGAATCACGGCGAGCATGTCTTGCGGGATATACGCGAACACCTCCTGCCCCTTGGGGTACGACCCGAACGCCTTGGTGGCAAAAGCGTGCAGCATGCCGTCGCTCGACCCCACATACACGAGCTGAGGCCGACCACTGTAGTAGTAGTCAAAGCGCTCGTTGCCCTTCATCGTCTTCTTGTAGCCAGGCCGCCCCACATCGATCGGCGTCGAGTTGATCATGGCGCCCAGCACCGCCGGATTGTTGTTCTTGAAGGGGGCTACCGGATCGAAGTCCCCGCCCAGGGCCCACTTCATGACCCGCTCGGCCTCATCATCGGATGCCGCGTTCATCAGCGTCTTCAAGGTCGCCTTGTTGGTGATGTTCCCCGATGCATCGATCAGCACCTTTTCCATCGTCGAACCGTTCGACGTCCAGACGTTGCGCGTCTTCCACGTGGTGGCGATGGCCGCGTCCGCAAACTGCGTCTCGGTGTTCCAGCCTCCGGGGCCGGTGAATGTCGTCACGCTGCCGAGAACCGGATCGGGCACCGTCGTGGTCGCCGAGGTGTCGTACGCGTTAAGTCTACCCTTCCAGGCCGGGTAAGCGACGCGGGCGTCCAGCAGTAATGTGCCCATGTCCACATGATCGACGGCCTGGCTGCCGGTCGAGGCCGCGGCCGGCGAAGTCGAATAGCTACCCGCGATGACGTTAAAGATGGCCGCCGAGATGCTACTGCTTAGTTCCGACTCGCTGGTGGCCAGGAAATGCGCCTTGCCCCGACCCGGCGGAGACGGATCGTACGTGCCGCCAGCCCGGCCCATGTTCTCCAGGGTGTTGACCAAGGCAAGGTCCCCCACGACCTCCGACGAAAAGCCCACGACGTAGGTCTTGACGCCGAGATCCTTCCACATCTTGTACAGGTTGTTGACCGAAATGCACGTGCAGCCGGCCGCCGCCGGATCGGCCGTGGGCGCCCCGGTCAACGCGTTGACCGGGGCCTGGCAGGCCGCCACGTCGCAGTTGTTTTCTAGCACCCCGAGCGGCTTGCCGTCGGTGACGAACACCATGGCGTTCAGGCGGCAGGCCGCCTCGGGCTGCGTGTCGCGCACCTTCACATCCTGCATGTAGTGGTAGGCGCTGGTGGCCTTGTTCAAGGTCCCGGTGTTGAAGAACGAGAAACCCGACGGGGTGCCGCCCGAGGCGGACACACCGCCATACGACACCTTTTCGAGGCGGCCCAGAATATCCAGCACGTTCTGGTTGTGGTCGGCGTAGTCGGCCGGCGTCGACGTCGAGCCCAGGGGCACCAGCGGTTTGGTCGTCCAGTCGGTCTTGCCACCGCTCTTGGCGCCGCAGACGTCTCTATACCCATCGCTCTTGTTTCGGTTCAAGGTACAGGCCATCGCCGGAGTCGTCTTGGCTGAATTGATGTTGGTGCCTGCACTGCCGATGTTGTAGTTGCCCAGACCGCAGTTCCAGTCCTGATCAGGCCGTCCCTGGCAGACGATGCCCTGGCCCGCAGAGGTGCTGCAGTCAGAAGGGGTTTCGAAGTCCCAGATGTACGCGTCCTGCCCGGGCGTCTTGCAAACGCCCGGGGGGTTCCTGGCGTAAGAGCGCGAGTCGAAATACACCCAGGTGCCACTGCCGGCGGCCGGGTTGGCCAGGCAACTGCCGGTGAACGTCTTGCCTCGGTAGGTGTTCTCAACGCAGGGATACGCCGACAACTTGTAGCTGCCGACCAGGTTGACGGGAATTGGGGGGGTGGGATCCGTGTATCCGGTCAAGGTCGTGTACTGGTAGTAGCTGCCGGCGTAGGTACCGAAGCCCGTTCCGCCGGCGCCGATGGTGCTGCAAAATTGGCCGCTGGGCTTGTAGCTGGGCCCCGCTCCGCCACACCAGCTCACGTCGTAGCTGAGAACGATCTTACTGTTGCCACGAACCAGGTAGCGGCTGCTGGCCGCGGCCTTGAGCGTCTGGGCCGCCCCATCGAGGAAGCAGGTCGCCGCGGGCCCGGTCTTCGAGTCGAAGCAGCGGATTCCCGAGCCGGGCGCCGTTTCGGCGGATTCCAGCTTGCCCCGGGGATGGTACACGCTGAGCGTGACCGGCACGGCCGACGTTGTTTTGAAGTACTTGAAAAAACCGCCGTAGTTCGAAGTCGGAAAAACGGGGTCGCCGGGCCGGTTGAAGAAGCCACCCTGGTAGAAGGTCATGAAGCCGAGGTTGGCGACGTTCTTGAAGTCGTTGACCGTCTTGCTGAGCACGCGCTTGGCGATCACCATGCGGCTACTGGCCGGGCCGCATGTGTCACCCGCGATCGCGGTGCATTGGGCGTTGGTGATGCAGCGATCGAGGCCCAGCCTGCACATTCCCGCGACCACGGGCGCGGCGACCTTCACGCAGGTGTCGCCAGGAAAGGAACTCGTGGAGCAGTCCCCAGGCTGGGCCAGGCTGGTGTTGCAGGTGGCCTGCGAGAGCAGGCACTGGCCGACACAAGTTCCGATGGTCCGGCAGTCGACCCCGTTGTCACAGTCCATCCCCAGCTCGCCAGTACTCCCCTGAGACGAACCGGGCGGGAGGAACATCGAGCCCGAGGTGTCCAGGTGTAGCAGGATGTTGGGTCTGCGCAGCTGCCGGCTGAGCACCTCGAGCGGCGACACCTTGGCCGGCGCCGTGCCCGGCAGCGACACCAGGGCCAACAGGAGGGGGACCGACCATCGAAGGCGAAGAGCGCGCGCGGGCCTTCGTTTCATGCTGCTTTTCATCGAAGATGCCTCGCTAGCAATCCCTCGGCCAAGCTGGTTCGGCGAGCCCACCCACCGATTGGCGGCCACAATGCTCGTTTTGCTCCGTTCGCGCGGCCCTGCCCTCGCCTCTCCTCCCTGCTTCCTCCCCTTTGCCCCACACCGTGGGACGAACGCCGTTGCGGACCCTCGCAACTTTTTTCGTAGCCGTTTTTTGTCGAATGCTTACTTTCTCCCGCAGGACTACAGTCCTCGCCATGGCCGACCGATTGCAGGGAGCGCACCACTGGCAATGCTGAAGCGTTTCAACGACCGTGGCATGAGCCTGATCGAGCTCATGGTCGTCGTGGTCATAATCGGCGTCCTGGCCGCCGTCGCGATGCCCTACTTCGGCCGCGACCGCAAGGCCCGCGAGGGTAGCGAGTTCGCCCGCGAGCTAGCCAGGGATCTACAGCGAGCCCGCAGCCAGGCCATCGCCGAGCGGCTGCCCATCCGGACCTTCATCTACAGCGATCGAGTCGTGTTCATCAGCTACACGATCGGCGCCACCCCGGCAGCCGCGCCCACCGCGCCCACGACGGCCACGGTGCCGGTGCTGCGCACGCTCATGGCGCGACCGGGGATCGCCGTATGGAACGTTCTCAATGCGTCGGCCACGCCGCCGGGGGCCGTCGTGCTCAACACCAGCAGCGCGCTCGTGCAGATGGACTTCAACACCCTGGGCCAGATGGTCCTGGTCAGCACCCCGGCGCTGCCAACCCCGCCGGCGCTGACTCCGGCGTTCATCTACGTGCGCAACGGCAATGTGCCCGCCAACCACCCCGATCGTGACTACCGCATCGACGTCACCGCCCTGAGCGGCTTCGTGACCCAGCAACTGGTCTGGAACTGAACTCGTGATGAGCACGCCCACCCGAAGCATCGAAGCCCGGTCAACGCGGCGCCGCCGCGCGGACGAAAGCGGCTTCACTCTTGTCGAGGTGCTGATCGCCATCGTGATAGCGATGATTGGCCTGCTGGGCACCGTGGCCGTGCAGTCGACGATTCTGTCGGCGACCCAGAACGCAGGTGACGCCGCCATCGCGGGGCGCCTGGCGTCACGAACGGTGGAGGAGTTGGGCGCCCGCACCGCTTTCTCGCCGGTGCAGGATCGGCTTGCAGCCATCGCCAACGGCGCCTGGTCGGTAACCACTTTCGCGGACGCCAATGGCGTCACCAGCCCGATCCTGACCCCACAGTTCCGATTCAGTCGCCAGTTCCGCGTGACCAACATGGGCAACGCTCAACCGTACAACATCTCGGTCCAGGTAGGCTACGCGCTCGACAGCGGCACGCCGAAAACCCTGCAAATCGACATCGAGCGTAGGAAAGCCTGGTGAGATCCGCGCCCGCCCGCCCCGACGCCGGTTTCACGCTGGTCGAACTGCTGGTCACGGTTATCGTGTCGGCCCTGGTGGCCGTCTCGACCTACACTTTCTTCGCCGGCCAGCAGCTCATTTATGACCAGCAGACCAAGGTCCTGAACGTGCAGCAGAATTTGTGGGCGGCCATGGAAGTCATCAGCCGCCACGTACGCGCTGCGGGCACCGGCATGCTCGGCTGTGTGGCGCCTGCCGATCCGGCCCCGGTCGGGGTGACCGTGCCGCTGACCGGTCTGCGGGTCAACAACCCCAACCCCACCCCGATCACGGGCGTGACCAGGATTCCCCCCTTGTGGATCCAGAGCGGCGCCGCCGCCGCGTCCGACAGCATCAC
>JANPCZ010000309.1:0-4371 GCA_031431215.1 Myxococcales bacterium
GGCATGTACCACCCCGCAGGCGGTTACTTCAAGAGCGTGTGGATCCGCCGTACGGGTGCCGGCAGCCAGGTACGTGTCAGCTTTGATGCGCACGTGTACCGACCCGAGATCACTGTCGATCGCGACGGTGTTCGCCTTGCGTTGCGCCCAAGGTGACAGAGAGCGCGCGCCGGGCGGGGTTCATCGCTCTCCTCACCGGCGACTACAACCTCGGTCGGCGTCGAGCCGTCACCCTCCTGAGCGATCTCCTGGGCATCCAGATTTCGCTTGGTGCTTTGAGCGAGGCCGAGGCCAAGGCGAGCGAGGCGGTCGCAGTTCCGGTCGAGGAGGCCCAGAAGTACGTGGCCAACCAGCCGGTCAAGAACTCGGACGCCACAGGCTGGTTGCAAGAGGGCAACGCACGTACGGTGTGGACGATCGCCACGCCCTTGGTGACGTTCTTCGGCGTCTCTCTGGACGGCACCATGCCAAAACTTCGGGCCTTGTTTGCGAAGGTCTGCGGCATCCTCATCACCGATCGCGGGACGCAGTTCGGCTTCTGGGCGATGGACAAGCGTCAGATCTGCTGGGCACACTTGATTCGCAAGTTTGCAAGTTTTGCGGAACGCCCGGGGCCAGCCGGCCAATTGGGCGAGAATTTGCTCATATGCTCCCAAGCCATGATCCACGCTTGGCACCGAGTCCGCGACGGGACCCTGTCGCGTCGCAAGTTCGAAAAATCCATCGGTCTGGCGATCGAACGTCACCTCGAGGCGGGCGTGGGCAAGTCAAGCACGACGCCGATGCCACTGTCCGCCAGGTCCGACGTGAGCTTGCCCGATCGTCCCGCGTGTAGGGGCTGAGCAGTAGATCGCTTGACCGTTCCCCGTAAAGGGGTACATTTGCTGGAGTGCGCGTAGACCTGTCGCCCAAGGCCGAGAAGCAGTTGAGGAAGATATCGGCTCACATCGTCAAAAAGTTCGCGGTCTGGGTCGACCTCGTGACAGTGGAGGGACTTGGGGCCGCAAGGGCGATCCCTGGGTTCCGGGATCACGGCCTCAAGGGGGATTGGAAAGGGTTTCGAGCGATTCGTCTCAGCGAAGCCTACCGAGCGATTTACCAAGAACGTGACGACGGCACCGTTCACGCGGTCCACGTCGAGGAGGTGAACAAGCATGACTCCTAAGAGGCACCGAAATGCGGCGAAGTATCTGGAAAGCCTGATGGGTGGGCCATTGACCCTCGGAGCCGCCCTTTCGGGATTGCGGGATGCTGATGAGCAAAGCCTTGCGGAGTTCGCCAAGGTCCTTGGGGTGTCGAGGTCGCATCTTTGTGACATCGAGCAGGGGCGGCGGTCGGTCAGTCCTGAAAGGGCGTCGCGGTTTGCCCGGGCGCTTCGTCAGAGCGAGGCTCAATTTGTAAGACTGGCGCTTCAAGATCAAATTCGCTCGGCCGGCCTCAGGTTGACTGTTGACGTAAAAGCCGCTTGAGAGTGCTGGCCATCCGCCCCCGTCACCCCAGCAGGCCCGCCAGATCCCCCCCGGCGTAGCGCCCGAACTTCTGCGTCGGTACGCCCGTCGCGTCTGCCAGCGTCACCAGCATCCCGTTGTGGGGCAGGTATTTCGAGCCTTTGCAAGGGTTGGTGGCGCCCCAGTCGCCGTAGCGGAGGTAGTGGCCGGTTTTCAGGGCGCCGCCGCAGCCGCCGGCCAGCACCCAGGGCATGCCGCGCACGCTGTGGTTGCCACCGTTGTCCGGACGGCATCATCGGCTGGCACGTCCCGGCCGCCGCCCGCGGCGCCTGGCGTATCTCGCGCTCGACCTGGCGCACGCCGGAGCGACAGGCGCTGGGCCGAAAAGTGGCCTTGAATGCACTTACCTCCTTCGGGGGGGAGCGTGGCCCGGGGTGGCGCGAGGGGTGGGAACGCAGCGGGCCTGCAGCGAAAGGCGGCGGGCCTTGACCGGTCTCGATCGCGAGCGGTGGTAAGGAAGGTGACGTTTTCCGAGCGCGAATGGCACTTCGCCTGGCGTGGCCGAAGGGGGTACGCGTCGAATAACTCGGTCTGGTCGAATTGCTGGGCTGGCTTGCGGCGGAGCACCCGGCTCTTCCAGTAGGGCGGCGCGCGGGCGGGCGACAGCGGCGGCGCGTCGGCCGGCTCGCCGAGGGAACGCAGGTAGCGCGCGATGCTGGCGGGATCCGTGACCAGAGCCTTGGGCTCCATCTTTCCGCCACAGCGGGCTAAACTGACTGTCCTTTGCAGGCGATGTCTTGCAGGACTGGCCGCCGTCCCTGCTCATGAAAGTCGTTGGAGTCAGCAAAGAGTTGGCGTGTGAGGCCCGGAGGCGAGGCGCCCGGGCAGGGGGAGGAATGCTGGCCTGGGCCGTGCTCTCCATGTCCCTTGCCTGCGGACGCATCGGCTTCGAGACCACTCCGTTCACGGCGCCGCTCGACAGCGACGCTGCCCCGTCGGGCTCGGGGACGGGCGCAGGCTGGGAGCGGGATGCCGACGCATCCGACATGGCGCCCGCTCCTGGTAGCGAGGCAAGCAGCGGCCGTCCCAACGACAGCGCCGCGGTCCCGGATGCGGGCGAAGGCGGCACATTGGTATCGCCCACCCCTAGCGACGCGGGCCTCTCGAGATCGGACTCTGGTTTCGGTGGGCCGCTCGATGGCACTGGAGCCCGTGCGGCGGACACGGGCATGGACGCTGCCAGCGGCGCCCCCGCCGACAGCGGCGCCCCCTCGGAGCCAGTCGCGGACGCGGACGACCCCGGTCCCGACGTGCCCCCGCCTTCGCTCGACATGGCACCTGACGCTGGCGCAGACGCCTCGCCCGACGCCGATACAGACGCCGCGCCCGAGATGGGCGTCGATGCAGGCGCCGACAGCGGAATGAGCGACGCGGCTACCGACACGATGCCGGGGTGGCGGTCCGCCATCATGCCGTACCCCTCGGGCGCCGCGACGTCAGTGGTGTTGGCAGATGGGCTGCACTACCTTGGCGGAGGGACTAACTACTTCGGAAACACGCGGTACCAGGACCACTACGTCTATTCAGTCGCGACGGGCATATGGTCCGCGACACCTGCGGACGTTCCGGACAACGTCACATGGGGCGCGAACGGCCACGCATACGGAGGCCAGCTGTACTTGGTCGGGGGCTTCCCCAACGGCAACCGACTGCGCGTGTTCGATCCGATCGGAAATGGGTGGACGAACCTCAGGATGCCGACGGACCGCCTCGACTGGGGGTGCGCCTCAGGCGTGATGGGTACATATCTGTACGCGTTCGGTGGTTACCCGCACGCCACGACCAACGCGCCTGGGCACAGGTACGACTTCGCAGTGAACCGATGGTTCGCGGTCGCACCCATCCCGCTCAACCACGGCGGAGGCTCGCTGTCGAGCGCAGTCGTCGGCACCCGACTCTACGTGCTGAACGGTAACCAGGACGACGGCACGACGGTCCTCCAAATCTACGATAGCGGCACGAACACTTGGTCGTTCGGCGCGAGTCTTTTGGGCCACCTGTTCGAGAGGGCGGCCGCGGCTGTCCTCGGGACGGACGTGTATTTCGTCGGAGGCGCCGCTAATCACGACCTCCCGGACTCGGCCCCCGGCCAGCCGGTGGCGGTAACGAACCGTGTGAATATCTACAACACGGTCAGCAACACCTGGACCGTGGGACCACCCATGATGACCGCAAGGATGTGGGCCACCGCTGTGACCTATCAGAGCGAGCTCCACGTGTTCGGCGGTTTCGGCGCCGACATCAACCAGATAAACTCGCACGAGGTGTACGCGCCCTGAGCCGTCCGGCGTTCAAGGCAACGGATGCACCTTTGTCGATGGCTCTATGCCTCGGCGGGGACTCGGTCGACACCGGCGTCGCCTTCGAGAGCGAAAAGTAGCCCGTGGGGCGCCGAGGTTCGGCTCGTGCCTGTCCCTGTCCTTGCCCTCGCGCAAGCGGCGCGCCTTGCCGATCGTCGATGCCCCCGTGGGTGGCGCCGTAGCTGGTGGTCAGGCCGGGCAAGGCGGCGACGAGTTTCACGTTGGCGTGGCTGTCGGCCATCGCGATGGCGATGAAGTCGTACGCCCGCCGCGGCAGGAAGCTGCAGTAGCTACACGCCGGCTTCGGTCAGCGTGGCGTACAGAACGATCGAACGCTGTTCAAGGCGGACCTGGAAACGCGAGGCCACGATGTCTGGTTCGACCGGAAGGACATCAAGCCCCGCCACGACTGACGTACCCAGAGGTTTCAGCTGCCGATCGCGCGTCCGCTGGGGACCTCGCCGGCAGTGGCCGGTGTGGTTGCGCCAGGGCGGTCGGGCTTTCCTGTGGTGGTCGGCGCCCGCATTTGGTCGACGATGGCTGTCGGCGTGATCGCCGTGGTG
>JANPCZ010000310.1:0-18033 GCA_031431215.1 Myxococcales bacterium
TCGCTCGCTCGCTGATGTCGCAGCCGCAAGGCAGACCAAGACCGCTGTCGATCTCGACGCCGCCGAGGCCGAGGGCCGCCTGCTGGCCCCGCTCGATCACCCGGTGCCGACCCGCTGCTGGGTGACCGGCACCGGCCTCACCCACCTCGGTAGCGCCGAGGCGCGCGACCGCATGCACGCCAAGATTGCCGGACCCGAGGCTGAGCTGTCGGATTCGATGAAGATGTTTCGGTGGGGCGTCGAGGGCGGCAAGCCGGCGGGCCACGGAGTCGGTGTGCAGCCCGAGTGGTTCTTCAAGGGCGACGGCTCGACCGTGGTCGCATCGGGCCAGCCGCTGCCGCTGCCCGACTTCGCGCTCGACGGCGGCGAAGAGCCCGAGATCGTCGGCCTGTACGTCATCGGCGACGACGGCACGCCCTACCGGGTCGGCCACGCGCTTGGCAACGAGTTCACCGATCACGTCATGGAGCGGAAGAACTACCTGTACCTCGCGCACTCGAAGATCCGACACGCGTCGGTAGGTCCCGAACTGCTGCTGGGCCCGCTGCCCGACGACATACGCGGCACCTCGCGCATCCTGCGCGCAGGCAAGGTGATCTGGGAAAAGCCTTTTCTCTCGGGCGAGGCCAACATGTCACACTGGCTGACCAGCCTTGAGCATCACCACTTCAAGTACCCGTTGTTTCGCCGCCCCGGCAACGTACACATCCATTACTTCGGCACCAGCACCATGAGCTTCCAGGACGGCATCACGCCCGAGCCAGGCGACGTGTTCGAGATCAGCGCGCCGCTGTTCGGCCGCCCGTTGCGCAACCGGCTCGATCGTGTGAACTGGCCGGTCCCCGCGGTACGCTCACTGTGAACAAGGAGTCGCACAACATGCCGAGACAGCTCGTGAGTGTTCGAAGCCGCCTCACCGTCGCGTTGGTGGCGGCAGCCAGTTTCGGTGGCTGCGGCGGCGGCGGACCCAGTTCGATGGACGGGCCAGCGGTTGGAGGATCTGGAGGCGGCGGCTCTCCACCGGTGGACATGGCGCGCGAAGCGGCGGCCGGTGCCGGTGCCGGTGCCGGTGGCAGCGTTGCCGCGGACGCAGCGGCTCCCGACGCCAGCCGCGACACCGCCGCCGAAGCAAGCGCGGGCGACACACGCGACGCATCCACCGCCGACCTGCGCGACGCGCTGGTTGCGGCAATCGCGCTACGGCCTGCGAATCCCACCTGTAAGCCGCCCATCGACATCGATCAACCGGCCATCAAGCTCAGCGACACCGGGTGCTTCGACAAGGCCGACCCGCGAAAGCCCGGCCCGATGCTGATCCCGTTCGACGTCGCAAGCCCGCTCTGGTCCGACGCCGCCGAAAAAGAGCGCTTCATCGCCCTGCCCGACGGCATGAAGATCCACATCAAGAACTGCGCGCGCGAGCCCCAGACCTGCGGTTCACGCGCCGAGGGCGGTACCACCGACGACGAAGGGCATTTCAACCTGCCCATCGGCACGGTGCTGGTGAAGACATTCAAGCTTGGTGCGCGCTACATCGAGACGCGCTTGCTCATCCGCTTCAGCGAGTTTCAGTGGATGGGTTACAGCTACGAGTGGAACGACGCTCAGACCGACGCCACCGTGTTCCCGGATGCCGTCGGCGGCGTGACCAAGATGGTGAAGACCGGTGCCGCCGGCATGCAGAACTGGTCCTTCCCCAGCCGCAGCGAATGCTTCCAGTGCCACACACGTGCCGTGGGCACCTCCATCGGGCCCATGACCACGCAATTGAACCGGGACATGACGTACCCTTCGGGCGTGAAGGCCAATCAGATGGACGTGCTTGAAGCCATCGGCCTGTTCGATATGCCCGCCGCGCGGCTGGCGGTTCTGCCGACACCGCAATCGACGGCGGGCACCGTGACCGAGCGAGCCCGCTCATACATGCAGGCCAACTGCGCGATCTGCCACCGGCCCGAGGGCAACTTCTCGGCGATCGACTTGCGCTATGGAACTGCGATCAAGGACATGAACATCTGCAACGTCGACCCCGAGCGAACCTACACAAACATGCCGGTCGGAGCGAAGCGCATGGTTCCTGGCATGGCAGCCAAATCCACCATGTGGACCAGAATGAACACCCTCGATGCGGCGCGCATGCCCCAGATCGGCACCAAGTTGATCGACCCCGTGGGCACGATGCTGGTCGGCAGCTGGATCAACAGTGTCGCGGCCTGCCCCTGATCTCACACTGCGGTTGACCGGGCGATGCGGATGGTCTGCCCGGTCTCGGCTCGGGTCAGTTCCTCGATGAGCGCGTAAAGCTCGACCGCCATCCCGCGATCGTCGAGCCAGCGGCCGGTCGCGGCGTCACGGCTCATGTGCCAGGCGCGGTCACGGAAGGCGACCCAGATCTGCAGCGTCGGTGCCTGCGGCGAAACGATCAGCTTCGACTTGCCGTTGAACACCACGGTCAGCGTCCCCTGCGAGTTCATGCTCTCGGCCAGATCGGGATCCACCGTCTCGAACGCGGCGTCGATCACCCCGAACACTTGGTCGATCTGCCGCCGGTACGCGCCCTCGTCCATCATGCCGGGCTATAGCACACGCCGTTCGATCATTGCTGCGGCGGCTTGCCCAGCCAGCCACGCCAGCGGAAGAAGCCCAGGATGATCCCACTGGTCAGCACCATCGCGGCCACCGCCACCGGGTAGCCCCAGCGCGCCTTCAGCTCCGGCATGTACTCGAAGTTCATGCCATAGATGCCGGTGATCACCGTCAGCGGCATCAAGACAGCGGTGAACAAGGTCAGGAACTTCATGATCTCGCCCAGGCGGATGTTGGTGACCGACATATGCGCCTCCTGGATCGACGTCGTCATCTCGCGGAAGTTCTCCAGGTGATCGGTGAAGCGCAAGAGGTGATCGTAGATGTCGCGGAACTGGATGGCCTCGGACGCGGGAATCAATCCGAACTCGCTGCGCGACAGCCGAAACATGACGTCGCGCTGCTTCGATAGCCAGCGGCGCAGGTGCAGGGTGGTGCGTTTGAGGGCAAGCAGCGTCTCCAGATCGTCGTGGGTCGGGCGTGCGAACACGCGTTCCTCCAGGCTTTCGATGTGCTCCTCGATGCCGTCAAGCACCGGCACGATGTCATCGACCTGACGATCGAGGATCATGTGCAGCAGCGGCGCGGGCCCGCGCCGTAGCGGCCCGCCGCCGCGCGCGACCAGCTCGGCCGCCCCGGCGATGCTGCGCGATGGTTTCGCGTGGTAGGTCAGCAAGTAGCGCTTGCCGACGAAGGCGTCCAGCTCGACCGTGTCGGTCTCGAGCGCCGTCGACCCCGCGGTCAGTCCGTGGGTGATGATGTACAGGTAGGTATCGTAGCTGTCGATCTTGGGCTGCTCGCGTGCCTCGAAGCAGTCCTCGATGGCGAGCGGATGAAAGCGGAAGATTTCGCGCACGATGCGATCCGACTCCGGGTCGACCTCGCCCGACAGATCCACCCAGATCAACACCGTCGGATCGTCGAGCAGGCGTGGTAACGCCTCGACCGACACATCGGTGAGCAGCTCCATGTCTCCGCGTGTGGCGACGATCTTGATCATGGTGTCGTTGCCTCCCTCATCTACGCGGCAGCGCCGCCCAGAAGTGCCGGCCCTGGCGCCGTACCAGTAGCGGCACCGGTCGATCCGCCGGCGCTTCCCCCAGGGCGCGCCGCAGCTCCTGCACCGAGCCGACCGCCACCCGGCCGGCGCGCAGCACGATGTCACCTGCCTGCAGGTCGGCCTCGCGCGCCGCCCCGCCTTGCACGTGCGAGATCTCGACGCCGCGTCCACCGGGCAAACCGATCGCCCGCCCAGGCGACAGATCCGCAGCGTCGAATCCCTCGGGCATCGGCGCGGCGGTGAGGGGGCGGCACCCGGCCGGGTGGATCACACGCGCCGTGCGACCGCCTAACGCACGCGTGGTCAGCAGCCGTTCCTCGATGGCATCATTAACCGATCCGGCGCGCCTGAGCCCGACGCGAACCCGCGATCCCGGCGGTGTGAGCTGCGCGTAGATCTTCAGATCTTCGTCGGCGGCGATCGGCCGGCCTGCCCAGGTCACCACGAGATCGCCCGGCGCAAGGCCCGCAAGCTCGGCGGCAGAACCCGGCTCGACGTGCGCAAGCAAGGCGCCGCGCAGCGCCGAAAGGCCCAGCGCCCGAGCGACCGCGGAGGTCAGCGGCTGACTCTCCACGCCCAGAAAGGATCGCGGCGCCTCGCCCTCGTCGCGCAACCGCGGCAGCAACGCCTTGACGATGTTGACGGGAATGGCGAAGCCGATACCGTGCGCCGGCTGCGTCCCACCCCAGAACGCCGCGTTGACTCCGATGACTGCGCCATGCGCGTCCAGCAATGGCCCACCCGAGTTGCCGAGGTTGATCGACGCATCGGTCTGGATGAAGAAGGAATAGCCCTCGATCCCGGGCTTGTTGGCATTGGGCGACTCGTCGGGGCGCGGGATGACTCGTTCCTTCGCGGACACGATCCCGGCGGTCACGCTGTGCGAGAACCCGAACGGGCTACCGATGGCGACCGCTGCATCGCCGACGCGCAGTGCATCCGAATCACCCAGTGGCAAGATGTCCAGGCTCTCACCGGCCTCGACCTTGAGCAGAGCTATGTCGGTCGGCTCATCGGCGCCTACCACGCACGCGGGCAGCTCGCGTCCGTCGGCGAAACGCACGCGGATGTCGGCAGTGCCGCGCACCACGTGCTCGTTGGTGACGATGTGCCCGGCCGCATCGACGACAAAACCTGAGCCCACCGACACGGCGCCGCCGGCAGCGCCGCGCGCGGCAGCCCCCGTCGGCCCGAGCGCCCCGCGGATGTGCACCACCCCCTTGCGGGCCAGCGCCGCCAGCGCCCCCCAGCCTTCTGGTCCCGTCACCACGGGCGACGCGGCTGCGGTGACCTTGGGTGGTGGCTTACGGGACTTCTCGACGGCCGCAGCCGGGCCCGCCAGAGCCAGCAACAGCGCCAGCGCCAGCAAGCCCACCGGCACGACCGCCCGCCTCACTGCGGCGACTTCAGCCGGTGCGACTCGATGAGGCGCCGCATCTGTTCCCGATCGGCGCTGGTGATCTGCTCCTGCGGGGGCGCCTTCTCGGCGGCCTTGACCTGCTCCGAGTGCGACGGGGCCAGGTGATCCCCGGCCTCGTCCTGGGCAGCGGCTTTTCCACCATCGTGGCCGCCAAAAAGTCCGGTGACCTTGTCCTTGGTGCCCTGGTAGAGGCGCTGCGACTCCGGGCTGCTCCCGATGGCGCGCAAGTGCCCGAACAGCGTCCGCTCACCCAGCGGCACCGTGAACCCGAAGTACACGAGCGCGGCGAGGCAGGCCAACGAGAACAGGACCCTGGCGACCTTCAGCACTGCCTCCCCGGGATAACACCACCGGTTTCCCAGAGCCAATTTTCGCGTATTTCCGGCCACCCGGCCCGCGGCGGGCGCTACGCGCTACGGCAGCCGCGTCGCGACCCGGTATCCCGAAGCGCGCACCATCAGGTTGGTCAGCCGATCGCGGTGGTCCTGGTCGATAGGATCGATGGTGGCGCCGAACCCGGGCGGGCGCTTGTCGGCGAAGCCGGCATCGATGCGGATGATCGTGGCTTTGCAGCTGATGTTGAAGTCCGGATCGTCCCCGTGGCCATCCTCGGACCCGAACAGGGTTAGATCGATCTGCACCCCTGGCACGAGCTCCGGATACTCCTCGGCCGTGCCTTCCAGGTACACGCCGCCGGCCGATACGTTGCGCACCGCCATGATCCGGATCTCGTTGCCCCGGATCTCCGCCTGGGCGTAAACATCGATGCGCGGGTTCTTGCGATTCTGCGGCTGCGGATCCGACATGGAGGTCGCCATTATAGACACGCCCGGTCGGATCCACTGTGCCGAGTTGGCTTGAACCCCAAGCCAGCGGGCACGCGCCCGGAACCCTGCCGGGTTCCGGGCTGGTTCCCTGCTAGAAACTCCTAGAAGTCGTCGTGGTGCTCGCCGCCGCCGCTAGCGCCGTGGCCCTGCCCGGCGCCCTTGTCGGATGCCTTCTTCTTCGGGCGCTCGGCCACCAGACACTCGGTGGTCAGCATGAGGCTGGCAACTGACGCCGCGTTCTGAAGCGCGCAGCGCACGACCTTGGTCGGATCGATGACGCCCGCCTTCACCAGATCCTCGTACACCTCGGTCGCGGCGTTGAAGCCGAACGCGCCTTTGCCGTTCTTGACCTTCTCGACCACGATGCTGCCGTCGACGCCGGCGTTACCGGCTATCTGCCGCAGCGGTTCTTCCACCGCGCGGCGAATGATGTTGACGCCGTACTGCCGGTCGTCGCTGAACTTCAGGCTTTCGATCGAAGCCAGTGCACGCACCAGCGCGACCCCGCCACCCGGGACGATGCCCTCTTCGACGGCAGCCCGTGTCGCGTGCAGCGCATCCTCGACCCGCGCTTTCTTTTCCTTCATCTCCGATTCGGTCGCCGCGCCGACCTTGATGACGGCGACGCCGCC
Source organism: Myxococcales bacterium (assembly GCA_031431215.1). GTDB lineage: Bacteria > Myxococcota_A > Polyangia > Fen-1088 > Fen-1088 > JANPCZ01. Next base: position 6,526 of record JANPCZ010000310.1, read on the forward strand.
GACCAGCTTGGCCAGCCGCTCCTGCAGCTTCTCGCGGTCGTATTCCGAGGTCGTGTCCTCGATCTGCGTCCGGATCTGCTTCACGCGGCCTTCGATCTCGGCCTTCTTGCCCGCACCCTCGACGATGGTGGTGTTGTCCTTGTCGACGACGATGCGCTTGGCTCGCCCCAGGTCCTTGAGCGTGACGTTCTCAAGCTTGAGGCCCAGGTCCTCGGTGATGGCGTTACCGCCGGTCAGCACGGCGATGTCCTTCAGCATCTCCTTGCGGCGATCGCCGAAGCCCGGCGCCTTGACCGAACACACGTTGATCGTGCCGCGCAGCTTGTTGACCACCAGCGTGGCCAGCGCCTCGCCGTCCACTTCCTCGGCCACGATGAGCAGCGGCTTGCTGCTCTTGGCTACCTGCTCAAGCAAGGGCAGCAACTCCTTCATGTTCGAGATCTTCTTCTCGTGCACCAGCAGGTAGCAGTCTTCAAGCACCGCTTCCATGCGCTCGGCATCGGTCACGAAGTACGGCGACAGGTAGCCGCGATCGAACTGCATGCCCTCGACCACATCGAGCGTGGTCTCCATCGCCTTGGCCTCTTCGACGGTGATGACACCTTCCTTGCCCACCTTCTCCATGGCCTCGGCCAGGAGATCGCCGATGATCGAATCGCCATTGGCGCTGATCGTCCCGACCTGCGCGATCTCGGTCTTGCCCTTGGTCGGCTTCGACTGGTCCTTGAGGGCCGCGACGATCTTCTCGACCGCCTTGTCGATGCCACGCTTGATGTCCATCGGGTTGTGGCCCGCCGCCACAAGGCGCGAACCTTCGTTGTAGATAGCCTGCGCCAGCACCGTTGCCGTCGTGGTGCCGTCGCCGGCCACGTCGGAGGTTTTCGACGCGACTTCTTTGACCATCTGGGCGCCCATGTTGGCCAGCTTGTCTTCGAGTTCGATCTCCTTGGCGACCGTGACGCCGTCCTTGGTGACCGTCGGTGAGCCCCATGACTTCTCGATGATGACGTTGCGGCCGCGCGGCCCCAGCGTGACCTTGACGGTGTTCGCCAACAGGTTCAGCCCTGTCGCGATGCTCTGCCGCGCACTCTGCGCAAAAACGATGTCCTTGGCTGCCATGTTCCGGTTCCTTTCGTGCGGTCGCTATTCGAGAATCGCGAGGATGTCATCCTCTTTCATGATCATGTGATCGACTCCGTCGATCTTGATGTCGTTGCCCGAGTACTTCGAGAACAAGATCTTGTCGCCGGCCTTGACGTCCAGCTTTCGCAGCTTGCCGTCCTCCTGGATCTTGCCGCTGCCGACGGCGACCACCATGCCCTCCTGGGGCTTCTCCTTGGCGGTATCCGGGATGAACAAGCCACCCGCGGTCTTGGTCTCCTCGTCCAGGCGCTTGATCAGGATGCGGTCGTAAAGCGGTCTCACTTTCATGGCTGTCTCCTTGTCGATGCGGCGCTTATTTGGCGGCCGCGGTTTTCTTTCCAGTGTTCTTGCTCGGTCCCGAATCTTTGCTTGCTCCGGCGCTCTTGCTCGCAGGCGCGTCCTTGCTCTTGGTGTCGCTCACCGTGGACGAGCTGCCAGCGTCTTTGGCCTTGGTGGCGCCCTCGGCGGCCGGCTTGGCCACCTTGTCGGCATCGCCACCGCTGCTGCCGCCGTCGCCTCCGCCCGCCGCTGCATCGCCGCTCTTCGCCCCTGCCTTCGGGCTGGAGTAGAGATCCTTGTACCAGCCGCCCCCCTTCAAGATGAAAGAGGTGGCGCTGATGAGCCGCTCGACCTTCTTCTTCTTGCACTTGGGGCACGTCTTGATGGGCGCGTCCGCCATACGCTGCTGCTCTTCGAAGCGATGGCCGCACGCGCCGCATTCATACTCGTAAACTGGCATACCGACTCCGGTTTTGAGCGGCCCAAGGTATAAGCACGTTCCCCACGCTGTCAAGCGAGGCCAGGGAGTGCCAATACAAACAGCTTTTTGTTAATTATTTCAAATGCTTAACAGATGCGCAAAGACCCGGAAACCCGCCGCTTCTGATGCGGAAGTTTCGCCAGATCGCGCCGACCAAGACGCCTTGATCCGCTACTGGGCGGTGGCTTCGGTGTGGGACGGGCGCTCGGGCCCGAGCATCTCGCGCTGGATGATCGAACACAGCGCGGATGAGCGGTCGACCACGTTGGTCAGCAGATCGTGGATGGACGTGGTGCGGGTGGCGGACTCGTTCTTGTCGAGCCAGCGACACAAAGCCTCGAGGCTGGCCAGGGATTCGACGCCGACCCCGTCGCCGCAACCCGGCGGGTAGAGCTGTCCCAGGATGCCAAGCGCGGAACGCAGACAATAGCGCAGCGAGCGCGGGAACTGGCTCTCGAAAACCAAGAACGACACCAGTCCCTCCCGACTGACCCGGCCACGGTGACGCTTCATGAAACCGTCGAAGCCCGAACAGGCGCGCAACAGCGACAGCCACAAGTTGAGCTCGACCAGGCGCTGCTGGCTGTCACCGGCCTCGGTCGCAGGCGACAGCGTGTGGTGGTGCATGTCGAGGATGCGAGCGGTTTGACCCACGCGCTCGAGCATCACGCCCAGCCAGAGGAACCGCATCGGCTCGTCGTGCAACATGGTGCTGCGCACCAGCCCGAGGCAAAGCTGCGTGCTCCGGCGAACCTTGCGATAGAAATCCTCGCGGTGATTCGCGTACGCCGCTTCGCTCGCGCCATCGCTTATCCACAGATAGAGCTCGTTGACCTCTTCCCACACTTCGATGCTCAACACCTCGCGAATGGTGCGGGCGATTTCTCGCGCCGCACGCACCGAGTTCAACAGGCTGACGCCGTTGTCGGGGTTCCACGTGATGTAGCGCTGGACGACCTCGCCCTGTCCCACCGCCGCCGCGCCATCGCGTTCCAGCAGGGTCGGCAACTCGCCCGAGACGATGACCAGCGGTTGCCAGCATTGCTCGGGTGGCAGATCGGCATCGAACACCAGCTCGCGCGTGACCGCGAGAAGGCGCGCCGTGCTCTCGGCGCGTTCGACATAGCGGCCGAACCAGAAACAGTTGTCGGCGACTCGCGAAATCACGTTGCCGCCTTCTGCACCCAGGTGTCCTTCGACCCACCGCCCTGGCTGGAATTGACCACGTACGAGCCGGGCCGCAGGGCCACGCGGGTCAGGCCCCCGGGAAGCACCCAGCTCGACGGTGCCGACGGCGAGCTGCGGGTCAGGATGAACGGCCGCAGATCCACCCGCCGCGGCACCAGATCCAGGGTACTCGGATCCCAGGTCGGGCAGGTCGACAGCTCGACCCTATGTTGCGCGATGTACCGCCGTGGCTCGGCGTTGATGCGGTCGCGGAACTCGGCACACTCGGCGCCGCTGGCCTGAGGCCCCATGAGCATGCCGTTGCCACCCGCTTCGTCCACCGCCTTGACCACCAGTTGCGGCAGCCGTTCCAGAACGTAGCGTCGGTCTTCTTCGCGCGCGCACACGAACGTGCGCACCTGTTCGAGCTTGGCTTCTTCGCCGAGGTAGTACTTGATCATCGCCGGGACGAAGGGATAGACCGCCTTGTCGTCACACACGCCGTTCCCGGGCGCGTTGGCCAGAGCCACCTTGCCGGCAGCGTAAGCCCGCATCAGGCCGGGCACGCCCAGTACGCTGTCGGGCCGAAAGAATTCCGGGTCGAGATAGTCGTCGTCTATGCGGCGGTAGATGACGTCCACCCGTTGCGGACCGCGCGTCGTGCGCATGTACACCGTGTCGGCATCGACCACCAGATCCGACGGCTCGACCAGTTCGATGCCCATCATCCGGGCCAGAAACGTGTGTTCGAAGTAGGCAGCGTTGTAGCGGCCAGGGGTCAACAGAACCACATTGGCGTCTTCCGGCTGGTTGGGAGCGACCGAACGCAGCGAATCGGCGAGCTGCGCCGCGTACTGGCCGACCTGTCGAACCCCCAACTGCTCGAGCGCCTGCGGCAACACGCGCTTGGTGATCAGGCGATTCTCGAGAACGTAGGACACACCAGACGGTGTCCGCAGGTTGTCCTCGAGCACGCGGAACGTACCCTCGGGATCGCGAATGAGATCGATGCCCGCGATGTGGATCCTGACCCCGCCGGGCGGGCGCAGACCGTGCAGCTTGGGGATGAAGTGCTTGGCGCCCAGCACCATGTCGGCCGGAATCACGCCTTCCTTCAGAATGCGCTGCTTGCCGTAAACATCGTCGAGGAACATCTCGAGCGCGCGCAATCGCTGGACCAGGCCGATCTCGACGCGGCCCCACTCGGCGGCGCCGATCACGCGTGGGATCATGCAGAAGGGCAGGATCTTCTCGGCGCCGCGTTTGTCCGAATAGACGTTGAACGTCACCCCGCCACTTATCAGCGCCTTCTCGGCCAGGGCCTGGCAGCGACCGAGTTCCGTGGCCCCTAGCGACGTCAGCAATCGGATCGCGGTCAGGGCGTGGGCACGCGGGGTGCCTTCGTTCGAGATGAACTCGTCGTAGCTGCCGGCCAGGGGCTGGTAGCGGGCGAACAACGCGTGGGGATCAGCTTCGGGCGATGCCACGAACACACTCTAGAAGACAGGCGGGCAATTCCTGCCGCTGTTCGCTCAAGTTGGCCGCGATTTTACCGTATTGAAATTTGTTGTTTACCTTTGCCGGGTAGGGTCATGCTGGGTGTTTTGCTCGGAAACTCATGGCCATACGCGTAGCCCTCACCCACAAGACCCGATACCGGTACGACCGGCCGGTAACCTTGTTGCCTCATGTGGTCCGCCTGCGGCCCGCCCCGCACTGCCGGACGCCGATCCTCGGGTACTCGCTCAAGGTCTCGCCGGAAAAGCACTTCTTGAACTGGCAGCAGGATCCCTACGGCAACCACCAGGCGCGCCTGGTCTTTCTCGAACCGGCGCAAGAGCTCACGGTCGAGGTTGACCTGCTTGCGGAGCTGGCGGTGGTGAACCCGTTCGATTTTTTCCTGGAGGAATCCGCGGAACACTTCCCCATTCAGTACGAGCCGGCGCTGGCCCGGGAACTTGCGCCCTACCTGGAACGATTGCCTCCGGGTGCGGCGTTCGAGCGGTTGGTGGGCGAGACGCGCAAGCGGCACATCGGAGCCAAGCGCCGCACCATCGACGTGCTGGTCGACATCAACTGCGATCTGCAAAACCGACTTCGCTACGACATTCGCATGGAGCCCGGCGTGTTCTCGCCCGACGAGGCTCTGGCCCGTGGCCACGGATCGTGTCGAGATTTCGCCTGGCTGGGCGTGCAGCTCTATCGCCACCTCGGGTTTGCCGCACGCTTCGTGTCGGGCTACTCGATCCAGCTGGTCGCCGACGTGGCGGCGCTCAACGGGCAATCGGGCGTCAGTGCCGACTGCTCCGATCTGCATGCCTGGGCCGAGGTGTATTTGCCGGGCGGCGGCTGGGTCGGCCTCGACGCGACCAGCGGGCTGCTCGCCGGGGAAGGTCATATCCCGCTCGCCTGTACCGCGGATCCGTCCAACGCGGCGCCGATCACCGGCGCGTTTTCCTTTGACGAGCGGGGCAAGGACGACAAGGTCGGTGAAGAGTTCTCCTTCGAGATGACCGTCACGCGCATCGCCGAGGCGCCCCGGGTCACGAAGCCGTACCGCGACGATCAATGGCAGGCGGTCGATGCTCTGGGCCAACAGGTGGATCGGGATCTGGTCGCGCAGGACGTGCGGCTGACCATGGGCGGTGAGCCCACCTTCGTGTCCATCGACGATGTCGACGGCGACGAGTGGAACACGACGGCGATGGGGCCGAGCAAGCGCAAGCTCTCCGATGCTCTGATCCGACGGCTGTATGCGCGTTTCGGGGCGGGCGGCTTCCTTCACCACGGGCAGGGCAAGTGGTACCCGGGTGAGCCACTGCCGCGCTGGGCACTGTCGTGCTACTTCCGCAAGGATGGGGTGCCGGTGTGGCGGAATCCGAAGTGGTTTGCGCGCGAGCCAGTCGAGCGGCCGGTGACCATCAGCGACGCGGAGGGGTTCATCGGCGCGCTGGCCCGCCATCTGGGCGTGGACGAGCGTCATACCCACCCGGCGTTCGAGGACACCTGGTACCACCTGTGGCGCGAGCGACGGTTGCCGACCAACGTCGATCCGCTTGCAAGCCGGGTCGACGATCCGGTCGAGCGCGCGCGCCTGGCCCGTGTGTTCGAGCAGGGTCTGGCCAATCCCGTGGGGTACGCGTTGCCTCTGCGCGCGCGCTCGCTCGCCGGTGGCCGGACCCAGTGGGAAAGCGCGCGTTGGTCGTTGCGCAGCGAGCGGCTTTACCTGCTGCCGGGGGATTCACCGCTGGGATTTCGGCTGCCGCTCGACAGTCTGCCCTGGGAGGCGGCCGAAGCGCGCGACGCCGTGTACGCGCGCGATCCATTGGCGGCGCGCGAGCGTTTACCGATGATTTCGCCGCGCATGCACGCCGCTGCGCATGACGCTGCATCGCCCGCGCCCGCGCCAGGCAAGCCAAGCGCGGCGACGGCATCAGTCGTGCGCACGGCCCTGTGCCTGGAGCCGCGCGGCGGGATCTTGCACGTCTTCTTGCCACCGCTTGGGTTGATCGAGGAGTACCTGGACCTGGTCGCCGCGATCGAGGAAGTCGCCGAGGCGCGTAGCCAACCGGTGCGGCTCGAAGGCTATCAGCCGCCGTTCGATCACCGTCTGGAGAAGATCCAGGTGACGCCCGATCCCGGGGTCATCGAAGTGAACGTTCATCCGACAGCGTCGTGGACCGAACTGGTGGAGAACACCACCACGCTTTACGAAGAAGCTCGGCAGCTGCGCCTAGGCACCGAGAAGTTCATGCTCGACGGACGGCACACCGGAACCGGCGGTGGCAACCACGTTGTGCTGGGTGGCGCGACGCCGGCCGACAGCCCGTTTCTGCGCCGCCCCGATCTGCTGCGCAGCCTGCTGACCTACTGGGAGAACCACCCGTCGCTGTCGTATTTGTTTTCGGGCCTGTTCGTCGGGCCCACAAGCCAAGCCCCGCGTCCCGACGAGGCTCGCCACGATGGCTTGCACGAGCTTGAACTGGCCTTCGCGCAAGTCCCGGAAGAAAGTCCGACCACGCCGCCGTGGCTGGTCGATCGTCTGTTCCGCCACCTGTTGGTCGATGTCAGCGGCAACACCCACCGCACCGAGATCTGCATCGACAAGCTGTTCAGTCCCGATCACGCCGCCGGACGCCTGGGCCTGGTCGAGCTGCGCGCCTTCGAGATGCCGCCGCACGCGCGCATGAGCCTGGCCCAGCAGCTCTTGCTGCGGGGACTAGTCGCCTGGTTCTGGCGCAAGCCTTACCAGCGGCCGCTGGTCCGCTGGGGCACCGCGCTTGCCGATCGCTTCAGCCTGCCGCATTTCGTGGGCCAGGACTTTGGCGACGTGCTGAACGATCTACGCGGCGCCGGCTACCCCTTTGCCAATGACTGGTACCGCGCGCATCACGAATTTCGCTTCCCGGTCTACGGCAGGATCGCAGTGGCTGGCCTGGCGCTCGAGTTGCGGCAAGCCATCGAGGCCTGGCCGGTGCTGGGTGAAGAGCCGGGCGGCGGCGGCAACGTGCGCTACGCCGACACGTCGCTTGAACGGATCGAGGTCAAGGTCCGCGGCATGACCGACCCACGCCACGTGATCGCCTGCAACGGTCGCCGCGTGCCGTTGCATCCCACCGGCAGCCCGGGCGAACACGTGGCGGGCGTTCGCTTTCGCGCCTGGCAGCAGGGATCGGCCCTGCACCCGACCATCGGCGTTCACGCACCGCTGGTCTTCGACGTCGTCGACACCTGGAGTGGGCGGTCGATCGGCGGATGCACGTATCACGTCTCGCACCCCGGCGGTCTGTCGCACGAACGATTCCCGACCACCAGCTTCGAGGCCGAGGGCCGGCGCGCGGCTCGTTTTTGGGCCCATGGCCACACGCCAGGGCCGATGCCAGAGCCGCCGGCGGAACCAAACCCCGACTTCCCCATGACCCTGGATCTGCGCCGGCCGGCGCCGGTCTGATGGCGGATGTCGAGCGCGCGCGGAGGCTGTGTTAGCGTGAGCGGCAGATGACGCCTGAGGGCCCGCTCGTCGCTGCCGACGGGTTTGTAGCCGGTTACCGTCCGAGCCCCGGCACCTACGACGAGCTCGCCGATGACAACGGCAGGGTGCGCCCCCACTGGGCCCCGCTGGTCGCCCTGCTCGACGGTCTGGGCGCGTCCGAGATGAAGCGCCGCTGGGCCCAGGCCCAGGAGCTCATCCACGAGAACGGCGTCAGCTACAACATCTACGGGGACGCCCAGGGCATGGAGCGCCCCTGGCCGCTCTCGCCGGTGCCCGCGTTGCTTTCGGGCGCGAGCTGGTCGACGCTGGTGACCGCGTTGACCCAGCGGGCGCGCCTGTTCGAGAGCCTGCTCGCCGACATCTATGGCCCGCAAGCCTGTCTCAAGGATGGCTCGCTTCCGCCCGAACTGGTGTTCGGTCACCCGGGCTTCCTGCGTGCCTGTCAGGGTCTGCCCGCGCCGAATGGACGCTGGCTGCCGCTTTACGCCGCCGATCTGGTGCGCGGTCCGGACGGCCGATTTCGTGTGCTGTCGGATCGCACACAGGTGCCCACCGGCATGGGCTACGCGCTTGAAAACCGGATCATCGTTTCGCGCACGCTGCCCGACGTTTTTCGCGACTTCAATGTCGAGCGGCTGGCTCGCTTCTTTCGCACCGTGCGCGACACCTTGGCCAGTCTGGCGCCCCGCAACCGCGACAACCCGCGCGTCGTGATGCTGACCTCCGGGCCGGCAGATCCGACCTACTTCGAGCAAGCGTACCTGGCGCAATACCTTGGCTACCCGTTGGTTCACGGCGGCGATCTGACGGTGCGCGAAGGACGGGTGTTCTTGAAGACCCTGGGCGGCTTGCATGCGGTCGATGTGATTCTCCGCCGCGTCCACGACGAGCTGTGTGATCCGTTGGAACTGCGCCCGGACTCGCTGCTCGGCATTCCGGGCCTGGTCCAGGCTGTGCGCGAGCGTTCGGTCGCGATCGCCAATCCGCTAGGCACGGGCCTGGTCGCCACGCCGGCGCTCTTGCCGTTCTTGCCCGGGCTGTGTCGGTCGCTGCTGGGCGAAGATCTGCAGATGCCGTCGGTGACAACCTGGTGGTGCGGCGATCCCGAAGCGCGCGCGCAGGTGCTCGATCGCTTGCACGAACTGGTGATCAAGCCTGCTTTCACAGTCAGCCACACCGAGCCGGTCTTCGGCGGTGGCCTCGACCGCGCTGGCCTGGATGCCTTGCGGGCACGCATCGTCGCTGATCCTCGCGCCGTGGTCGCGCAAGAACAGGTGCCGCTGGCCACGACGCCGACGCTGAACGGTGACCGACTTGAACCGCGCCACTGGGTGCTGCGCACCTTCCTGGTGGCAACTGGCGCAGGGCACACCGTGATGCCCGGTGGTCTCGCGCGGTTTGCACCGTCCCCGGAAGCCCTGGAGGTTTCCATCGCCCGGGGTGGCGGTAGCCAAGACACCTGGATCGCAAGCACCAGTCCGGTCAATACCTTCAGCCTGCTGCCGCCGACGGATGCGCCCATCGCGCTTAGCCGGGGCGGCGGGGATCTGCCCAGTCGCGTGGCGGACAACCTGTTCTGGCTTGGCCGTTATACCGAACGCGCCGAGGGGCTGGCGCGCCTTGGTCGGGTCATCGCGGTGCGGCTGGGCGATCAGGATCCGTTGGTCGCCGCGGGCGCCGAGGTCGGGCCGCTGTTGCGCGCTCTGGTTGCCCTGACCCACCAGCCGGTTTCCGACCAACCGGGCTCGGTGGCCAGCACCCTGGCCAGTGGGGAGGCGGTGTTCCTCAAGGCGCTCAGCGTCGGCAAGGAGCCGGGCTCGTTGCCAGCGGTGGTGCGCGACATCCACCGCGTGGGACGCGAGTGCCGGGATCGCATCTCGGTTGATACCTGGCGCATCCTGACCTCGCTCGAGCAGGACCTTGCGCCGTCGCCCGACGGTGGAGATCGCATCGCGAATGTCCTGCGTGGTCTCAATCAAACCATCGTCACGCTGGCGGCGTTCAGCGGTCTGGCCATGGACAGCATGACGCATGGCCAGGCCTGGCGGTTTCTGGACCTCGGCCGTCGCCTCGAGCGTGCGTTTGGCGTCGCCGCGCTGGTGTTCTGGACCCTCGGCGGCGTATGCGAGCGGGAAGGGCCGCTGCTCGAGGCCGTGCTCGAAGCGGCTGACAGCGGCATGACGTACCGCCGGCGCTACCTCAACCATTTGCAAGTGGCGCCGGCGGTGGATCTCTTGCTGACCGACGAGAGCAATCCGCGCTCGGTGGTGTTCCAGCTGACCACGATTGCCGAGCACATCGCCCAGTTGCCACGCGATGCCTCGGTCGCGATGCGCACCACCCAGGAGCGACTGGTGCTGCAAGCGCTATCGGATCTGCGCCTGGCCGACGTCGACGCGACTTGTGCCACGGATCTGACGGGAGGGCGCACCGCGCTGGGTGCGCTGCTCCGGCGGCTGCTTGAGGTGCTACCGCGGCTGTCGGATTCTCTCGGCGCGAGCTACCTGAACCACGCCGCTGTCTCGCGCCAGCTCAGCGGCGGCCCGGGCGAGATGGCACCTTGAGATATCGGATCAACCACCTGACGGAGTACGCGTACAGCGAGCCGGTGACCCTGTCCCATCATCAGGTGCACGTGGTTCCGCTACAAGGAAGCGGCCAGACCTGCCAGGCGCGCGATCTGCGCATCACCCCTCAGCCGGCACTGCGGCGCGAGCACATCGACACATTCGGCAATCGTGCCTCGTACTTCAGCATCGAAGAGCCGCACCGCAAGCTTGTCATCGAGGCGTACAGCGAGGTCACCGTGGCCGCACCCGAACGGCCGCCGCTGCTGTTCGGCCTGCCGTGGGAGACCGTGCGCGATCGCTTGCGGCGGGATCGCCGGGCCGATGTCCTCGATGCCTACGCCTTCAGCTTCGACTCACCGTTCGTCAAAACCAGTTCAGCGGTGCTGGCGTACGCGGAGCCGTCTTTCCCGCCCGGCCGGGCATTGCTGGATGGTGCGCGCGATCTGACTCACCGGATTCACTCCGACTTCACCTACGATCCGGTGGCGACCACGGTGGCGACACCGCTATCCGAAGTGATCGAGCACCGCCGCGGGGTCTGTCAGGACTTCGCCCATCTTCAGATCGCGTGCTTGCGGGCGCTGGGACTGGCCGGCCGCTACGTCAGCGGTTACCTGCTAACCCGGCCACCGCCCGGAACTGCGCGCCTGGTGGGAGCCGACGCGTCCCATGCATGGGTGTCGACGTACTTGCCCGACTTCGGCTGGGTCGAGTTCGATCCCACGAACGATCTCATCCCGGGCGACGAACACATCACGCTCGCCTACGGTCGCGACTTCGGCGACGTGACGCCGGTGCGCGGTGTGATCCTGGGTGGCGGCGCTCACGAGCTGCGCGTGGTGGTGGACGTGGCACCAGCGGTGGAGTGAGCGGGT
>JANPCZ010000311.1:0-1818 GCA_031431215.1 Myxococcales bacterium
CGGTGCATCCGTTCGATCTGGGCTCGTACCGCGCCGGCGATCCGGTGAGGTCAGAAACCCTGTCGGCCGCCGGCGTGGTTGATCTGTACTGCAACCTGCATGCAAGCATGCGCGCCAGCATCCTGGTGGTGCCCGGCCCGCACTACGCCAAGGTCGGCACCGACGGCAGCTTCCGCATCGGAAGCGTGCCCACCGGCCGCCGCGAGATCGTCGCCTGGAGCCCCTCGACCTCGCCCGCCACTGTGACCATCGAAGTTGGCCCCGACGGCGGCGTCGCCAATCTGGCGGTTAAATCGCTCCCCAGGGCGCCCCACAACAACAAGGCCGGGCACCCGTACGCGAGCTACGAGTAGCTGGGGAGGCGACGCACCGGCAACGCAAGCCGCGGACTTCGCACGTTTCCCTGAGCTTCGCTGGATCGATCCGCTCGAATAGCGTTCCTATTCCTGCCCCACGCCACATTGTGCTTAGATGGGCGGGCTTGCAGGTAAGGAGAACGGGGAGGACCATCGCGGCGGTTGCGGGCTTTGTGGCTATCGCCGCCACCATCGCTGCGCTGACCTCCGGTAGCAACGAGCGCGACAAGCGCGAGTCGACGGCGCGCCAGCGGGTCGCAAGCCAGCGCGCACACGACGAGAAGGTCCAGACCGCGCGCGCCGCGCTCGAGCGCGAAGCCAGCACGGCGGCGGCGGCGCCCCAGCTACAGGCAGCGCTGCGCCAGCGCGTCGACGCCGCCACCATCCTCGACATCCTCGACAACGAGGCCGAATTCGCGTCCTGGCGTCGCTACCAGGTGGCGCTCGATCGCGGCGAAGGTGAGCTGGTCCTGCGACCGCGTGGCTTCACCGCCGATCAGGCCGTCCTCGTGAACGCAGCAGATCGAGGCGCCGCCTCGATCCTCCTTGACGGCCCCGTCCCGTTGCTGATCGCCGCCGCGCGCATGGCACCCGCCGCCCTTGGCAGGCGGCCACCGACGCTGGCCCTCGCGCGCCCTGCGCCCGAGCTTGCGTTCACACCCACGGCGCCGGGTTCAACCGGCGACCGCGGCCGCGCCGGAACCGCCACGCTGTTGTGGGCGCTGGCCGGGCTTTCCCTCCTGATCGCCGTTGCGGCCGCCCTGCGCCGCCCGCCCCCTGCCCTGACCTCCACCCCGATCATCGACGCGGTCCCAGCCTCGCTCGCCGCGGCCACCACGCAGAAGCCGGTCTTGCGACCGTCCGGCCCCCACGACGCCACGGCCATTCAGCCCGCCAAGACCGGTCGCAGCTTCGGACGCTACACCTTGCTCGATCGCCTGGGCGAGGGCGGCATGTCCGAGATTCACACTGCCGCGTTGGCCGGCCCCGAGGGCTTCGAGCGCATCTTCGTGCTCAAGCGGCTCAAGGCCGGTCTGGCCGACAACCGCGACGCAGTGGCCCAGTTCATCGACGAGGCGCGCCTGGGCTCGCAGCTGGTGCATCCCAACATCGTGCCGGTGTTCGACTTCGGCAAAGCCGAAGACGGCTATTACCTCACGCAGGAATACATCGTGGGCCGCAACCTGGCGCAGATCCTCGACCGCCACATCGAACGGCTGGGCACGCCGCCCGAACTGGCGCTGACCTGCCACGTCGCCCACGAAACGCTGCAAGGCCTCGCCTACGCCCACGCTAAGACCGACGCCGACGGCCGCCCACTGCGCATCGTCCACCGCGACGTCTCGACCACCAACATCATGGCCACGCAAACGGGCGACATCCGCCTGATCGACTTCGGCATTGTAAAAGCGGAAGGACGCGTGTCGCAGACCAGCCTGGGCAGCGTCAAGGGCAACGCGTC
>JANPCZ010000312.1:0-7138 GCA_031431215.1 Myxococcales bacterium
GTACGAATCACGCGACGATCTGGGCCCCGGTGGGCGGCTACGCGCGCAAGCGTACGTCGTGCTGGGCGAGCAGCGCTTCCACGACGAGAAGCGCGAGTTGTCGTTCGTACCGACGCGGACCCGTGACCGCATCACCACGGCTGGTGCGACCGTCACGGCATCACGGCCGCTGGCCGACTGGCTGCGACTGTCAGGGATGACCGACGCGCACCATGAAGAGTTCCGACCCTTCGACGAGCTGGCGGCCGACACCATCCAGCTTCCCGGCTCGCGCACCGCGGGCGCGGCCGGCGTGCAGGCCGATGTGCTGGTGTCATCGCTGGCGCTCGACGTGCTGCCGTCGATTCGTGTCGAGGCAGCGTCCGACGAGATCACACACAGCCATGTGCCAGGGGCGCGCGGCGCTGCTCTGGAAGCGACGGATCGGGTGTTGCCGATGGCACGAGTGGGCCTCGTGCAGCGACCGTCCGCCGCCGTGATCCTGCGCGCAAACGCCGGCCGCTACGCTCGCTTGCCGTCGCTGATGGAGCGCTACGGAAACGACGGCACGCTGGTCGGCAACCCTGACCTGCTGCCCGAACGAGGCGTGAATGCAGACGCCGGCGCCCGCGCCTCCTGGCAGGCCGGCGCAACGCAACTGCTACTCGACGGCGCGTTGTTCGCAGCCTGGGTGAACGATCTCATCCACTTTCAGAAGGGCACCTACAACGCCCGTTACCGCAACATCGGCCGCGCCCGCGTGCTGGGCGCCGAGGCGGCCGCCGACTTTCGCTGGCGTCGAATGCACGTGCTGGCGCAGGCGACGTACACCGACGCGCGCGATCGCACCAGCGCCGGCGACGACGCTGGTCCGCAGCTACCACACCGGCCACGCCTGCAGGCCTACGCGCGGCCCGAACTGCGCGACGTGGCCATCGGCGGCGCGCTTGCGGCTGGGCTCTACCTGGACGCCGACGTCAGCGGCGGGCACTACCTCGACCGCGCCAACCTGGTGCGGGTACCGGCGCGGGTTCTGTTCGGCGCGGGCGCTTCGCTTTCGGCGCCGCGCACCGGCCTGCGCCTGGTGGCGAGCGCCTACAACCTGGCCGACTCGCACGTCAACGACCTGGTCGACTTCCCGCTGCCCGGGCGTTCGTTCTTTCTGACCCTGCACTTCGCCCGTGACCTCAAACCCAAGGAGACCGTGAAATGAGATCGACCCGAAGACCGAATCTGACCTGGATTTCCTGCGTCGCTATCGCCGTCGTAACCGCCGCCTGCGAGGATGACGCCGGCACCGATCCGCACGCGGGCCATGCGCCCGACGCGGGTGGTGTGAGCGACGGTGGTGTGCCTGACGGCGGGCCCAGCGACGCCCAGGCGCCGATGGTGACCGCCGGGCCGCCCAGGGCCAAGGGTGTCGCGGTCGTGAACGGCAGCGCTGACTATGGTTCGGTCGTGATCTCGCTGGTGGATCCGACCAGCAATGCCGTGCTTAAGGACAATTGCATCAACTCGGGCACCATGGCCCCGAAACTGTCGCAGGCGCTGTCGGGCGACGTCGCCCTGCCGTCGCAGCCGCAGCCGGGCAATGAGCTGCTGGTCATCGACAGGGGCCAGAGTTCCCTGGTGTGGCTGGATCCCGCCACCTGCACGGTGTTGCGCCAGATGAAGGTCGCCGAGTTCAAGTCCTACCCGCACGATGTCGTCGGGCTATCGCCCAGCAAGGCGTACGTCCTGCGCTACGGCGACAAGGACGCCGACGGCAGCGACATCGCCATAGTTGACCCCGGCCTGGGCAAGCTCACCGGCACCATCAGCCTGCGAGCCCACGCCACCAAGGACAAGGGCGGTGCCAGCATGTTGCCCAGGCCGGATCGCGCGCTTTGGGTGGGCGGCAAGATCTACGTCAGCCTCAACAACCTGTCGGCCGACTTCAAGACCGCGGGGCCGGGCCGGCTGGTGGTCATCGATCCGAAGACCGACATGGTCAGCGCGACCATCGATCTGGGTGGGCTGGAAAACTGCGGCGGGCTGACCTACGACGAGGCCGCACACGCGCTGGCGGTGGCATGCAACGGCCTGTTCGCCGACGGCGCCAAGCAGATCGATGGCGCGGGCGTCGCGTGGATCGATCTGGCGGCGACGCCACCCACGGTGAAGACCGTGCCCGCGATGCCGTTCGGACGGCCGGTGTCGGGATTTCGCGTGGCGGTCGCCAGCAAGACCCTCGCCTTCACCACGCTGGCGGGCGATTTCAAGGCGATGACCAAGGATCAACTGTGGTCGTTTGACTTCGTGGGCGGCGCACCCAAGCAGGTGTTCGAGGCGTCGGGGCCGTTCGTCCTGGACGGGATGCTGCTGGATGGCGCCAGCAAGAAGCTGTTCGTCACCGACTCGTCCGACAAGGGCCCGAAGATGCTGGTCTGGAATGTGACGACGACCGGCGCGACCATGGCGACCTCGTTCGCGCCGAGCAACGTCAAGGACGTGTTCTCGCGCTCCACAGGGTGGTACTAGAGGCGACCACCCGTGAGCACCGCCGCGCGCCGCCGCCTGTTCGCCACCTACCTGGTGCTGAGCACGCTGTGCGTGGCGGCGGTGGCGGCGGCGTTGTTGCTGGGCCAGGCCAGCCTGCGCGATCCGGCGCTGGCGCGTACCATCCTCGACCTGCGCGCGACGCGCGTCGCCGCGGCGTTTCTTGCCGGTGCGGCGCTGGCGGTCGGCGGCGTGGTCGTCCAGGGCTTGTTCCGCAACCCGCTGGTCAGCCCGTCTATCCTGGGCACCACGGCGGGCGCCAGCCTGGGCGGCCAGGTGGCCCTGCTGGGGCTGGCGTTCGTGCCGACAGCGATGCGCGCGCGAGCGCTGCCACCCGATCTGGTGGTGCCGCTCGGTTGCCTCGCCGGTGCGGGGCTCGCGCTGGGCGTGATCCTGGTGTTCCTGCGTGAGCGTACCGGCGGCGTGATGCTGATCCTGACCGGCTTCATCCTGTCGTCGCTGTTCCTGTCGCTAGGCGGCCTGCTGGTCAGTCTGGCCCAGGACTCGTGGGAGGTCGGTCGCGCCGTCATCGCGTTCACGCTTGGAGGCGTTGGCGGCGTCGGGCGGCGGCAATTGTTGCTGGCGACGCCCCTGGTGGTGGGCGGCTTGTGCGCGGCGTGGGCGTGGGGCCGCACGCTGGATGTGTTGTTGTCGGGCGAAGAGGAAGCCGCGACCCTGGGCGTGGACGTCGGGCAGGCGCGCCGCTGGTGCGTGCTCTGGGTGGCCGTGCTGACGGCGGCGGCGGTCTCGGTCGGAGGCAACTTGATCTTCGTCGGGCTGATCGTGCCCCACGTGCTGCGGCCGTTCACCGGCGTCCTGCACCGGCGCTTGATCCCGGCGGCGGCGCTGGGCGGCGGCGTGTTCCTGGTCGCGTGCGATATTGTCGCGCGCACTTTGCCATCGCGCTCCGAGATCCCCCTCGGTGTGGTCACCGGTCTGGTCGGCGCCCCCGTGTTCCTGGTGCTGCTGGCGCGCGCACAACACGAGGTGCGGCATGGCTGAAGGCCACCTCGATGTCCGCGGCCTGTCGGTCATGCGCGGCGGCCGTCGCGTGGTCGACGATTTGTCGTTCGCGGCGCGCGCCGGCCATGTGACCGTCTTGCTGGGGCCCAATGGTGCCGGCAAGAGCACCGTGCTCAAGGCCATCGCCGGAGTACTGCCCTACCAGGGTCGCATCGAAATTCGCGCAACCGATCTGGCGGCACTGCCGCGCGAGGATCGGGCGCGGCGGGTCGCGTACGTGCCGCAGCACTCGGCCCTGGACGCAGCGTTGGCCGTCACCGACGTGGTGGCGCAGGGACGTTTCGCGCATCAGGGCGGCCGGCCGGGCGGCGGTCGCACCGATCGCGAGGCGGTGGCGTCCGCGATGGAGCGCACCGACGTGACGGCGCTGGCGGAGCGCTCGTTCGATCGCCTGTCGTACGGCGAGCGCCGCCGCGTTCTCCTAGCGCGTGCACTGGCTACCGAGGCCAAGCTCTTGCTGCTAGACGAGCCCACCGCCGCTCTCGACGTCGGGCACGCGCTGGCGCTGTTCCGGGTCCTGCGCGGCCTGGCGAATGACGGTTGCGCCGTCATCGTCGTGCTGCACCAGTTGCAGGAGGCGGCGGCCGAGGCCGATCACGCCGTGCTGCTCGACGCCGGACGCCTGGTCACGGCCGGCACGCCGGCCACGGTGATCGCAAGCGATCCGGTGCGGCGCGTGTACGGGGTCGTGCTTGCGCCTGCCGCGCAGTTCGCATGCCGATTGCCGGCAGTCGATGGAGAAGTCCCGTGAACCGGACTGCGATCGGCAACACCGCCGGGTTGGTTGTGACACTGGGTCTAGCGATGGCCGCAGCCTGGTTGCCCGGGCGTTCGTCCGGCGTGGCAGCGCATGTGCAGCCCGCCGCCGCGCTGCCTGCACATCGCAGGATCGCTATGCCGGGCGGCGGCCAGGGCCTGGTCGACGCCAGCGGACAGGCGGTCACGATTGCGCCGTTTCGCCGCATCCTCTCGACCGATCTGGTGACCGACCGCCTGCTGGTCGAGCTGTGCGAGCCCGATCGCATAGCTGCCTTCAGCGGCGCCGGCGTGCGCGGATCGCAGCGCGCTTTCCAGTACGCCGGCAAGCCGGCCGTCGAAGGACTGGGCCCGATCGAGAGTCTCCTGGTGCTCAAGCCTGATCTGGTCCTGCTGCACACCTGGGGCGCGGCCGGGCGTATTGCGAAGCTGCGGGCGGCCGGGATCGCTGTGTTCGATCTCGGCTACCTGCGGGGACTTGCCACCCTGCTGCCCAGCGCCGAGACGCTGGCTGAATTGCTGGGTCAGCCCGAGCGTGGGCGCGCATTCACGACGAGTTTTGGCCGTCGGATGCAGGCGGTGGCGGCGCCGCTGGGAGCACGTCCGCGCCGGACCGCGCTGTATCTGGCAGCCGTCGGGCCGGGCCTCTACGGTGGCACCGCCGGCACCAGCTACCACGACGTGCTCACCCACGCGGGATTGGTCGACGTGGCGGCCTCAGACTTTGCCGACTGGCCGCGCTACTCCGCCGAGCAGGTGCTTGGGATGGCGCCCGATCTGCTGGTCACGAAGGCCGACATGGGCGCAGTGATCTGCCGCTACCCCGGCCTCCACCGGTTGGCCGCGTGTGGCGATCGCGCGCGCCTGATCGAGCTACCCGCGGCCCTACTCGACGAGCCCGGCCCCGCCATGCTGGACGCCGCCGAGGCACTGTTCGCGAGTGCCTACCCGGACGTCACTTCCGCAACGCCAGGAAGGCGCTGACGGCGGGGACCGGGAACCCATGCCTCCGCTGCGTCGTCTCACGGCGCAGGTGGCCGTAGTTACAAACTGCTTCGACTTTGTCCGGGACGGTGTCTTTCGCAACCGGCAACGGGACGGCGTTCGCGTACGAACAAATAGAGGCTTGGTGCCGCCCGCGCCCTGCGGCGTCTCGGACAGCCACGACCCCGTCGGCCTACGCCATGCCAGGCTATGCTCTATTTGGTACCCGCATGAAACTCACGCACACCGGTCTCGCGCTGGTCGCGACGGCCGGCCTCTTCGCGACGGCGTGGTGGGGCCCGCCGCCGGCGGCCGCAGCACCCGGGCGGGTGCAGTGGAACCGCGACATCCGCCCCATTCTGTCGGACAACTGCTTCGCCTGCCACGGCCCCGACAAGGGCCGGCGTAAGGCCAAGCTGCGCCTCGACCTGCGTGAGTCGGCGCTGCAAGCCAAGGCCGTGGTTCCCGGCAAACCCGACGCAAGCGAGCTTTGGACGCGGGTCGCTTCGAAGGACCCCGATGAGGTGATGCCGCCACCCGAGACGCACAAGCAGCTGACCGCCGTGCAGCACGACCTCCTCCGCCGCTGGATCGCCGAGGGTGCCGAGTACCAACCCCACTGGGCGTACGTGCCGGTGCGCCGGCCCGAGGTGCCCCCAACCAAGACCCCGCGCTTGGTGGCCAACCCGATCGATGCGTTCATCCTGGCAACTCTCGAGGATCGCGGCATCGCCCCGTCGCCGCCCGCCGATCGGCGCACCCTCATCAGGCGGGTCAGTCTGGATCTGATTGGCCTGCCGCCGACCCCCGAAGCTGTGCGCGCCTTCATCGCCGACGACGGCCCCCACGCCTGGGAGCAACTGGTCGACCGGCTGCTAGCTTCGCCCCATTATGGCGAGCGCATGGCGATACCCTGGCTCGACGTCGTCAGGTTCGCCGACACAGTCGGCTACCACGGCGATCAGAACCAGAACGTGTCGCCGTACCGCGACTGGGTCATCGACGCCTTCAACCGCAACCAGCCGTTCGACCAGTTCACCATCGATCAGGTAGCGGGCGATCTGTTGCCGAAGCCGACCACCGCACAACTGGTCGCCACAGGCTTTCATCGCTTGAACATGGTGACTCGCGAGGGCGGCGCCCAAACCAACGAGTATCTGGCCAAGTACGCCGCGGATCGCGTGCGCACCGTGGCCCAGACCTGGCTGGGCTCGACCATGGGATGCGCCGAGTGCCACGACCACAAGTTCGATCCGTTCTCGACCCGCGACTTCTATTCGATGGCGGCCTTTTTCGCCGACGTCAAGCAATGGGGCGTGTACGGCGACTACACGTACACGCCCAATCCCGACCTCAAGGGCTGGGGTAACGATCACCCATTCCCGCCCGAGATCGTGGTCGATAGCCCGTACCTGCAGGCACGCCTGGCTCGGCTGCGGCGTGACGTCGCGGCGCTGGCGATCGACGCGGCCTGGCCAGCGGGCGCGGCCAGACAGAGCAGTCGCGCGGCGGCGCGGCGCCTGTCTACCTGGCAAGGCGAGATGCGACAGATGGTCGCCCGCTATCCCGACGGCTGGCGGCCGATGACACCCACGGTTGCAGTCGATTCGGCGCCGACAGATGACAAGGCCGGCAGCAAGAGGCCGAGAACCACCACGCTGGAATTTTCGCCGGGGCCGGGCCGACTGGCATCGCTGCGGCTGGATCTGGTCCCGCGCAGCAAGACCGACGGCACCACCGTGACGCTGGCCGCGGAGATCCTGCGCAAGAATAGCGAAACCCCGGCGCCGCTGACCTGGCTACACGCCGATGCCACCCGCAAGGAAGCGCAGTTCCGCAACGGCGACGAGGTCATCGG
>JANPCZ010000313.1:0-10325 GCA_031431215.1 Myxococcales bacterium
TTGACGCTCCCGACCCGGTAGAGGAGAACTAGCCCTCGCCATGCTGCTCTATCGAACGTCACGGGGACCTGTTGTTGAGGACGGCGGGAAGTTCTACGCCATCACCGAGCGAGACTGGGACACGCTCTTCAACCTGGACGACCTGGGAGCTACCCTCCGCGCCGCGGTGACCGCCGGTCGCACGCTGAACAAGCCGATGACCCTGCTGGCACCCATCGGTGCGCAGGAAGTCTGGGCGGCAGGCGTCACCTACTGGCGCAGCCGCACGGCCCGCATGGAAGAATCGAAGGCGGCTGGTGGCGGCAACTTCTACGACCGCGTGTACGAGGCCGAGCGCCCCGAGCTGTTCTTCAAGGCGACCCCCCATCGCGTGGCCGCACCCGGCGCCACCATGCGCCTGCGCAAGGATTCGAAATGGATGGTGCCCGAGCCCGAGCTGGCACTGGTGATCAACCGGCGTGGCCGCATCATCGGGTACACCGTGGGCAACGATCTGTCGTGCCGAGACATCGAGGGCGAAAACCCGCTCTATCTGCCGCAAGCAAAGGTGTTCGACGGCTGCGCCGCCCTCGGCCCCGGCCTGCTGATCACCGACACGATGCTGCCGCCCGACACCGAGATCATCCTGTCCATCGTTCGGGGTGGCCGCGAGGTGGCTGGCGACAAGACCTCCCTGTCGCAGCTTCGCCGCAAGCCCGAGGCGCTGGTCGAGTTCCTGTTCCGCGAGGCAAGTTTCCCGGCAGGCGCGTTCCTGTTGACCGGCACGGGCATCGTGCCCTCCGACAACTTCACCCTCCAACCCGGCGATGAAGTTCGCATCACCATCCCGCCCATCGGGACGCTGGCGAACCCGGTCGCCTGAATCGGGGAGGCGCCGATATGCAGCTCCACGGTAAACATCTCATCAACGGCGACGCAACCGCCGCCGACGGCGACACCTTCACCGCCACCAACCCGAACGACAGCACCACGCTGCCGACGAAGTTCCACGAGGCGACAGCCGCCGAGGTGGATCACGGCGTGCGGGCGGCGGCCGCTGCCTTCCCGCACTACCGACGCAAATCCGGCAAGGACATTGGCGCTTTCCTCGACACGGTGGTCGCCGAACTGGAAGGCCTTGGCGATGCGCTGCTGAGCCTTGCGCACGACGAAACCGGCCTACCCGCCGCGCGGCTGCAGTCCGAGCGCGGGCGCATGCTGAACCAGGTGCGCATCTTCGCCGCCCTGGCTCGCGACGGCGCCTTCGTCGGCGCGCGCATCGATCGCCCGGATGCGAAGCGCCAGCCGTTGCCGAAACCCGACGTGCGCGCCATGAACATCGGCGTCGGTCCCGTCGTCGTGTTTGGCGCCAGCAACTTCCCCTTCGCCATCTCGGTCGCAGGCACCGACACGGTCTCGGCCCTCGCGGCCGGCTGTCCCGTCGTCGTCAAGGCCCACCCCGCTCACCCGGGAACCAGTGAGATGGTGGGGCGCGCCCTCGCTGCTGCCGTCGCCAAGGCCGGAATGCCGTCGGGCGTCTTCTGCTTGCTACAAGGTGCGGGCCACGAAGTCGGACTGGCCCTGGTCAGGCATCCCGAGACCAAGGCGGTCGCCTTCACCGGATCCCT
Source organism: Myxococcales bacterium (assembly GCA_031431215.1). Lineage (GTDB taxonomy): Bacteria > Myxococcota_A > Polyangia > Fen-1088 > Fen-1088 > JANPCZ01. The sequence goes on from JANPCZ010000313.1 coordinate 1,608, forward strand.
GAGGGGCGGACGAGCGCTGTTCGACGCCGCAGCGACCCGACCCGACCCAGTCCCGGTCTACGCTGAGATGGGTAGTGTCAACCCAGTCCTCGTCCTGCCGGGCGCCGTCGCCGAGCGCGGTGACAAGATCGCCGCCGCCTACGTGCAGTCGATGACAATGGGCGTGGGCCAGTTCTGCACCAGCCCGGGACTGGTGCTTGGCTTCGACGGCGAGGGACTGGACCGTTTCCTGACGGCCGCAGGTATTGCCGCGCGCGCGGTCGCGCCGGCCACCATGCTCCACCCCGGCATCCATCGCTCGTTCACCGCCGGCGTCGCACGCATCGAGAACACCGGCGGCGTCACGGTCGTGGGCAGGTCAGAGGCCGCCGTGAACGCCACGCGGACCGAGGCCTCGTGTGTCCTGTTCGCGACCACCGCGGACGTACTCGACTCACACCCGTACCTGGCTGAGGAGGTCTTCGGTCCTACCTCAACGACAGTCCGCTGTCGCGACAAGGCCGATCTGGACAGGATCGTTCGCGGCCTGGCGGGCCACCTTGTCGCCTCGGTTCACGCAACGCCGGCCGACCTGGCCGAGTTCGGCGATGTGCTGGCGCTGCTCGAAACCAAGGTCGGTCGCATCGTATGGAACGGCTTCGGCACCGGCATCGAAGTTTGCGCCGCTATGAACCACAGTGGCCCCTACCCGGCCACGACCGATGCCCATTTCACGTCGATCGGCCACGCCTCCGTCCACCGTTTCGTGCGCCCCATCTGCTACCAGAACTTTCCCGAGGACGCTCTGCCCGAAGCGCTCCGCGACCGCAATAGCCTGGGCCTGCACCGCCTCATCGATGGCAAGCTGACCACCGAGGACGTCTGACGACTAGCGACGGACGGCCTTCTCGCACTCCGTGATCCGCTGCCGCCACTGCAACGATCTCGCGTGCTCGGGAAAGCGCCGCAACATCTCTCGATACAGGGGCAATGCCTCCTGCCAGCGACCACGCCCGAATAGCCACTCGGCTCGTCGGACAAGATCCAGCACGGCAGCGGTGCCGTCGGCCTTCACCGCCGGTGGCCCGACTTCCTCGGCCGGCGCAGGTGCAGCCAATGCAGAAGCTGGTTTGGACAGCGCAGGCGCTCGCTCTCGCATCCGCTCGGCGTCCGCGACAACATCCTTCTCGTCGGCCCGCGCGGACTCTTTCTTCTTCTCGACCGCCCCGGGTGCCTCGGCCTCAGCGGCACCTACCGGTGACTTGGCAGGCTCGGTAGCGACCGCAAGACCCGTTCGTGGTGGTCGCTCCGCGAACGATCGCCTCGGAGCACGGGCAGCCTCCTCGGACGACTTCCGCGCAGCCAGCGACGAGGCGGTGTCTTCATCGCGAGCCGCCGTTTGCAATCCGCCAACTACACCACCCTGCCGGCCACCTTTCGGGCCACCCGCTCCGTCGAGATTCAGGTCCCCCAGGGCATCGTCACTGATGCGCTTGCTTGCCCTGGACACGGGAGCCGGTGGGCTGGCGAAGCGGCTCGGCTCATCGCCACTCTTGTCGACGCTCTTGCCGCGAACTCGATCGACCGTGTGTCTGCTAGCCGGCACAGCTTCATCCATCGCGGGAGGCGACGCAGATGGCGGGACCTGGTTTTCCAGCCTAGCAGGCTGCGGCGATCGCTCCGGCGAGGCCACCGGTGGCGGTGCCAGCATGCGGCTCGGGTCCGGCATCGCCGATCGAACGATCACGAACAGCGCGATCGCCCCCGCGGCGGCAAACGCCGGCAAAATCCAGGGACGCCGCAACCATTCCCAGATGCCACCGCCGGGCCTGCCGCCTGGGCGGAAGTCCGCCGGCACGCCCGCCCGCCGCGCGCTCGCCACTTGCGCCGCCGCTTTCAACACACCCGCGCGTACCCGCGCCGGCGGCACCTGGTCGAGAGGGCCGCGCAAGGCCTGCCTCGCCACGCCCAGCGTCCGCTCGAGGCCCCCGAGCTTGGCACGACACGAATCGCAACCGGCCAGATGCACTTCGAACGGGCCAGGCGCGGTTTCGCCGATCTCTCGGTAGAGAAAGTCGACGAACCTCTCTTCGGCTTCCTGGCAGGTCATCTCCCGTGAGCTCATGGGCGTCCTCCCACCGGCTCCGACGCCGGCTCGCTCCCGGCCAGATCTCTGAACTCAGCGAGTGCCTTCTGCAAGCGCTCAAGCGCATAGCGCATGCGGCTTTTGACCGTCGGCTCGCTCGCACCCACCGCCTGCGCGATCTCAGCGAAAGGCAGGGCCATCACTTCGCGCATCAGGAACACCTCACGCTGCTCGGCTGGCAGGTCGCCGATCGCGGCCTCGATACGAGCGGCGGTCTCGCGATGGATGGCGGCTGTCTCGGCGCCACGATCGTTGCTGCCCAAGCGATCGAGTAGCCGCAATCCCGAGCCCTCGCCGTCGGCGTCCAGCGACGCCGTGTTGCGGAACACCGCGCGGCGCGCCTGATCGGTGCACAGGTTGCGCGCGATGGTGTAGAGCCAGGTCGAAAACTTTGCGTCCGGTTTCCAGTCGGCCGCAGCCTTCACCACCCGCATGAAAGTCTCCTGTAGCAGATCCTCCGCGGTGGCGGCGTCCTTCACGAAGCGCCGTAGAAAATTCCACAGCGGCTTCTCGTGACGCTCGACCAGTTGCGCGAACGCGTTCACGTCGCCCTTCTGGTAAGCGTTCATCAAAGCCTCGTCGGTCATGCGCAAATGCAGACGCCCCCTCCCGCACGCGCCCTCGTCCGATGACGAGGGCAGGCCGGTGAGGGGGAGCTTGCCTCAGGTCCTAGTACGTCCGCCACCCGGCCGGAGGCGCCGAGTAGCGCCGGTGCGACACCGGGAACGGATCGGCGGTCCGACGCTTTTCCGCGTCGTCGATCCCCGAGTAGTACGGCGCATCCACATCGATGCCGAGCGCGACGAGGCCGTCGTGGTCGTTGTAGCGAACCCCAAGCACCACCGAGGGAGCGCCAGCGTTCGCCCGCACGAACTCCACTTCGCGGATGGCCGAGTACATCGATTCGCCGAACTCCGTGCCCAGGCCCGGCCGGCGGCTGGGCGCGGGGTAGCCCTTGGCAGCGACGTCACTGTCCGCCAGCGCGCGGCCTGCCTCGGCCGCGGCCTTTGACTGGGCGTTGGCCGACGCACCGCCCGCACCCGCCGGCCCTTGCGGCGCGCTCTGTGCGCCCTGCATTTCGCCCACCGCGGGAGGAGCCGAAGGCAGCCTGTCCCGGGAGTCCTTGGACCTTTCGCCAAGTCGGCGCTGCGGATAGGCCTCCTCGTCACGAGGCGCATTCTCGTAGCGCGGTCCACCGTAGCCGTAGAAGGGCTGTGGATAGATGGGCCGCGGCGGACGCGGAGCAGGCTGGTAGATGCGCTCGGGAAATACCGCCACGCCGATGACCCCGACGTTCCGCGCGCTACCGGTACGCCCCGCATACGAGTCGGCGACCGTGGAAAAACGAAAAGCTGCCGCCTGCCGTTCGCTCAGACGCCAGCCGTCGATGTCGACGTGTCCCCAGGCCGGCACCAGATAGCCGCGCTTCTTGCGGAAGTCCCCCGCCTTTCCGTCGATGACGTCGAGGCCATCCACCGATGCCACCGCCTCGACCCGCCGGCCCGACCGGTTCCACACCCGCAGTGTGTAGCGCGCGCCAAGTTGCCCCAGCGTGAACGACTCGCCCGCGTGGAAAAATGTCGGAGCCGGCACGCCATCGACCAGCACCTGCACCTCGTAGCCCCCGACTGCATTCCGTAGCGGTTGCGCGTATGCGGTGCCCGAGGGCGTCGCACAGGCCACCACTCCGACAGCGAGCCCGATCGACCGCAGCACCGAACAAACCCGACGAAAACGACTCATCAAAATCTTCATTGGGAACCCTCCTGCGTGTTGCAACGAGAGCGCCTGCCCGAAGATCTGGGCCCCATAGAAAAAAGGCGAGATCCCTTGCGAGACCTCGCCTTTCTCGCGGCCTGAGCGCCGCGGCAAATCAGTGATACCGGCTGGCTACTGAGGCCCGCCCGGACCCGGCCCGGCCGGCTTGTCGTCCTTGGGAGCCTCGGCGATCAGCGCCTCGGTGGTGATCAAGAGCGACGCGACCGATGCCGCATTCTGTAGCGCCGAGCGCACGACCTTGCACGGGTCAATGACCCCTGCCTCGATCAGGTCCTCGAAGGTGTCGGTCGCGGCGTTGTACCCGAAGGCGCCCTTGCCCTCCCTGATCTTGTGCACCACGATCGAGCCTTCCTTGCCCGCGTTCTCCGCGATCTGGCGGCAAGGCTCCTCGCACGCTCGCTTGATTATGGCGACGCCCACCGCCTGCTCGTCGTTATCGGTATCGACCTTCTCGGCCGAGGCCACGGCCCGGATCAGCGCGACTCCGCCGCCCGGCACGATGCCTTCTTCCACCGCGGCCCGGGTCGCGTTGAGAGCGTCCTCGACGCGAGCCTTCTTCTCCTTCATCTCGGTCTCGGTGGCAGCGCCCACCTTGATGATCGCGACGCCACCGACCAGCTTGGCCAGCCGCTCTTGCAGCTTCTCGCGGTCGTAGTCCGAGGTGCTCTCCTCGATCTGCGTCCGCATCTGCTTGCATCGGCCCTCGATCTCGGCCTTCTTGCCGGCGCCATCGACGATCGTGGTGTTGTCTTTGTCGACGGTGACCCGCTTGGCGCGGCCCAGTTCCTTCAGCGTGAGATTCTCAAGCTTGAGCCCGAGATCCTCAGTGATGGCCTGCCCGCCGGTCAGGACGGCGATGTCCTTGAGCATTTCCTTACGCCGATCACCGAAGCCAGGCGCCTTGACCGCGCACACATGTAAGGTGCCACGCAGCTTGTTCACCACCAGGGTGGCCAGGGCCTCGCCTTCGATCTCCTCGGCGATGATCAGAAGCGGCTTGCCCGAACGCGCGATCTGCTCCAGCAGCGGCAGCAGCTCTTTCATGTTCGACAGGCGCTTCTCGTGAATGAGGATGTAGGGATCGTCGATCTTGGCTTCCATCCGATCCGGATCCGTCACGAAGTAGGGCGACAGATAGCCACGATCGAACTGCATGCCCTCGACCACGTCGAGCGTCGTGTCCATCGACTTGGCTTCCTCGATGGTGATGACACCTTCCTTGCCGACCTTTTCCATGGCGTCAGCAATCAGCTTGCCGATGTACTCGTCGCCGTTGGCACTGATGGTGCCGACCTGCGCGATATCCTTCTGGCCCTTGGTCGGCTTGGCCGCCTTGCGAAGCGCCTCGATGACCTTCTCGACCGCTTTGTCGATGCCACGCTTGAGCTCCATCGGGCTGTGGCCCGCCGCCACCATCTTCGCGCCTTCGCGGAAGATTGCTTGCGCCAGCACCGTCGCCGTCGTGGTTCCGTCACCGGCAACGTCGGAGGTCTTGGAAGCGACTTCCTTGACCATCTGCGCGCCCAGGTTCTGGAACTTGTCTTCAAGTTCGATCTCCTTGGCCACCGTCACGCCGTCCTTGGTGACCGTGGGTGAGCCCCAAGACTTCTCGATGACCACGTTGCGACCGCGTGGGCCCAGCGTCACCTTGACGGCGTCGGCCAGGATGTTGACTCCCTGAAGCACCAGCTGGCGCCCCTTTTCGTCGAACAGAATCTCTTTCGCCGACATGACGTTCTCCTTACTTCTCGATCACGCCGAGGATTTCATCCTCGCGCAGAATGAGGTGCTCGATCCCGTCGATCTTGATGTCACTGCCGCTGTACTTGCCGAAAAGGATGCGATCGCCCTTCTTGACATCGAGCGGCCGAACGACGCCCTTCTCGTTGGCCTTGCCGCTGCCGGCCGCAACCACCTCGCCCTCGGAGGGCTTCTCCTTGGCGGTGTCGGGAATGATGATTCCACCCTTGGTCTTTTCTTCCTCAGCGACCCGGCGAATCAGGACGCGATCGTGAAGCGGCCGAACTTTCATCGTTTCTTCCTCCGTGGCAGGGCCTTCGTTAGCAGTCGGGCTGGCTGATTGCCAGCGCGCGACTTTTAAGCACAACCCCTTGGGTGTCAACCGGTTAACCACGACTTTCAGCAGTCCGGCTGATGCTCTGCCAGGGCGCGTGCGCGTATCTATCTAATATCATTAAGCAATTTTATGGATTGTGCCGATGGTCAGAGGTACAGAAGGAAGGCAGAGGCGCCATGCAAACAGCCGAGTCACTGGAAGCTTTCTTCGCCGAACAGGTCGATCAGGCTCTGCGCACCAAGGGAGTTTTTGCCCCTCCCCTGACCGAGCACTACCTGGTGCACCTGCTCGCGGCATACGCCAAGCGGCCGATCGACGATGCGCCGCTCGCGGTCAAGCTCATGGAAGCGCTCGACGCCGAGCCACGCGCGCGGCGTGATCGACTGCGCGAGGTCGGCGACACGTCACTGTTTGTGTCGGGATTCTGGTCGGACAGCTTCGCGCGCCGGAGCGTCGACGTGGACTACTACATGGATCTCGGCGGCTCGGCCTACGGCGAGCTGGCGCGGACGGGCGCGGGCTGGAGCCGCGATCCTTACGGGGATGTCTACGAAAGCCTGTCCGAGAATTTCCCACGCTTCGTCGACGTCTTGGCGATTGTCAGTCACGCGACGATGCCGGCGGCGGCCCCGCAGGACATCCTCAAGCTGTACGAGCGCTGGACCCGCACCGGCAGCCGCTGGGCGGCGCAGCGTCTCGCGGCCGCGGGCGTGACGATGCAAAGATCCGGCGGACGGCCGCAGTGATCGAGCCGGGAGCCACGGTGTCAATCCTGTCGCGCCTCCAGCGCGGCCTCGAAACCCTGTACCGGGTCGAGACTCATCTCGACGTTGACGCCTTCGTCGTGGACGCTACGGCGCGCGGCGAGGCGCTCATGGGCGGCACCGCTCGGCGCCCACGTGAGCAGCTGCTGATACGCCACTCGTACCCCGACTCGGTGGGCCTGGGTCTGTTCATCGACGGCGAGGCGCTGGAGAATCTTGAGCGTCACGATCCTGCACGCGGTCTGCATGAGGCGAATTTCTCGGATTTTTGCCTCGCTCTTGAGGGCGTCAGCCATTTCGTCTACGTCGCACTTCGCGCCGCCCAGGACCGTGGGGTCAGCGAACTCGAACTGGAACTGCAGGCCGAGGTCGACAAATTCGTGAGCTGCGTGCTGCTCGTCGATGCGGACGGTGCGGGTTCGACCGAAGTCTCACGCCGCCTCTACGACGACGTCAGCTATCACGATGATCTCGACGGCGATGAGCACGACCGCTACCGAACCGCCAACGACGAGGCCCGTCGCTACGCGGGATCGCTGGAGCGGCGCTACTTGCGTGAGCAGCGGGTGCCCGACATGCTGGGCGAGTTGCGTACGTTCTACCGCCTGGGCCTCGAAGAAAAGCTCGGCCACATCGCCCGCGCGGCGTGAGCCCGCGGTCAGAACTTGTAGCGAGCACCCACGCGCAAGCGCATCGACGCCGACACGGCGCGCCCGGTCGTCGGCGTTCCCCGGTAATGACCAGTCATGCTATGGAGGGTCGGCTCGTCGGCTCAAACCGGAGAACGCCCCTTGAACTCGTCGGTGCGGAACAAGCTCTTCGTGATGATGGTGCTGGAGTTCTTCATCTGGGGTGCGTGGCTGCCCCTCATCTGGGGCTACATGGGCGGGCTGGGCTTCACGTCGACGCAGATAGCGCTGGTCGGGAGCGCGTTCGCCATCGCGTCGGTGATGGCGATCTTTTTCAGCAACCAGTTCGCTGACCGCAGCTTCGCGGCCGAACGATTCATGGCGGTCAGCCACCTCGTCGGGGGCCTTGCGATCCTGGCCATGTTCTTCACCAGAAGCTTTGCAGCGTTCTTCGCCCTCATGTTGCTCCATTCGCTGTTCTATGTGCCGACCATCTCGGTGGCGAACTCGCTGGCGTTCGCCAACCTCAAGGACTCACGGAAGGAATTCGGGCTGGTCCGCATGGGGGGCACCATCGGGTGGATCCTGGCGTCGTGGCCGCTGTACTTCGCGCTCAAAGGCACCACGGGTGCGGCCCTGCAGACCGCGACGGGATACATTTTCGTGGTGTCGGGCGTGGCGTCGCTGGCGCTGGCGGCCTTCTCGTTGACGCTGCCCCATACCCCGCCCAGGCCTGCCGCAGACGCTGGACATCGCTTTGCCTGGCTGCGAGCGGCAAAGCGCCTGGCCGCGCCGTATCTCCTGGTGCTGTTCATCGTGACGCTGATCGATTCGACGATTCACAATGGGTACTTCCTGATGGCCGGCAGCTTCCTCGGCAAGGTAGGCATTCCCAGCGAGTGGATCATGCAGGTCATGAGCATCGGGCAGGTGGCAGAGATCGTCACCATGGTTGCCCTCGGCCGGGTGCTGCAGCGACTGGGCTGGCGGACGACCATGGTGCTCGGGATCCTGGGCCACGCGGCGCGCTTCGGCATCTTCGCGTTGTTGCCCGACGTGCCGGCCGCCATCGTGGCGGTGCAAGTGCTGCACGGCGTTTGCTACGCGTTCTTCTTCGCAACCCTGTACATCTTCATCGATGTGGCGTTCCCCAAGGACGTGCGATCGAGTGCGCAGGGCCTGTTCAACCTGCTGATCCTCGGCCCTTCGCCGCTCATCGAAATTGACCCACCTCTGCTCATTGAAATTGACCCACCTGGCGATCATGGCTCGAGCGCAGTGGGTGTGGTGTTCTGCCACGGCTGCTGAAATACTTGCGTAGCGGCCTGCCGATCGCAGCGACGG
>JANPCZ010000314.1:0-74261 GCA_031431215.1 Myxococcales bacterium
GCGCCTGAGGCCCGGAAGGCCGACAGCGGCTGCCTGCAGGTCGCGACTGGGGAGCCGTCGGTATTGTCACTGGCCGCCGCCGCCGCGCTTGCCCTGCTGGCCGCCCGGCGCCGGCGTCGACGCTAGCGCTATAGCTCTAGCTCTATAGCTCTAGCCCGGGCTCACTCCCAGGCGTCGTACTTCTCGAACTGCATCGAGAAGCTGGCGCGGCCCTGGGTCGCCGAACGCAGATCGGTGGAGTAGCCGAACATGCGGCGCAGCGGCACCTTCGCGGTGATGAGCTGCTGCGTGCCGCGCATGCTGAGCCCCTCGATCTGGGCGCGGCGCGCGTTGAGATCGCCGATGACCGCACCAACGCTGGCCTCGGGCGATGTCACCTCCACCTTCATGATCGGTTCAAGCAGACGCGTGCCCGCTTCGCGCGAGGCGTTCCGCAGCGCCTCGCCCACGGCGGCCCGCTGCCCGACGGGATTCGAGGCATCGGGACGGTATTCGAGCCCGGTCAACACGACCTCGATGTCTTCGAACGGATAGCCCTGCGGCCCCGAACGCATGGCCTCGCGCGCGCCCTCCATGAGGGCGTCGAGAATCGCCGCGGGAGGATCGGGAATTCGGGGCGAGCCGGGCGGCGGATCGACCTTTGCTATCGCCAGGCGCAGCGAGTTGCCACTGCCCCGCGGCCGCGGCGCGACCCGTACGCGCGCGTGCCCGAACACCGCTTGATTCTCCACGGTCCGTTCAAAACGAGCTTCACCGTCGGCAGACTTGGCCAGAGTCTCGCGGTAGACGACCTGCGGACGTCCGACGTTGGCCTCGACACCGTACTCGCGCTTGAGCCGGTCGACGATGATGTCGAGGTGCAGTTCGCCCATACCGCGGATGATCATCTGGCCAGTCTCGAGGTCCTCGCCGAAGCGGAACGTGGGATCTTCGTCGCCCAGCTTGCCGAGGCCGAAGTCGAGCTTCTCTTTCTCGGCTTGTGTCTTGGGCTCGATGGCCCGCGCGAGCACCGGTTCCTGGATACCGATGCGTTCAAGCATGATGGGCGCCTTGGGCGAACACACCGTGTCCCCGGTGCCCGCGTCCTTGAGCCCCATGGCGACCACGATGGTCCCGGCGCCGGCGCGCTCGATGCGCTCGCGCCGGTTGGCGTGCACCGAGAACAGCCGCGCCACCTTCTCGTTGCGGCGCGTACGGGCGTTCATGACCTCGTCGCCCGCCCGCAGGACGCCCGAGTAGATACGCAGGTACACGGTCTTGCGGCCTTCGTCCATCGCGACCTTGAACGACAACGCGCAAAATGGCGCGCTGTCGTCGGGTGGCCGCGACACCACCTCCTCGGTACCTGGGACCACGCCCGTCACCGGCGGCACCTCGGTCGGAGACGGCAGGTAGTCGCACACCGCATCGAGCAGGGGCTGCACACCCTTGTTGCGCAGTGCCGCCCCGGTGAGCACCGGCACGATCTTGCATGCCAGCGTGCCCTTGCGTAGCGCCGCCTTCAATGCCGCGCTGTCGATCGGCTTGCCTTCGAGGAAGGCGTTGGCAATCTCATCGTCGAAATCAGCCGCGGCTTCGATCAACTTCTCGCGTGCGGCCGCCACCTCCGCCGCCATTTCCGCTGGCACCGCGTCCTGCCGAGGCGGTTCGGTCTCCTCACCTGAAAAGAACAGCGCCTGCTCCGCCACCAGATCCACGACGCCCGCGAACCTGTCCTCGGCCCCGATGGGCAGCTGGATGGGAACCGGCCGCGCACCCAGACGGGTGTGGATCTCGTCCACCACCGCGCCGAAATCGGCGCCCGCGCGATCCATCTTGTTGATGAAAGCCAGGCGCGGCACGTGGAAGCCGTCGGCCTGGCGCCAGACAGTCTCGGACTGCGGCTCGACACCCGACACCCCGCAGAACACCACCACGGCGCCGTCCAGCACGCGCAACGATCGCTCGACCTCGATGGTGAAGTCGACGTGGCCAGGGGTGTCGATGAGGTGGATGTCGTGGCCTTTCCAGGGAAAGCTGGTGGCGGCCGCTGTGATTGTGATGCCGCGCTCGCGCTCCTGCGGCATCCAGTCCATCTGCGCCTCGCCGTCGTGCACCTCGCCAATCTTGTGGATGCGGCCAGCGTGAAACAGGAAGCGCTCGCTGACCGTGGTCTTGCCGGCATCGATGTGTGCGACGACGCCGATGTTGCGGGTGCGGGCGAGTTTCGAAGGCTTGGCAGCCTTGACTTCGCTGGAGCCGGGGCCAGGCGCGGGCTCGGACATGGGGCCGCGGATTATAGTCGACGGCGCACCCGGGTCCGAGAACTCGCCGCCTGATCAGAACAACGAAAATTGCCGCCGGGCGCCCGTGTCCGGCACCGGCGGCGCCAGGCACTCAGGATCGTCGTTCTTGACCGAATTCACGCGCAACGAGACCGGCGTCGCCACCAGGGTGCCTGCCGGCGCCGGACGCAACAGCCCCTGCGACGGTGCCGCAAGCCACGCGTTGGCCTCGGCGCGCCCCAATATGACGGGCATGCGGTCGTGGATCGCCCGCACGTCGTCGCTGGGCGTGGTCGTAAGGATGGTGAAGCGTGGTTCGGTAACGCCAGGCTCAGCCTCGGCGTAAAGCCCGGCGAACAGCAACAAGCCACCGCCCTGCGGGTGTAGCCACAGCGGCTGCCGGCCCTCCGGCGTGTTCCGCCACTCGAGGAACCCGTCGGCCGGCACCAGGCAACGGCGTTTCACAAAAGCGTCCCGGAATGATGGCCTGCTTGCTGCCGTCTCGGCGCGCGCATTGATGAGCACGGGCAGAGCGCGACCGTCCGCCTTCGCGGCGCCATGGCCCATCCCCCACCGAGCAAGCTCCAGGCTCCGGGCCGTCTCGCGGGCGCGCACGATCGGATGCCGATCGGTGGGAGCGACGTTGTAGCGCGGCCGCCACGACAGGTCGGCGCCAACTTCGAGCAGGGCGCCGAGCTCCTCGGCCACTTCGCGCAGCTCACGTCTTGTCAGCGTCATGCGCCCGCACATCGGCCCAAGTGTAGATCGCCCAACCTGCCCTGCCCGTGCCTCGATTGCCGTACGGCGGGGTGTGTTAGAGTTTTTCCGTGAACGGACGCCATCGGCGGGCCCAGCCATGAACGTGCGCTTCTGGGGCGTACGCGGCTCGCTACCGGTGCCGGGCGCCAAGACCCAGCGCTACGGTGGCAACACGTCGTGCGTCGAGGTGCAATCAGCCTCCGGCACGCGCTTCATCATCGACGCCGGCACCGGCATCCGCAAACTGGGCAAGGAACTGATGCGGACCGAGTTCCAGTCGGGCCACGGCACCGCGCACATCCTCATCAGTCACACCCACTGGGATCACATTCAGGGCATGCCGTTCTTCGGGCCGCTGTACGAGCAAGGCAACAAGCTGTTCGTTTACGCCCGCCAGCGCGACGACGTGCATCTGCGTGCTGTGTTCGCCTCGCAGACCGAGGCCCACTATTTTCCCGTGCCGTTCGACGACACGCGCGCCGACGTGAGCTTCCGCGGCCTTTCGGATTTCGAGGACTTCGAGATCGACGACGTCAAGCTGTCGACCGCCCGGCTCAACCACCCCTACATCGCCACCGCCTACTCGCTTTGTGTCGACGGTGCCAAGGTGGCGTACGTGGCAGACACCGCGCCGTTCTCGGACATTCTGTTCGGCGAGGAATTCATCGCCACGCCTCCGCCGGCGGGCCAGAAGCCGCCGCCCGCGGACCAGGAAAAACTACGCGCGATGCGCTCGGCTGTGGTCCGGCTGTGCGAGGGCGCCGATCTTGTCATCTACGACACCATGTTCACCGCGGGCGACTACCGCCTCATGCCTCACTTCGGCCATTCGCGGCCGCGCGACGCCATCGACGTCTGCCAGGATGCGGGCGCACGAAAGCTAGCCCTGTTCCACCACGCGCCCGAGCGCTCGGACGCCGACGTCGACGCCATGCTGGATGATGCACGCGTGGTCGCGAGCAAGACAGGCGCCCGAAAGCTCGAAATCGTTGCCGCGTTCGAAGGACTCGACGTCACGTTGGGGCAGGGCTAATGGAGGTCACGTTCTGGGGCGTTCGGGGCTCCATTCCCGCCACGGGACCTGGCACGGTCCGTTACGGTGGCAACACCTCGTGTGTCACGGTGCTGCTCGAGAGCGGCGCACTCGTCATCATCGATTGTGGCACCGGCGCCCGCAATCTTGGGCTGTCGCTGCGCGAGGGGCCGTTTGGACGGGGCAAGGGCCACGCGACCATCCTGCTGTCGCACGGGCACTGGGACCACATCCAGGGCTTTCCCTTCTTCCTTCCTCTGTACGTTCCCGGCAACGTTTTCGAGATCCATGGTGGCGCCGCCAGCCCGGCGCTGCTCGAGCAGGTCCTGGAAGGCCAGATGGCGGCGCAGTTCTTCCCGGTGCAGAGCTTCCGCAACATGGGCGCCACCGTCCACCTCCACGCGGTCGAGGACGAACGCGAGTTCCGCGTCGGCGGCGCCAAGGTGCGCGCCCACGGCAACCCGCACGGCCCGACCGGAGCGCTTGCCTTTCGCATCGAGGATGCCGGACGCGTGCTGGTGTACGCCAGCGACGCTGGCTACGCGACCGGCGGTGCCGACGCCGGCAGCCTGGCGTTGTACCGGGACGCAGATCTGCTCATCCACGACAGCACCTACACGCCCGAGGATCGGGCTTTGCGCCTGGACCGGGGGCTGTCCTCATTCGAGGACGCGCTGGACGCCGCTGCGCGCGCCGGCGCCCGCAAGCTGGCGCTGTTCCACTATGACCAGGACTACAGCGATCACGACGTCGACGAGATATGCGACCGCGCCCGCCGCGCCGCCGCAAGTCGCTCGCCGGCGGTCGACGTCGTCGGCGCCGCTGAGGGTCTGACTCTGCGCGTGTGAGTCAGCGCGGCCGGGTGGTGCTGGTCTCGCCAACCACCAGATAGCCCTTCTCGATGAGCCCAATCAGCGCCTTGGCGGTGTCGAGATCGGTGGACTTGCTTTGATCGATGAGCTGCTGAGCAGTCGCGCTGCCACCGAGAGCTAACTGGAAGAAGTCCAGCTCCTCGGGCTTGAGGTCGCGCAGCTTGACAGCCAGCGGCCGCACCAGCGAGATGGGCGCGGTGACCGCCGGTAGCTTGGAGGTCAGCGCACGAAACTCGTCGAGCTGGCGCATGCCCTCCATCAGGAGGCCCTCGGTCGAGTCGCTCATTTCTTCAAGCACCGCGCGCTCGTCGGGCGGCTCTAACTCGAACTGCCCGGTCGCCCAGCCCAGCATGCGAAACAGCGCCTTGCGCGGGCCCACGTCGTAACCGTCATCAATCGTGGCGAAGTAGATGGCGCCCTTGCGCATGAACAGGCGGCCGGTACCCCAGTCGGACTTCACAGCCAGCACACCGGACTTGCGGCTGGTCGACAAGAGCTGCAGCAGATCGGGTAGCGGGATCTCCTCGATGCTGCCGGCCATCGAACGTGCTGGCGGCCGCTTGTTGGCGGCGACCTGAAGCTTGCTGCGCGCCTCGTTCTCCGAGATCGCGTTGGTCAACTCACCGCTGATGGCGACCAGCTTGACGATGGAGGTGCCAATGAGGATACGGTCGCCGTCCTTCAGCTCGACCTTGCGCACCTTCTCGCCGTTGACGAAGGTGCCGTTGGTCGAGCCGAGATCCTGGATCGAGACCGACTTATCGTCGGTCACAATCTTGGCGTGCTTGCGCGAAACCATATCCTCGACCAGCACCATGTCGAGCTCGGAAGAACGGCCGATCACGATCTCGCGGCTCGGCCGCAGCGGGAATTCGCCGCCCTGGTACTTCCCCGAGATGAAGCGGAGCGTCCACAGCACGGTGTCCGTGGCGGGCGGAGCCGATTCGCTCGGCAGGGTGTCAGGTGGCTGTGAGCTGCTCAAACCGCTGAAATATTAACCACTTGGCAAAAGGCCGTCAACAAACCGACGTAGTCCCGATTCGCGCTCGCCGTGGAATCGGGATCGCCATCGTCGAAGCGGTCAGGGGTCGGTCGGATTTTTCTCGGCACCCGACGGCTCGCGCAGCACGCGATCGACGATATCGGCGACGCCGGGGTCGACCAGCAGCCCCGAGTGGCCAATGGGCAACTGGATCTGCCGCACCCCGGCCAGCAGCGTCGATCCGACCGGCGCGAAAGCATCACGCTCGCCCGAGATCGACACGACATCGACGTCGACTGGCAGAGGTCCGTCATGCAAATCGCGCAGAAACGCGCTCCGCGGCAAAAGTTGCAGCCCAGCGCGCCCGAGCGGCGCGGCGCACAGACCGAGCAACGCCGACCAGGTTCCGGCCGCTGGCGTTCCCAGCAGGACCAGCCGCCGCACCCGCCGCTGCCCACCCAACCGCTTGATGTAGTAGAGGCCGACCAGCCCCCCCATGGAGTGCCCGACCACGTCGACCCGGGCGACACCGGTCTGCGCGGCCAGCGATTCAACCTTGGCCGCGATGACCGCTGCGGTCCGTCGGATATCCCCGAAGCTTGCGAGACCGAGCCGGTACGAGAACACAACGTAGCCACGATCGTGGAGACGCCGTTCGAGCAGGTGCAACGAGCCGCGGTTGGCGAAAAAACCGTGAATCAGTAGTACCGGCGGCTGCCCCGATGTCGCGACCCTGGGTGCTGGGCCGACGGGTGCATCGGCGTCAGGGATCGCGCTGGCCGCCGAGGGCACCCGATCGCCTCGCAACAACTGACGCAGGTACACCGCGGCATGGCCAGAGTCGGCCAGCTCGGCAACCACATCGGCCCTGAACGCGGAAAGCCTGTCCAGAAGACGCACGCGCCTTCCGATGGTAGCAACCGATGAAGGCTGCGACGAGAAAACAGGGCGATCCCGGCCTGCGCGCCGCACCACAGGAAATGGACGACGCGCCGGTATCCGCGAGGACCATAGGGCGGTTCCAGTGCGAGGTTTTGCTTGCGCGCAAAGGTGCGTTCGAAACCTGGCGGGCGCGGCTGTCAGGCCTTCAGGGCCTGGAAAAGTTCTACGCGGTCAAGTGCGTGCGGCCCGATCTGCTACAGAAACACCCGCAGGTGGGTGAGAGGTTCCTGGCCGGCGGCCGGCGGGCGCGAACGGTGCGCGATCCTCGGCTGGCGCAGGTGATCGACGCCGGCACCATCAAGAACGCCACAGGCGATCTGTGCTTCGTTGCGACCGAGTTCGTCCAGGGTCTTTCGCTTGATGCATTCGTCGAGGCGGCGCGCGGCCAGGTGCCGCATGTGGCCGAACCGCTGCCGGCCGAGCTGTGCGCGCACATAGGAGCCGAGATCGCGCGAGCACTGGTGGCGGCGCATGGACTGGTACCTCCGTTGCCGCACGGGCGGATTTCGCCTTCGAACCTGATCGTGACCCCGCAAGGCCAGGTGCGCGTGCTCGATCTCGGGATCACGCAAGCGGTGGACGACACCGCCCTGGTCACCGACGAGTGGCCTGCGTCCAGCAGCATCTACCTGGCGCCCGAGCTGGGCACGAGCGGCGCATCGACCGCGGGCGATCTCTACGCTCTGGGAGTTCTGCTGCACGAGCTAGCGAGTGGGCAGGCGCCGCCCTCTCCGCTGGCCGAGGAGGTGGAGGTGGCAACCGAGCTACCGGTGTTGCCCGCGGCACTGGCCGAGGTTGTGGCGAAGCTCATCGAGCCGACGCCGGAGCGGCGGCCCGACGCTTTGACGGCTGCGGGCCTGCTCGAGGGTGTCCGCGACGAGGCGGGCGGCGACGTGCGGGTGCAGCTGGCGGCGCTAGCCCAGCGGCTGGCGACCCTTGACCGGGCCACCACCGCGACAGCAAGCCCGGGCGGCGACGCCGACGGCGTCATCTTCCACGAAGGGTGGGGAGCGCCCGAGCCTACGGCGAGTATGAAGCTGGCAGTCGACGGCGTGCCCACCGAACTTGGAGCGTTGGTGGCGGACATGAAACCGGGCGCGGTGTCGCGCCCGACACCGGTGATGGGGGTGGTGATCGCGACGCCGCCTGAAGCCCCCTCGACGGACGCGGTGCCAAAGCTGGAAATGGCGCCCATCACCACCGAAGAGATCGCGGCCATCCTCCCGCCCGAGATGAAGAGCCGACCTTTCGTGATGGCCGAGAACCACGCGCCGATCAAACCACCGAGCCCAGAGCCACCCGTGATCGCGGCCGCGGTTGCGGAACGTGCTGAGACCGACATCAAACCGCTCGTCGCCACTGAACCTGAACCTGCGCCGGCGGCGCCACCTAAAGCCAAAGGTCCGGCAACCGGGCTGCTTGGGGCGGATCGCCACCGCAAGGACACGGTGCCGATGCCGACTTTCGAGGAATTCGCCAAGGGCGGCACCGAGGCCGAGTTCTTTACCCGCGGCGACGAGCAGTCGGCCGCGGCACGCGCTTCCCTGGCGAAACCGGACAACCGTGATCCCAAAGCCATGGGCGGGATGACAGCTCCCCCGAGTGCGCTAGCGAGCGCTCTCCAGGCGATACCGCGAACGTGGCTGCTGGTGGGGACCACGGCGCTTGGAGTTGCCCTGGTCGCAGGCGTGGGCGGCTACATGGCCGGGCAGCGCTCGGTCAACACGGTGCTGGTCAGCGGCGCGAGCGCACCAAGGGTGGTCGCGCCGAGCGCCGAAACCGGGCCCGGCAGTGCCCCGCCGGTAGCGCCGCAGCCCGACCCGGTGGCGGTTGCCACCGCGAATCCTACCGGTGCCGGTGTGGCGGCAGCGGTGTCAGCGCCGGCGGGCAAGCCGGTCGCGCCGTTGAAGATCACCATCCGCTCCAATCCAGCCGGTGCCACCATCTGGTTCGCCGGCCGCGAGCGAGCCAAGACGCCGGCTGAACTGCCGCTGCCACCTTCGGCCGCCCTGACGTTGGTACGGCCCGGCTTCCAGATGGCACGCATCACTCTTTCGGGCGCATCGCCGGTGGACCTGACCCTGTCGCCGACCGTGGCGCCGGCCTTCGGTCAGGCCACCTTGCGCATCATGTGCCGCACGCGCGGCCGGTTTCCCGTGCTGGTCGACGGCAGCGAAGTGGGCCTGCTGTGCCCGATCGAGCGGCTGGGTCTGCGCCCCGGTGCCCACGAGATCGCCATCTTCGATCCCGCCACCGGCGAGACGCAGACGCAACACGTGGACATGAAGGCGGGCGTGAAGACCGTGAAGTTCGCGCGCTGAAATAGTCGCTCGAACCTAGTCACTCCAACTCGCGACGGCGCGCGGCGCCAACATGGCGGGTCCGACAACCACCCGGCGGGCGCCGGTCCAGAAGATCTGATCGTCGCCAGCGACAGTGGGCAAGGCCCAGGGCAGCGGCTCGAGGCTCGGGCCAAGTTCGGGCACCACCACGAGGCGGATCTCACCGGCCGCACGTTCCAGCCACGCCACCGCGCCCCCGTCGCGCCGGAAAGTCGGCGGCGCCAGCAGATACACGGCCCCGTCCGCAGCATGCACCCGCCGGCCGTCGACGAACACGCTGCCGGCGCGCACTTCGACGATGTGCCGGCCGCAGGGCGATCGGGTGGCGGGCAAGCTCTGCAGCACGCGCACGCTGCGGCGCCGGGCCTGTTTCTGTGGCGGCACCGGCGGCCCGACTGAGGCGTACGAACGAGTCTTCCCGCGCGCTCGGCCGGGAGCCATCATCGCCGTCGCCACCACCAACCACAGGAACCGCTTGGACCGAGCCATGGTTCCATGAGGCGCCGGGCCTGCGCCGAGTGCAAATTTTCGCCAATTCTGCGTGGCAAGCCGGGATATCCTGGGCTGCGGAATAACCGTCGATCTGTCGACGTCTGAACCCTATGTGGCCGTTGCTACTCATCGCCGCGCTGGGCCGGATGCCGTGCCTGCCAGAGGAGCTCGGCCACGTCCCCGGACTCGATCCAACACCGCCACTTGAGGCGGCAACCCTGCCCCCGCCAGTGGCCGTCGCGGCCCGTCCCAGCCGGCCCGCGCGCATGGCCCCGGTGTTCACCGCGTTCGAGACTGCGCGCTACAGCGTCAACTACGGTGTCTTCGGGCAACTCGGCGAGATCACCATCGCGCTGGCTCCGACAGCGGCCTCGACCGTGCACGTGACGGGTACCGGCAAGGGATCGTTCCTTGGCCTCGGCGCCATCCAGAAGAACCTGGACGGCGAGTTCCATCCACTGTCGGGCGGATCGCGCCGCTGGACCACGACGCGTCATCAGGGTGGCAAGGTGATCACCGACAGCATCGAGCAGGCGACGCCCGGCAGCGTCGCGATCGTGCGGCATCGCGGCGATCGCGCCGACGAAGCGTCGACATTCTCGCGCCAGCGTCCGGTAGAAGGCCCGATCGGTTTCCTGCTACAGCTTCGCTCCACGCCGACCAAGGCGCCGCGGGTCATCGAAGTGCTGGACGGTCGCGCGCTGTGGATCATGAAGATGGCCACGCCCGTCATCGAGACGCTGGCTGATCGCGGCGGGGAACGGGCGTGGCGTTTCGACGGCACCGCCGAGCCTATTTTTTGGAACGGCCAGCCGGATCCCGAGCGCGGCCGCCGCAGATTCTCGCTGTGGATGGCGGACGATCCCGCGCGCACCCCCCTGCGCATGCGTATGCCCACCGGACTGGGCGACGTGCGGGTCGATCTGGTCAGCGTCGAGCGCCCCGCCACCGTCGCCGCCGGACGGTGATCGGGCCTGGGCGTCCGCGGGACGGGCCCGTGACGGCGCCACGACGCAACTCCCCGGTGAACCGGCCGAACAGGCCCTTGCACTCACAAGAGGGGACCTCATGCACGTCCGCGAGCTCGACCGGGGCGACCACAGTCTCGACCACCCGAATGCAGCCCCGGAATTCCGCGCGGCCATCAAAGCGCTGGTCGCTCGTCTGGTCCTGGTGCTGTCGGGAAAGGCGGAAGGCCTCGCCGGTCCTGACGGGTTCGGCCTGCATCCCGGAACAGACGCGGAGACTGACGAAGCCAGCGACCGCGAAGCCAGCGGCGACGACGACGACAGATCGGGGTAGTCTCGTCACCGTGACAAAGACGCCTAGCCGTCCGCACGCGGCTGCGGCCCTGCTGGCACTGCTGACCGCGGTGGGCGCATCACCTGCCGCCCGTGCCGACTACGGTGATAAGGGCACGCAACGCATGGGGCTCATCCTGGGTTTCGGCGGCAGTCAAGACGGCTTCTATGGTGAGGCCGGTGCCGACTACGGTTACTTCGTCGTGCCGCGCGTGGCGCCCGGGATCGAGGCCACGATTCAGGGCGGCAAGGGCCTGCTCACCACCGGGATGGTGATGCCGAACGTCCACCTGGTGCCGTTCCGCGAAGGCTCGTTCGCCCTTCTCCTGTCGGGACGCGCCGGGCGCGTACTGGTCGCCGATCACGGCGACGGCTGGGGTGTCGGGGCCGGCGTCGGCGCGGCGGTGTTCCAGACCGCGCGCCTCGGCTTCCAGATCGGCTACCAATACCTGCGGCTCTACCCGCGGTCGTTTTGCGCGGATATCGTGGACGGCTGCGCCATCCACGGCCTTTCGGTGGGTTTCATCGCCGGGTTCTGACGCCGGTGCGGAGCCCTGTTCGCGCCGACCGCGAACAAGGGTAAAATGCCCGGCCGGTCGCGTCCGATCTGCTGACTTCATGCATACAACGGGGGATATCTTTCGCGCTCTCGTGGCTGCCGCCGCGGCGGTGGGGGCGGTGGGATAGATGGCCGCCCCGCCGCCCGTTGCTTCTCCCACTCCGTCGGCAGCGACGGCGGACACCGCGCCGGGCCCGCAACGCTACGGCCGCTACATCCTGATCGATCGGCTGGGCGCGGGCGGCATGGCCGAGGTATTCCGGGCGCTGGTCATCGGCCCGGAGGATTTCCAGCGCATCGTGGTGGTCAAGCGCATCCTGCCGCACCTTTCGGAGAACCCTAGCTTCATCAAGATGTTCATCTCCGAGGCCACCCTGTGCGGGCGCCTGTCGCATCCGAACATCATTCAGGTACACGAGTTCGGCAAGTCCGAGGGCCAGTACTTCATCGCCATGGAGTACCTGCAGGGGCGCACCATCTCGTCGATGATGAGCCGCCTGGCTTTGCGGCAGGAGCACATGCCGGTGACTGTCGCCGCCGAGATCGCACGGCAGGCGTGCCAGGGTCTGGCGTACGCGCACGGGCTGACCTCGGTCGATGGCAAGCCACTCGGTATCATCCACCGCGACATCACCCCATCGAATGTCATGGTGGCGCACACCGGCGCGGTCAAAGTGCTCGACTTCGGCATCGCTCGGGTGACCGGCGCGGTGCGCTCGGGCAATACGGATCCGGGTCAAGTCAAAGGCAAGTCGTCGTACCTGGCGCCGGAACAGATCAAGATCGGCATTGCGCTCGACAACCGGGTCGATGTGTTCGCCACCGGCATCGTGCTGCACGAGATGCTGGCCGGGCGGCGGCTGTTCAAGGCGGCGGGACCGATCGAAACCATGAAGATGATCCAGGACATGGACATCCCGCCGCCGTCGAAGCTGAACCCCGCGGTGCCGGCGCGCATCGATGCCATCGTCATGAAGGCGCTGCGCCGCAACCGGGACGAGCGTTGGCGAGACGCCGCCGACATGGCCGAGGAACTAGAGGGCTACCTCATCGAGCAGAAATTCGCGTCGCAGGAGCTGCCCAGGTTCCTGCGCGGCCTGTTCAAGGAGGAGCTGTCGCACGAGATGGCGTTGCCGCCGACCGAGGAGCTACGCGCTTTGATGGACAGCGCGGCGGCCAGCGAAGCGACCGTCAAGTCGGTCACGTCGGAGATGTCCGGAGGCACCAGCGATGGGCGCGCAGCCTCGGCCGATCTCGTCGAGGCGGTGCCGCAGCCGATGCCCGACATGGTGAGTCTGTCGGTGGAAAATCTGGTCGACGAGGCCGTGGATGATGCCGCCGGGCTGTTCCCCGACGGACGCAAACGTCTGATGATCGCAGGGGCGATCGGTGGTGCCGTGGTTCTCGCAATTGTCATTTTGGTGGCCACTTCGGGTCCGTCGAAGAAACCGGCTGCACCAGTTGCGACCACCGAGGCCGCTGCCGTCGAAACGGCCGCCACGCCTGCGCCAGCGCTGTCGCCCGAAGTGCGCATCAGCCTGAGCTCAGAGCCGGAAGGTGCCACGGTCAAGCGCGTGGGCGACAGCCAGGCGCTCGGTATCACGCCGCTGTCGTTCGTGTTACCGCGTGGAGCGGCGGCGGTAGAGCTCGAAGTCACGCTCGCGGGCCACGTCACCGGGGTGATCAGGGTGGTGCCCGACGATGACAAGCCAGCCCTGGTGACGCTGGCGCAA
Source organism: Myxococcales bacterium (assembly GCA_031431215.1). Taxonomy (GTDB): domain Bacteria; phylum Myxococcota_A; class Polyangia; order Fen-1088; family Fen-1088; genus JANPCZ01. Next base: position 13,280 of record JANPCZ010000314.1, read on the forward strand.
GCGGCCGAGCCGGCCGCTTCGCCTTCAACCGGCGATCCCGGCACCGTTCGGGCGCCTCGTCCTCGAACCAGGCAAGTGAAGGTACGCAATGCCATTCCCATCGATCCGTTCAAGTAGCCGTTTTTCGCATTGCCGCGGGCTGCTGCCACTGCTGGCAGTGCTGTGGGCCTCAGGTGCGTTGGTGTCACCAGTGGCGGTGGCGGCGCCGGAAAGCGCCGACGTCAAGCAGGCGCGCGAGCATTACAAGAAGGGTGAGGCCGCATTCGCGGGTGGACGTTTTGACGAGGCCTACCGCGAATTCGACGCTGGCTACAGCCTGTCGCAACGGCCGCTGTTCCTGGTCAACATGGCGCACGTCGAGCGTCGACGCGGAGACCTGCGCAAGGCGCTGGCCATGTACCGGAAGTACCTGCTCATCGAGCCCGAATCCAAGCTGCGCGTGGATGTGGAATCGGTGATCAAGGAAATCGAGGTGGCGCTCGCCGCCGAGGACGCGGCGGCGCAGCCCGCACCTGGGCCGGTGGCGACCGCAGCGCCGCCGGGGGCCGCAACCACCGCGCCGACGACGATGGCCGGCGCGACGGCACCTCCGCCGATACTCGATCAAAGGCCGCCAGGTGCTTCCGGGGGCACCATCATGATGGGCTCGTCGACGCCACCGCCCGGGCGCGACAACCACCGTGACCCGATCTACAAGAAATGGTGGTTCCTGACCGGCATTGGCGCTGTCGTGACGGCGGTGGCGCTGACCACGATCATCGCGATCGGCTCGGGCGACTCGTACCGGACGCGAGGCTCGCTAGGGACCTTCGGGGCAAAGCCTTGAGCGCGCGGGCGGCTCGCATTCTGGTCACGCTATCGATAGCGGCCGTGGGACCGTGGCCGGGCTGTGGCACCGACACACCGACCAGCCTGCTGCTCTCGGTGCAGAACGGCCCCGAAGCGCCCTTGCCGGATCAGGTGCGGATGCGCGTCTTCGATAGCCACGGACTGGCCTACGACGTGATGACCCTGCCGGTGCCGGCAGCGGCGGCCAATGCCAAGGAACTGGGCACGGTGCTCGTGTACCCGAAGCGGCCTGACGATCCGTTGATCAAGATCCAGGCGGTCGGCTTCAAGGCCGGCAACCCGGTGTCAGAAAAGACAGCGCAATTCAAGTTGCCCCCGGGCAAGCAGAGCCTTGCCGATCTGGTGCTGGCCGCAGGCAAGGCCGCGGACAGCGACGGCGACGGCGTGCCCGACAACATCGACAACTGCCCGACGCTGGCCAACGTCGGCCAGGAAAACGCCGACGGCGACAACAAGGGCGATGCGTGCGGCGGCAGCGGTGCCACCGATGGGGGGCCGGCCGGTGGCGACGGCCCTTTAGTTTTAGTCACTGAGGGCGGCGACGCCCTCGGTGTGGCAGGCAGCAAGGTCAGCGGATCGACCTGCCGCGCCGACAGCGAATGCAGGACCGGGTTCTGCGCTGATGGTGTGTGCTGCGACGGCGCCTGCAAGGACACGTGTGTGGCGTGCAACGTTGCCGGCCAGGTCGGGACCTGCGCGCTGGTGCCGTCGGGCCAGGACTTGCGCAACGACTGCAAAGAGGACAAGCCCGAAACCTGCGCGCTCGACGGAACGTGCAACGGCGCCGGTGCCTGCCGCAAGTACGCGCCCGGTACCATCTGCCGAGCGCCGGCATGCCAGGCCGGCGCAACCAGCAAGGTCGTGCAGGCGGGAACCTGCGACGGCGGCGGCGGCTGCACCGCCGGCCAAGTCAGGGACTGCGCGCCCTACACCTGCAGCGCGGGCGTGTGCCGGACCGTATGTGCCAACAGCGGTGAGTGCGAGGGCAACAAGCCCTGCGCCGCGAACTCGTGCGGGCTCAAACCGCTGGGCGCGACGTGCGCTCTTCGCGACGAGTGCCAGTCCGGCAACTGCGTCGACGGCGTGTGCTGCGACGCGGCCGACTGCGCCGGCCCGTGCCGGGCGTGCAACGTGACGGGATCGCCCGGCACGTGCAAGCCGAAGCTCCAGGGCGACGATCCGAAGGTCGCCGGCGGCTGTGTGGTCGAGGCATCGACCACGTGCGGGCGGTCGGGAAAATGTGATGGCCTAGGCGATTGCCAGAAGTACCCCGCGGGCACCACCTGTGGCACGCGCCGCTGCGTCGGGGCCGCCGAGATGGCCTCGACTTGCAACGGCACCGGCACGTGCCTGCCGCTGCCGCCGCGCGGTTGCGGCAGCTACCTGTGCCGCGGCGACGCCTGCGCCAACTCGTGTGCATCGGACAGTGAGTGCGCCACGACCGCGTATTGCCAGGGCGGCCTGTGTCGGGCACGCCGGCCTAACGGACAGTCGTGCACCGAGACCCGCGAGTGCACTTCCGCCAACTGCGTGAGCAGCACCTGCTGCGCGGTGGCTTGCCTGCCGACCCAGGAGTGCCCCGGCGGTCTTGCTTGCCGCGACAAGGTTGCAAACGGCATGGCGTGCGCCAGGCCAGGCGATTGCCTGTCCGGCTTCTGCGCCGACGGCTTCTGCTGTGACACCGCCTGCACCGAGACGTGCAAGAGCTGTGGCCAGCCGTTCATGATGGGAAGGTGCGCGTTCGTACCACCCAGGCAAACCGACAGCATCGCGGCCACGCCGTGCCGGCCGCCGAGAGCGTGCGACGGCGCTGGACTATGCATCTAGCGCTAGCGCTAGCGCTAGCGAAGCGGGTCCCGGCAGCGAACCCCGAACCTACTTCGTCGACTCCCACTTCGTCGCCTTGACCTTGAGGGCCGGGTGGCTAACCAGCAGATGCCACACGACGGCGCAGAGGCCCTCGGTGTGCGGGGTGATCCGGTCGGGCGAGACGGTCGGGATGATGACGCAGGCCTTCGACGCCGCCTTGGTGGCGCCGCCGTCCTTGCCGACGATGCCGAACACCGGCGCGCCAACCTTGCCCGCGAGCTCGAGGGCGCGCACCAGGTTCGGCGAGACGTTCTTCTCGACGTTTCCGCCGCCCACCGAGAAGATCAGTAGGGCGTCCCGGGCGTTGAGCCGCGAGACCTTCAGCCACTCCGAAAAGCTGGTCTCCCAGCCTTCATCATTCACGCGAGCGGTCAGCTCCGAGACGTTGTCGGTGGGGCAGTAGGCCTCGTAGCCGCAGATCTTCCGGAAGTCGTTCACGGCGTGGCTCGCGTGGCCGGCTGAGCCGCCGACGCCGAGGATGAACAGCCGTCCGCCCCCGTCGCGCGCCTCGGCGAGGCCCACGGCGAGCGCCTCGATGGCGGAGGCGTCGATCTTGCGCACCGCCTCGACGGTCTCGTCGAGGAAGAGGCGAACGAACTCGTTGGCGGCGCTCACAGCTTGAACCCCGCGGCCTGCGCGTCCCGGTAGAACATCTGGACGGTCTCGAGGCTGAACTGCCCGAGGTCCTTGCCGATCGTCGGCAGCTTCGCGAGCACGTCGTTGGTGACCGTGATGATGTCGCAGCCGATCGCGGCGGCCTGCACGATGTTGAGCAGCTCGCGCGGGCTCGCCCAGAGCAGCTCGATCTCGCGGCTGGCGGCGCGGCAGATCGTAAGCGCCTCCTTCATGAGGGGGATCGGATCTCGACCCGTGTCGGCGACGCGGCCCGCGAAGACCGAGACGACCGATGGCGCGCCGCCCTTGAGGGCCGCCGCCGTTTCCCGTACCTGCTCGAGCGTGCACAACGCGGTGACGTTGAGCTTCACGCCGCTGGACGACAGCTCGCGGATGAGCGGCGCCGCGGACTCGGCCTTCGTGTTGGTGATGGGGATCTTGACGTAAACATTGGCGCCCCACGTCTTGATCTCGAGCGCCTGGCGCTTCATGTCCGAGAACTCGTCGGCGAAGACCTCGAAGGAGATCGGCTTGTCCTTGATGGCGGCGAGGACCTCGTGCGCGAACGCCCGATAGTCGGTGATGCCCACCTTGCGCATGAGGGTCGGGTTGGTCGTGAACCCCGAGATGCGCGGGTCCTTGTAGAGCTCCAGCATGGGGGCCAGCGCCGCGCCGTCGGCGAAGATCTTCAGCTTGTCGAGACTGGGGATTGAATCAGTCATGAGGATCCTTCCTAATTCTAGGAGGGCTGTTTTTGCAGATCGTCGGGCCGAAAGGAAGGCTATCGCTTCTTCTTGCGGAGCAGCGCCAGGCGTGACCCGGGACGCCGCTCGACCAGCTCGAAATCGCCGCTCGTGAGGGCGAGGTTCGCGCTGTCGGCGCCCCCGGCGCCGGAGTCCTCAGCGTAGAGGATGTAGTCGGCGCTGGCGTAGCCCAAGCGCAGCGCGAGGCAATCGAGGCGCGTCGAGACGTGCGGGTGCTCCATCTCGCTGACGGCGACGGCGGCCTCCTTCGGGACCTTGGCTGCGAGCTCGGCGAGGTCACCGGCCTTCTGCTTCTCGGCGTTCGTGACCGGTCGGAGCGCGGGGATGTCGCGGAAGCCGCCGCTGCATTGGTCGCCGGGCGGCATCGCGCCCCAGATGCGGGTCGTGAGGAAGGTGGCCATGGCGATGCCGCCGAGGGCGCCGGCGAGGCGGGGGCGCCCGCCCGGCACGCCGCGGAAGGCGGCGAGCGCGAGCACGGAGGCGAAGAAGAGAAAAGGAACGTACAGCAGGACGTATTGAAAGCTGACCTGGATCGAGGGGTCGTATCCGATCGTCAGGACGGCGAACGGCACCGCAGGCAAGAGGCTCATCCACAGGAGGCGGCGGCGCAACGGCAGGAAGGCCACGGGGGCGAGCACGAGAAGGAAGAGCGCGATCTTTGGGAGCGTCATGAGCGCCTTCCAGGCGAAGGGAGGGTTGGCGACTAGCAACTTCACCGCGTCCCCGTACAGGCTCCGCCCCATTGGATCCGCGGCGGCGGCCGCCAGCCCCGGGCCCTGGAAGCGCGGCATGACGACGAGCCTGACGACGACGAAGTACGCCACGGAGACTAGGGTCATCGCGATGGCTGCGCGCGTGTGCTGGCCTCGGAGCAGGAAGTAGAGACCGAGGACGGCGAAGCCGATGGCGACCTCCTCGCGGCAGCCCAGGGCCAGCGCGAAGAACAGCGCGCCCAGCGCGGGCCGCCGCGCGTCGAGCCTTTCGAGGGCCCACATCGTGAACGCGAGCGCGAACGGCGGGAAGTGGAAGTCGTAGAAGTTCGCCTCGTGCATCGGCGCGTAGAGCAGGTAGGCGAGCGCGAGCACCAGCGCGATCGGTCGCGACAAACGGCGCGCCGCGAAGCGGTAGAGCGGGATCGCGCCGCTCGCGAGCGCGACGGCTTGCAACACGAGCAGCGTCTCGGCGCCCGGGCGCAGTGCGTACAGCGGCAGCAGCGCGAACATCGTGAGCTCGGCGTGCGAGCCCAGCATCGACCAGCTCGGCCCCCCTGGGAGCACCGACGGGTTACGGAAGGGGTTCCCGTGCAGGGCATTGAAGAACATCGTGTCGTAGTTGCCGAGATCGAACGCCGCGGTGCCGAAGTGCCGGTGCTGCAGGATCGTGCCCCAGCTCATCCAGACGGCGTAGAAGAAGGCGGCGAGCATCACGACGAGTCCCTCGAGCGGCATGCGGAGGCGGACCCGCTCGAAGATGCGGCCCACGGCGGTCCCGGCGCGCGTGAGGAGCCGCGCGAGCGCCAGCCGGCCCCCCAACATCTCGCCGGCGGCGCTCCGCACGGAGAGCTCGGTGAGCACCGCGAGGCAAGCGATCCCGGCCACGCGCGACATCGGGTCCCACCCCGTCGCAGCGACGAGGGACCAGGCGAAGGTCGGCAGCATCAGCGGCCAGAGCAAGCGGCCCGCGCGGAGCACGCGGGCGGCCCGCGCGGCGACTCGGCGCTCACGCGAGCGCCAGTGGTAGATCACGAGCGCGGCGAGACCGCCTCCGGCGGCTCCCGCGCCCAGCCATCCGATCATCTGCATGCGCCCCCGCATCGTGATCTCGTTGCGGCTCACGAAGTCGGCAAGGTTCCACAGTGCGCGCGCGTAGAGGGCGCCGGTGAGCTGGAGCGCGAACTCCACGAGGCTGAAGCCTGCGATCACCAGCAGCAGCGTGCCGCGGATGAAGATGGCGAGCTCGCGACCGCACATCTGAGGGCGAAGACGACGCCACCATCGGCGCCGTTGCAGGGGCGCGACGAACGCGTCCTCGGGGCGTCTCACGTCCGTCGCTTCCGCCGACGGTGGAGCAAGCTCAGCGTCGACCTCCCATTCGGAGCTCTCGTTCACGAGGGTCCCGGGCGTTCGGCTGGTGGGCGCGCGCCTTTCACGGGAGTTGGGCGCTCATAACACATTTCCGGGAGACCCGGCAGGTGCGCTGGACCCTCCTTCGCCTCGCTGCTAATGTGCCTGCGTTCTTCGGGATCCCAGCATATATGGCGCATCTTTTGTCGATCGTTGTGCCCGTCTACAACGAAGAGCAGACCCTCCCGAAGTTCCTCGCCGCGATCCGGCCCGTGCTCGCCGAGGTCACCGAGGACTACGAGATCATTTTCGTCGCCGATCCGTGCACCGATCGCACTGTGGAGCTTCTCCGCGCGGAGCACGAGCGCGATCCGCGCGTGAAGCTGCTGCTCTTCTCGCGCCGCTTCGGGCAGCCCGCCGCGACGACGGGCGGCATGACCTTCGCGACGGGCCAGGCCGTCGTCATCATCGACTGTGATCTGCAGGACCCCCCGCGGCTCATCCCCGACATGGTGCGGCTCTGGCGCGACGGCAACAAGGTCGTCATTCCGCAGCGCACGTCGCGCGAGGGCGAGACGCTCATCAAGCGGCTCATCGCCTATGTCGGCTACTGGGTCATCAACCGCATCGCCGTCGTACCGATCCCGCGCAACACCGGAGACTTCCGCCTGCTCGATCGCCGCGTCGTGCGCGAGATCGTCGCCCTGCGCGAAAGCCACGGCTTTCTGCGCGGCCTGACCAGCGTCGTGGGTTTCAAGACGGTGCTGATGCCGTTCAGCCGCGACGCGCGCGCCGCCGGCGAGGGCAAGTACAACCGCCTGACGGGCAGCCTCAAGATCGGCTTCAACGGCATCGTCGCCTTTTCGGATTCCCTCCTGCGCCTCATGGTCGTCGTCGGCATGTCGATGGCCGGCTTGGCGTTGTGCGCGATTCCGGTCGTGGCGCTCCTGAAGGCCTATAACATCTACAGGTTCGTGCAGGGTCTCGCGACGATGGTCATCCTGATGCTGTTCCTGGGCGGCATCCAGTTCATCGGGATGGGTCTGCTTGGTGCGTACGTGGGGCGCACGTATGAGGAGACGAAGCGGCGGCCCAAATTCATCGTCGATGAGTCGCTGGGGTTCGAACGTTCCGCGGGGGATTCTTGAAGGCTTTCGTCACGGGAGCAGCAGGGTTCATTGGCAGCAACCTGGTAGACCGCCTCTTGGCGCGGGGAGACGAGGTCATCGGCTACGACAACCTGTCGACGGGCCGCCGCGAGTTTCTGCGCGACGCGCTCCCGAACCCACGGTTCAAGCTCGTCAAGGGCGATCTCCTGGACGGCGCCGCGACGGCAGCGTCCATGCGTGGCTGCGACTTCGTGTTTCACCTGGCGGCGAACGCCGACGTGCGCTTCGGGACCGAGCACCCGGAGAAGGATCTCCAGCAGAATACGACCGCCACCTTCCGTGTCCTCGAGGCGATGCGCGACAATGGCATCAAGCGGATCGCGTTCAGCTCGACGGGCTCCGTCTACGGCGAGTCGACGGTGTTCCCCACTCCCGAGGACGCGCCGTTCCCGGTGCAGACGTCACTCTATGGCGCGTCGAAGGGGGCGTGTGAGGGGCTCATCAGCGCCTACTGCACGGGCTTCGGCTACTCGGCCTGGATCTTCCGGTTCGTCTCGATCCTCGGCGAGCGCTACTCGCACGGCCACGTGTTCGATTTTTTCAAGCGGTTGCAGGCCGACCCCACGGCCCTGCACGTGCTGGGCAACGGCAAGCAGCGCAAGTCGTATCTCTATGTCAACGACTGCATCGACGCGATCCTCATGGCGATCGAGCGCGCCGACGGCAAGCCGACGATCCTCAACCTCGGCACCGACGAGTACTGCGCCGTGAACGACTCGATCGGCTGGATCACGGGTGCGCTCGGCGTCACGCCGAAGCTCACCTACTCCGGCGGCGAGCGCGGATGGATCGGTGACAGCCCGTTCATCTTCCTCGACTGCGGTCGCATGCGGACGCTCGGCTGGGTGCCTAAGCTCACGATCCATCAGGGCATCCTGCGCACTCTTGAGTACTTGCGCGCGAATCCCTGGCTCTTTGCAGCCTAGTTGGTTAGGGCTTCTTCTTGCGCAAGAGCGCCAGCTGCGATGCCGGGCGGCGCTCGATGACCTCGTACTCGCCGCTGTCGAGCGCGCGGCGCGCGACGTCGGCGCCGAAGCCGCCCGAGTCCTCGGCGTACAGGATGTAGTCAGCGCCCGCGTAGCTCGCGCGCAGCACCATGACGTCCATGCGGTTTGAGACGTGGGGGTGCTCGACCTCGCTCACCGAGATGCTGGCCGAAAGCGGGATCTTGGCGGCGAGTTCGGCGAGGTCGCGCGCCTTCTGCTTCTCCGCCTCCGAGGTGGAACGAAACGCTGGAATCTCGCGGAAGCCCCCTCGGAACTTGTCGCCCGGGGGCATGGCGCCCCAGACGCGCGTCGTCAGAAACGTCGCCAAGGCGATGCTCCCGATCGCACCCCACAGGCGAGGCCCGCCCTGCGCCGAGCGACGGAAGGACGCGAGGGCGAGCGCCGAGGCCGTGAAGATGAAGGGCACGAAGAACAGGCTGTACTGGAAGCTGATCGAGACCGTGGGCCAGTAAGCGGTCGTGAGGATCGTGAACGGCGCGGCGGGCAGCAGGCTCATCCACAGGGAACCCCGGCGCAGCGGCAGGAACGCGAGCGGCGTGAGCACGAGCAGCACGAGGATCAACTTGTCCGTCGTGACCAACGTCTTGAAGACGTAGGTCGGGTTCGACAGCAGCGTCTTGACGATGCCGCCGTAGGTGTTTTCGACGGCCGGATAGAGCTCCCGGTAAAACTCGTTAAAATACCACGAGCCGAAGCGCGGCATGACGATGACCTTGATGACGACGAAGTAGACGACGGCGAAGATCGTCATCCCAAACGCCATCCGCGTCTTCTGGCCGGTGAACAAGAGGTACAGGCCGAGCACGGCGAACCCGATGGGAACGTCCTCGCGGCAGCCCAACGCGAGCACGAAGGCGAGGCTGAACAGGCGCGGCCGATCGGCGTCGAGCGCGTCCAGCGCCCAGAGCGTCAACGGCAGCGCGAACGGCTGAAAGTGGATGTCGTAGAAGTTCGACTGGTGCATGGGCGCGTACAGCAGGTACGCGAGCGCGAGCACCATCGCGGCAGGCCGCGGCAGGCGGCGCGAGGCGAAGCGATACAGCGGGATCGCGCCCAGCGCCAGCGCGACCGACTGCATGATGAGCAGCGTCTCCGCGCCGGGGCGCAGCGCATAAAAAGGCAAGAGCAGGAACATCGTCAGCTCGGCATGGTTGCTGAGCATCGACCAGTTCCCCCCCGTCGGCAGCACGCTCATCGTTCGAAACGGGCGGCCGTGCAGCGTGTTGAAGAACATGTTGTCGTAGTTGCCGAGGTCGTACGCGAAGGTCGCGAACTGACGGTGCTGCAGGATCGTCCCGTAGCTCATCCAGACGCCATAGAACGCGACCCCTAACAGCACGACGACGGTCGCGGGCGCGATTCGAAGGCGCCGCGGTGCGCCCGACGATGAGATTCGATGGGCCGCGCGCGCGCTGAGGCGCGCGAGCGCGATCTTCCCGGCCGCGAGCTCGGCGGCGGCGGCACGGAAGCAGCGCTCCGCGAGCAGCGCCACCAGGGCGATGGTGCCCGCGCGCGACAGGCCGTCCCACTCCGTCGCGAGGAGCAGCGGGCGTGTGAGCGCCGGGAGCGCCAGGGGCGCGAAGAGCCGGGCCGTCCGCAAGACGCGCGCCGCTCGCTTGAACGCGGGACGGCTTGGTCTCGCCAGGTGGTACAGGGCGAACGCCACGACGCCGCCGCCGGCCGCCGCCACGGCGAGCCAGCGCAGCAGCTGGCCGCGCGGACCGGGCGCCAGTTGGTTGCGGTTTACGAAGTCGCGAAGGGTCGCCGAGTCGTTGACGTGGAGCGCCCCCGTCATCTGCATGACGAACGCCGCCACGCACGTCGAGATGACCGCGAGCATGAGCGCGCCGCCGACGAGCACCGCGACGCCGCGCGGGCCGAAGCGCGAGCTCGGGGGCGACGTCACCTTTGGCGCCGCAGGCGCCGGGGCCACATCCGCGGCGACCGCGTCCTCAATCGCCGGCTCGGGCGAGGCCTCCCGATTCGCCTCTGCATCCGGGTCTTGGCTCATGCGGAGACGATGCTCTAGCACGTTTTCCACCGCCGCGTCGTCGCGGGCGCGGTCGCTGGACGCGTCGCGACCTTGTCTGGTACAGGTAGCGACTTCCGGTCTTGGAGCCCGGCGCTCCCTCTGCACGCGGCTGACGCGCTCAGGGCCCTCGCACCCAGAGGAAGCTCACGTGCAGCGCGGCCTGCGCGACGGTGTAGGCGAAGACCGCCGCGCGGGCGGCTCTCGATCGCAGCCGCTCGTCTAGAAAGACGAATCCCAGGAAGCAGAACCCGAGAAGCGCCGGCATCACGAGGCGCGCCTGCCAATACCCGTAGTAGTACGCGTATCGCACGAGCGGCAAGAAGACGGCGATGTTGGCGAAGAAGGCGACGCTGAAGCCGAGCACGACCACCGTCAGCAGCGGCCGGCCCGCCGGGGAAGCGCGACGCCCGCGCAAATACGAAGGCGCGCGAAAAAGGTAGACGCCGGTCGCGACGATCATGAGCACGCTCAGCGGAATGGCCGAGTTGACGGCCACCATCATCAACGCCTGGTGCAGGCCGTCTCGCGCGCCGAAATACGAGTCGATCGGGTCCGATTGATAGATGTTCATCGGGTCGGTGAACATCGAGAGGTGCAGGAGGGCGGGATAGCTGTGTCGATTGTTCACGAGGAGGTTGTAGACCTGGGCCCCGCGCAGCGAGATCTGTTCCGCGTAGGTGGGGGCGCGGAGCACGTCCACGTCGGCGCTGCGAAACATGACGAGACTGCGCCAGTCCATGTCGTGCGCCCAATCTTGTTTGCCGAGCCCTGAGGTGACGTGAGAGTAGACGTAGTGCTGCTGGGCGGCGAAGAGGCCAGGAACGACCACCATGAGAACGAGCGCGACCACGAAGACATTGCGCGACGGGAGCTCTCGCCGGAGGACGAGCAGGAGGCCGAGCGCGACGGGCACGGCCGATGCCATCGTGTACTTCGAGACGATGCCCGCGAGGAGCACGACGGAAAGGGCGACGATCAGCTTGTATTGTCGAAGGGGATCGGCCACCCGGAACAGCTCGCAGAAGAGCCACGGCACGAGCGTGAACGGCAGCACAGCGATCGCGTCCGCCGCGAACACCGTCGAATGAATCACGCGGAACGGTAAGAACGCGAGCGTGACCAGCGCGGCGACCCGCAGGCTCGGCTGGCCAATCGCCTCGTTGGCGAGTCGGGCCCAGCCCCACAGGGCGACCAGGTTGAGGACGACCAGGACGAAGCTCGCGGCGGCGATGTAGGCCGTCGTCCCGGTCGCGTAATGCACGAGGGCGCTGAGCCAATAGAGGGCCGGGGGATTGGTGCCGACGTAGACGATCCAGCGAGGGGGCGGCATTTGGATCGCCTGCGCGGCGTTCGCCGCGTGGTACTCCCAGTCCTGGCCCATGAAGCCGTGATGCAGGATGCCGTTGAGCTGGAGGGTCGTGGTCGCGGCGAAGATGATGAACATCAACGCTCGCTCCGAACGCGCGATCCTCGATTCAAAGCCGTCGAGCGAAAATCCGCGCGGGAGCCAGGACGGGATCACGACATTTATCTATCACGCCGGAGCAGCTAGACCGCGTAGCCGACCGGGACATCGCTCAAGCGATAGCGAAGCTCGGCCGCCCGGGCCAGCGCGCGCCAGGGCACGGCTCGAAGCCATGCGTTCCTTCGCCGCAGGTGCAGATTCTTGAGGATCTTGAAGGTCATGATCTTGTCCCACCCGGGCAGGTAGCCGACGGCGCGGGGCTCGAACCCTGTTCGCCGGAGCGCCTGGTCGAGGCTCGAGGGCTCGTACAGGCTGATGTGAATCTCGGGGATGAAGTATGGCCATTCGAGCAGCCGATCGCGAAAGGGCGCGGCGTTGCCCGTCGTGAAGAAGAACAGGCCGCCCGGCCGCAGCAGGCGCCGGATCTGGCGCAGCGTCTCGAGCGGCTCGACGACGTGCTCGAGGACCTCGATCGCGGTGACGACGTCGAACGATCCCTCGAGCGCCGCGAGATCGGACGGCTCGAGGATCGCGATGCCGGCCGCGCGCGCCGCCGAGACGATCGCCCCCTGCTCGAAGCCCACGACCTCGCACCCGACCTTCGCCTTGGCGTGACGAACGAGTCCCCCGTTGCCGCAGCCGAAGTCGAGCCAGCGCGTCCGCGCGTCGAGCGAGGTCAGGCCGCCGACGACCTCGACGATGCCGTCCCACTCGAAGGTTCGGATCGTGCGGCTCGGCTCCGCGAGCTCGAAGTGATAGTCGACGAGAGGATCAGCGCCGCGCCCTTCGTAGTAGGCCGCGTCGTAGATCGCCGCATAGTCGACCCACGGGTTCTCGACGAACGCAAACCGGCACGTCTGGCAGCGGCGCAGCACGAAGGCGCGCTTCGCGAAGCGTCCAATCTTCTCGCCGACGACGTCCGCCAGTCCCTGACAGATCTTGCACAACATCCGGCGCTTCCCTTCGCGCGCGCTACCTGTCGGCCCAGGGCAGGCCGCGGTCGCGGCCCGCGAGTCGGCGCAACGTGAAGACGTCGGAGGCGGCGAGCTCGGGGAGGTGGGCAGGGAAGTCGCGCCAGTTGTCCCAGACCGCCGCGATCAGCTTTCCGGTGACCCCGTCGCTCTGTGCGGACGCCAGGAAGACAATGAGCTCGACGGCCGCCTGCATTGTCTCGTCACCGCCCGCGAGGGCCTTCTTCGCGGCGGCGATCTCTTTGTCGCCCGCGCTCCCTGAGCCGGCGCGCTCGATGACGGCCAGCATGTCCGTGCCCATCGGCCCGGGCGAGACGCAGTTCACGGCGATGCCGAGGTCCCGGACCTCCTCGGCGAGTGTCTCGCTGAAGCGGACGAGGCCGGCCTTGGCCGAGGCGTACGCCGAGAAGCTGGGCCGTGGTCCCGTCGCGCCGCCCCCCGACAGGTTGATGATCTTGCCGCCGCCCGTGCTCGCCATCCAGGGCACGACGGCCGCGCAGAGCAGCGCGGGCGAGACGAGATCGGCCGTGACAGCGGCGGACCACTCGGCCGCCGGGGTATCCCAGGTCTTGCCGATGGGCCCCAGCAAGGCGGCGTTGTTCACGAGCGCGTCGAGCCGCTCGACGCCCCGCTCGCGCACGCGCGCGACGAGCGACGTCACGCTTGCGACATCGCCGAGGTCCATGGGCACGACGACGATGTCGCGCGCGGCACGCTCTCCGACCCCGCCGACGAACGCGTCGACGGAACTCGGGTCGCGGACGGCCAGCACGAGCCGAGCGCCCTCCCGCCAGAACCGACGCGCCACGGCCTCCCCGAGCCCACGCGAGGCGCCCGTGACGAGGCACGTCTTCGACGACAGGGCGCCCGAAGTGGACACGGCTGACTCCTACCACGACCGGATGCCGGCGTGGTATGAGCGCCTTCTTTCCATGAACTTCGCGATCGTCGGATGCGGGCTCATCGGGCAGAAGCGTCTGCGCTCGCTGCCTCCCGGGGACAAGGTCGTCGTCACCGCGGACCCCGTGCTCGCTCGCGCCGAGGCCCTCGCGGCGCAGGCGCGCGGCGCCGTCGCGACGACTGACTGGCGCGATGCCGTCGCGCACGCCGACGTCGACGCCGTCTTCGTCGCGACCAGCAACGACGCGCTCGCCGCGGTCACGCTCGCCGCCGTCGAGACGGGCAAGCACGTCATCGTCGAGAAGCCGGCGGCGCGAAACCCCGCCGAACTCGTCCCCGTGATCGCCGCGGCCGAGCGCGCCGGCGTCTGCGTTCACGTAGGTTTCAACCACCGCTATCACCCGGCGCTGCAGAAGGCGCACGAGCTGCTTGAGTCGGGCGCGCTCGGACCCATGATGTACATCCGCGGCCGCTACGGGCACGGCGGTCGGCCGGGGTATGACAAAGAGTGGCGTGCCGATCCCAGGGTCGCCGGCGGCGGCGAGCTGCTCGATCAGGGCGTGCACCTCATCGATCTGTCGCGCTGGTTCCTGGGCGAGTTCCCGTACGTGCAGGGGCACCTCGCGACGTTCTTCTGGGACATGCCCGCCGAGGACAACGGCTTTCTCTTCTTGCGCACCGCCCGAGGTCAGGTCGCGTGGCTGCACGCGACGTGGACCGAGTGGAAGAACACCTTCTCGTTCGAGATCTTCGGTCGGGACGCCAAGCTTCACATCGAGGGCCTCGGCGGCAGCTACGGCGTCGAGAAGCTGAGCTACTACAAGATGAAGCCTGAGATGGGCCCACCCGAGACGACGATCTGGGAGTACCCGGGCGAGGACCTGTCCTGGAAGGTCGAGCTCGAGGCGTTCAAGAAGGCCGTCGAGGCCAAGCATCCCGCGCCCATCGGGCTGCGCGACGCCCACGCGGCGCTGACGATCGTCCACCACGTCTACGCGGCGGCGAAGGCCGGAGGGGCCTAGCCGCCCATGCAGTGCGTGATCCTCGCGGGCGGGCTCGCGACGCGCATGCGGCCGCTCACGGTCGAGCGGCCCAAGGCGCTGCTCGACGTCGCGGGGCGGCCGTTCATCGATCACCAGCTGGATTGGCTCGCGCGTCACAGCGTCACGCACGTCGTGCTCTCGATCGGCTACCTGGGCGACATGCTGCGCGCGCACGTGGGCGACGGCGGGCGCTTCGGCCTTTGCGTCACGTACGTCGACGAGGGCACCGAGCTGCGCGGCACCGCGGGCGCCCTGCGCCTTGCGCTCACCGAGGGCGTGCTCGACGACGCGTTCCTCGTGACGTACGGCGATTCGTTCCTCCCCATCGATTTTGGCGACGTGTGGGCGCGCTTTCGGCGGTCGGGCCTCCCGGCGCTCATGACGGTGTTCCACAACGAGGGGCGCTTCGACACGAGCAACGTGATCTTCGAGCCGCGCGGCGACTTTGATCCGCTGCGCGACGGGCGCCTCGTCCTTTATGACAAGCGGCGCGCGACGCGGCCGCCCGCGGAGTTCACGTACATCGACTACGGCCTCACCGCGCTCGAGCGGCGCCTGGTCGAGACCGACGTGCCGCCCATGGGGAAGGCCGATCTCGCCGACCTGTTTCACGCCCTGAGCCTGCGGGGCCAGCTCATGGGCCTCGAGGTGCGCGATCGCTTTCACGAGATCGGCTCGCCTGCGGGGCTCGAGGAGATCGCGCGATGGATCACCGCGAATCTCTGATCGTTCTGGATCGCGACGGCGTCCTGAACCTCACGGTGCCGAACCCGGCCGAGCCGCGCCCCGACAGCCCGCTGCGAGTGGGAGAGGTCGCGGTGTTCCCCTGGGTGCCCGAAGTGCTGCGCGAGCTCACGGCGGCGGGGTTCGGACTCGTCGTCGCGAGCAACCAGCCCGCGGCGGCGAAGGGCAAGACGACGCGTGTCACCCTGGAAGCCGTGCACGCCGAAGTGCTGCGCGGGGCGCAGGCCGCCGGCGGGATCATCCTGAGCTCGCACGTGTGCTTCCACCGCGCCGAGGATGGCTGCGGGTGTCGCAAGCCGCGGACGGGGCTGCTGGTGGAGGTGTTCGCGCGCCACCCGCGCTTTCGGCCCGAGCGGTCCTGGATGGCGGGCGATCGCGCGACGGACGCGCTGGCGGGCGCGGCGTTCGGGCTCCAGACGGCGCTGCTTACCGACGCGTCCCTCATCGAAGACGAGCTCGCGGTGCTCGCGGCCATGGGCGTGAAGCCAGCCTTCGTGGGCGCCAACCTGCGAGACTTCGCCGCCCATGTGCTAGGCCCTGGCCGCGTCGATGGTACCCCCTGAATCGCAGCTCGCCGCGGCCGCCGTCGCCGGCCTCCCCCCGGACGGCCCAGAGCTGCGCCGGCGCGCGGTCAGCGTTGAGTCACCGCGATCGGGTGCGCGGGTCGAGGTGATCGCGCAGCCCATCGCCGAGCAGGTTGCAGCCCAGTACGACGACGGCGATAGCAATTCCCGGCACCGCCGCCAGATGCATGGACCGCCACAGGTACGTGGTGCCCTGTGACAGAAGCGCGCCCCAGGTGTACGGCACCGCCGGGCCCAGGCCCAGAAAGGACAGGCTGGCCTCGACCAGGATGACGCCGCCAAATCCGAAGGTGGCCTGCACCACCAGTGGCCCCAGGATGGACGGGATGACGTGGCGAAACAGGATGCGCGCGAAACCCGCGCCGGCGGCGCGCGCGGCCAGGATGTACTCGCGCTCGCGCACCGCCAGGGTCTGCCCGCGTGCCACGCGCGCGTAGCCAACCCAGCCGTTCACCGCCAGCGCGAAGATCACGAAGCCGACCGACGGCTTTTGCACCAGCGCAACGATGGCCAGGTTGAGCAGGATGCCGGGGAACGACAGCAGCACGTCCACGAGTCGCATCAGAGCCTCGTCGATCCACCCGCCCAGGTAGCCCGCGGTGGCGCCGACGACCGTGCCGATGGTCAGACAGATCGCCACGGTGGTCCCTGCCGTGAGCAACGCGAGCCGCGCTCCGTGCAGCAACATGGCCAGCAGATCACCACCGTTCTCATCGGTGCCGAGCAGGTGCGCCCGATCCGGCGGCGCCAGCACGCGATCGAGATCCTGGGCCACGGGCGAATACTGGGCGACCAGCGGCCCGACCAGCGCCGCCAGCATGAACAGCGCCACGAACAGCGCGCCCGCCATCGTGGCGGGTCGTTGCCGCCGCAACCATCGCCACCAGCGTGGCGTCACCGCCGTCATCGCGGCCGCCGTCACCGGCTCACCCGGATGCGCGGATCCAGCGCCGCGTAGGCCAGATCCACCAGCAGGTTGACCAGCACGTACGAGATTGCGACCACCAGCACCACGCCCTGCACCACTTTCCAGTCGCGCACCGACAGCGCGTCCAGCAACAGCGTGCCGAGCCCGGGCCGGGCGAAGATTTTCTCGGCCACGATGGCGCCGGCCAGCAGCGCGCCGAACTGGATGCCAGCCACCGTGACCACCGGCAAAAGCGCATTGCGAAGCGCGTGGTGAATCAGTACCCGCGACGGCGGCAGGCCCTTGGCGCGTGCGGTGCGGATGTAGTCCTCGGCGAACACTTCCAGCAGCGACGATCTCGTCATGCGCGTCAGCATCGCGGCCAGATGCGTGGCCAGGGTGAACGCTGGCAGCAACAGCGCGCCCGGCGCCGACGCTGGATCAGCGGGCCCCGGCAGCCAGCCCAGGCGCACGTAGAAGAACGCCAGCAACAAGGGCCCGAGCCACATGGTCGGCACTGCGATGCCGGCCAGGCTGCCCGCCATCACCGCGCTGTCGAGCCAGCCGCCCGGTCGCAACGACGCCAGGGTGCCAAGCGGCAGGGCGAACAACAAAGCCAGCGCGACCGCCGCCACCGCCAGCTCGACGGTGCGCGGGTACACATCGGCGATGAGCGACGCCACGGTCGACCGCCGATCGCGGCACGAGATGCCGAGCGTGCCCGATGTCAGATCGCGGCCGAACGCGGCGAGCTGGCCGGCAAGGTTCTTGTCGAAGTCGAGGCAGCGGCGCAGATCGT
The DNA here is from genome assembly GCA_031431215.1 of Myxococcales bacterium. Classification (GTDB taxonomy): domain Bacteria; phylum Myxococcota_A; class Polyangia; order Fen-1088; family Fen-1088; genus JANPCZ01. Next base: position 31,061 of record JANPCZ010000314.1, read on the forward strand.
CGCGCTGGGCCGAGGTTGCCTGCTCGCCCAGCATGGCGTCGACCGGATCGCCAGGCACAGCGTGGCGCAGGGCGAACACGAGAAGCGAAACCCCCACCACCGCGGTCAGGGCGCCGATCAGCCTGCGAGCCGCGTATGCCATCGTCGGGGTCACCGCCGCTGCTCTCCCACGGGCCACCGCCGGGCCCGGTCCGGAGGCGCTATTTCATGACCGCCGGCGCGCAGAACTTCACCGGCTTGCTGGGTGTCGCGGTCAGGGGCACGCTGCCCAGGGTGCCGCCCAGCCGGCACTCGTAATTGTCGCGGCAGTCGCCACCGTTGTCGCAGCCGTGGGCACAGTAGCGGCGCTCGCTGCCGCGCGGGGCGCACAGGCCTGTGGGTAGGCAGACTTCATCGGACAGGCAGTCGTCGATCTTCGCCGGATCGCAAGGTTTGGTCAGACTCACCCGCGGGAAAAATCGGATGCACACCGATTCGCCGGGGCACGACTTTTCGTCGCAGCCTTCGATCGTGCAGTAGCCACCAGGCTGCGACAGATCGCAGATGCGATCGAACGTGGTGTCGTTGCAATCGGTGTTGTACTTGCACTGATCGCCGACCTTGCGCCCGCACGCCACCAGCGGCACCAGCAAGAGTCCGCCGGCGAGGACCAACAACAAGGGTTTCACGCGCAGGGTTCTACACCCTTTCATTTGACCACCGCGCCTATCAGCATGGTCAGGAGGAACCCGGTTACCACCCCGGCTGACGCGGTGCCTTCGTGGCCGTGGCTGTGCGATTCGGGGATGATCTCGTTCGACGTGACATAAATCAGTGTGCCGCCGGCCAGCGCCAGCACGAACGGCAACGTCGCCGCTGCTGCTGACAGCGCGTGACCGGCGCATGCGCCCAGCGGAATCACCAGGCCGGTCAGCAAGGTCAGCGCCAGGCTGCGCAACGGCGACACGCCGCCCATGCGCAGCGGAGCGCCCATCACCATGCCCTCGCACACATTCTGCAGGGCGACCGCGACGGCCAGGAACATGCCCAACCGCGGCGCGTCCGCTGCCGCGAAGCCAGCGCCGATGGCCACGCCCTCGGGCAACCGATGGATCGACATGGCGCCGACGACGACGTACACGCGGCGCAATTCACCGGGCCGGTCGTGGGTATCGTGGCCGGGCGCGTGGCCCAGATGCTGGTGGTGTCCACCGGCGTGCCGGTGCGGGATGAAGCGGTCCATCAGCGCGGCAACCCCGACGCCGGCGACGAAGCCGACGGCGACCACGCCAAGCGCGCCGAGGTCGAGCCCCGCGGGCGTGTGCACCGAGCGCAGCGCCTCGGACAGCAGACCGAGGGTCGCCGCCGCCAGCATCAGACCCGCGCCGAGACCCAGGATGCCGTCGTGCGCCCGCCGCGATAGGCCGCGCACGAACAGGAACGGCAGCGCGCCGACGCCAGTGGCGAGGCCCGTGAGCAATGCTGCGAAGAGAGCCGACCGCATGAGCCGCGTGTTCTACAACGGCTTGCCCGCCAGCGCAGGCGGACTGCGCCAGCGCCGGCGCCGCGCCCGGCGATCCGCGGCCGCAGCTACGGCTTGCTAACCAGGTCCAGCCAGGCCGTCCAGCGACCGAGGGCGGCCTGCCGATCGGGCTTCGGCTGGTCGGGCCGATAGCTGGTCATGAGGATCGGGCCCATGATGACGTGAGCTTTCTTGCGCAGGTCCGCGTCGTCGTCGTCGAGCAGCGTGATGAGCGCGCCGAATAGCTTCGAGTCCTGATAGAAGCCACGGACCTGCAGCTTGACCGCGACGCCGATGGCGTCCGTGGCCAGGCGGCGCTCGGCGATGTCCCACTGCTTGTCGAGCGCCAGCTTGACCAGCGCTTCTTGCGCGGCCATCAGCCGCCAGTTGGCCGCCGGGCCCAGCGCCGCGATGGCCGCGCGCCGAACCTCGGCCGAGGGATCTTTCACTTCTTTGGCCAGAGCCTCGGCCGCGGCCGCGCCGAAGTTCGCCTCATGCCAGGCCTGAACCGCCATCAAGCGCGTGCTGTCGTTGGTGGCCGCGAGCGCCACCGCAAGTGCACCGCTTGCCGCCCGCCCGCCCACCAGCGCGATGGCTTTCACGGCCGCCGCATCGGGCGCCGCGGCGCGAGCCGTGCTCTTGGCCGCGAACGGTTTGAGCAGCGCCAGTTCCGCGGGCGATAGCGCCATCGTCTTGTGCCGCAACCGGCTCGCCCACAGGATGGCGTCGTCGTTGGTGGGCTGATGCTTGGTGGGACCGCCGAGGCCCTCCGCCTCACGGTAGATGATGTTGTAGCCAAGCGCTTTCACGCGCTGGTAGGCCTCGCGCACCGTCCACAGATGGTGGGGCAGATCCTTGAGCCCGAGGACGACGTAGAAATCGGGAATGGCGAGCGCCGGATCGCTCACCTTGGGCACCTTCCAGAACCCCCACGAATACGTGATGAGGCCGGCGACCAGGTCGGGGTGCTCGGTGCCGAACTCGCCCGCCATCTTGGCGCCTTCGCCGCGGCCCCACAGATACACGCGGCGCGGGTTGATGGGATAGGTCTTCTTGGCCCAGGCGATCAACTTGACGGCGCGCTCGTGATCATCGACGGGTGAATAGCCGTGTGGCGTTCCGTCCTGCATGCCGATGACGACATAGCCTTCTGACAGCTTGAGCCGCTTGAGCGACTCGACGACCGGGATCACCTCTTCGGGCGCCTTGTGGTTGTGCTCGTGGAAGCACACGAACAGGCCGAGCTGCTTGGCGGGGTCGGTGGTGCCGGCGGGCGCCATTACAGTCGGGGTCTCGACCGCGTAGCGGACGATGACCTGACCACCTGGGTCCTTGAGGTCGGCCTCCTCCAGAGCAAAGGCCGGCGCACTTGATAAGGCCACGAGGCCGGCGACAAAACCCGGTAAGCACCGCATGAGAGCTCCTTCCTGAGCGCCGGCAGGATGCGGGCCCCGGAGGCGTCCTGTCAATCTGAGCCGTTCGCGGTAGGGCTCCGACTGAAACCGTTGTCACTGTTTCACCGCCCGGGCGATTGGGTCGAGGGGCAAGGCCGGGGACGTCGGCCGGCGTAGCGGCTGTCACAGCGCAGCGGGCCCCGACGGCCCGATGCCCCTGCCCATGCGGCGGCAGGTGTGGCACCCTATGTTCGTCGCCCGCGCCGGGCGGTACCGGCAGCTCCCCCGATGTTGCTCGCTCAGCTCATTGCTCTTGGCACCCTCGCGCTGGCCGCTGCCGCGCCGTCGCCGCAGTCTGCCGCGGTCAAGCCGCTGCTCAAGAAATACTGCCAAGGCTGTCACGGGCCCAGCAAGGCCAAGGGCGGACTGCGCTTCGACAAGCTGGATTACGACATCGCGCGTGGCCGGGACGCCGAGCACTGGCAGGACGCGCTTTCGAACTTGCAGAAGGGCGACATGCCGCCCGAGAAGGCGCCGCAGCCGACCGACGCGGAGCGCCGTATGCTGACCGACTGGCTGTCGAGCGGCCTCTTCGACGCGGCCAGGGTGCAGCAGTCGCAGGCCGCGTCGCTGCTGCGCCGTCTGACCCGCGAGCAGTACACCAACACGTTGCGCGATCTGCTGGGTATCGACAGCGACTACACGCGGCTGTTGCCGCCCGAAAGCCCGTCGCGGATGGGCATGCAGAACGACGGACGCATCCTGGCTAGCTCGACCTTGCACCTCGAACAAACCATGAAGATTGCGCGCACGGCGCTCGATCGCGCGCTGTCGATCGGGCCGCCGCCACCGGCCTGGCGTTTTCGCTACGTGTTCGGCCCGCAGCAAGTGCAGAAGCACAAGAGCGTCGATCTTGGTTACCAGGCCCAGCCCCTGAAACCCGAAGAATTTCTGGTTGAAACCTTCGCCGATCGTGGCGCCGTCAAGACGCCGACGCTCAAACCCAAGGGCGATCTCCGCGATCGGTGCTTCGTCGATCTGCGCGGCTCGAAAGACCACGACAAAGACCACGACAAAGACCACGACAGCAAGAACAGCGCCGCGCGTTTCTCAGTTGACCAGCGCGGCGTCCTGCTGATGCCGGCCAAGCCGCACGTCGAACGCGAGGCCCAGATCTGGCAGGGGCCGAACCCCAACCTGCATCTGGTGCTGCGCGATTTTCCGGCGGAAGGGGCCTTCGTGCTGCGCGTGACGGTCGCGCGTGCCAGCGCCGACGGCGAGGCGCCCTGGCTGCGCGCGTTCGCCGGCAACCGCCTCGATGACGGCATGGAGTACGCCACCTTCGATCGGCCAAGGCGCGTCGATGCCCAGCCTTCCAAGCCCGAAGTCATCGAGTTTCGCGGCCGGCTGGAAAACCTGCCCGTGCCGGTCGTGGATCCCGAGGATCGTGAGTTCCTGTCGAACATGATGGTCATCGGCGTGTGGAACGATGTCCTGTCCGGCAAGGCCGCGAACACCGCACCAGCTCTCATCATCAAGTCCATCGAGTTCGAAGGGCCGGTGACCGAGTCGTGGCCGTCGGTCAGCCACCGTCGGATCTTCTTCGACGATGCCCGCAAGGCCGAGCCGGAGACCTACGCGCGCCAGATCCTAGAGCGTTTTCTCACCCGCGCCTTCCGCCGTCCGCCGACCGAGGTGCAGCTGCAACGGCACCTGGCGTTTTGGCAACGGCAGCTCAAGGCGGGTGCCAGCTTCGAGGTGGCGATGCGCGACAGTCTGGCCGCCGCGTTGTCGTCGCCAAGCTTTCTCCATCACGTCGAAGGTACCCGCGACCAGCCGCTCGATGACTACGCCCTGGCCAGCCGCTTGTCCTACTTCCTGTGGAACACCATGCCCGACGACGAGCTGCTGGCGCTCGCCGCTGAGGGCAAGCTGCGATCGCAGCTGGCAGCTCAAGCTGTGCGCCTGCTCAACGCGCCGCGGTCGCGCGATTTCTTCCAGAGCTACACGACGCAGTGGCTTGATCTGGGCGCGCTCGATCGGGTCCGCGTCGATGTCAAACAGCAGCCGCGCTACACCCGCTTCGTCAAGGAAGACATGCGCCAGGAAACCTGGCGTTTTCTCGAATGGGTGTTCAAGGAGAACCGCCCGCTCGGCGAGCTCATAGACGCCGACTACACGCTGCTCAACGGCAATCTGGCAGCGTTCTATGGCATCGGGGGCGTCAGCGGGCCGGAGTTCCAGCGGGTGAAGTTGCTCAAGGGCGGGCGCGGTGGCGGACTCCTCGGCCAAGGCAGCTTCCTGGTCGGCCGCTCGACCGGCGAAGATTCCCACCCCATCAAACGCGGCGTGTGGCTGGCCAAGAAGATCCTCGACGATCCGCCACCGCCGCCACCGCCCAACGTGCCCGAGATCGATCGCGAGAATCCTGAGATAGCCAAGCTGCCGGTCAAGATGCAGCTTGAGATCCACCGCAGCAAAGAGGCATGCCGCGAATGCCACCGCAAACTCGATCCCTGGGGCATCCCGTTCGAGCATTTTGATGCCGCGGGCCTGGCGCGCACCGCGATCACCAAGCTGGTCGCCGGCAAGCCGTTCACGTCGCCTGTCGATGCCGCCACTGAACTGTCCGACGGCAGCAAGGTGGACGGCATCGACGAGCTCAAGGGGTACCTGCTGCGCAACCGGCTCGACCAGATTCGCCGCAGCGCCGTCCGCCACCTGGCGGCATATGCTCTTGGCCGCACCCCGGGCTTCGTCGACGACCAGGCGGTCAAGGAGATCTGCGCGGCGACCGCCGCCCAGGGCGACGGCCTGCGCGATCTCATCCTGGCGGTCATTGCGAGCGACGTTTTCCAGATCAAGTGAACGACAGATGCAGGACTGACGAGGACCCACCATGCCCAAGACTCGGCCCATCGACCGTCGACGTTTTCTCCAGGGTGCCGGTGTGGCCTGCGCGCTGCCCTACCTGGAAGCGATGTCCAGCGCGCGCGAGGCGGCGCGGCCCCGGCCCCGGCGCCTGTGCGTGCTCTACGCGCCCAATGGCGTCAGCATCCCGCCACCCGAGCACGCGGCCCACAAGGAGTGGAGCTGGTTTCCCATGGGCAAGGGCCGTGACTTCACTTTCACCAAGACGCTGGAATCCCTTGAGCCGTTCCGCAAGCAGTTGACCGTGATCGGTGGTCTGTCGCACCCGCGCAGCCGCAGCCTGCTGGGCCACGCGGCGGGCGATACCTTCCTGACCGGCGGCGACATCGGCGGTGAGTACCACAACTCCATCTCGCTCGACCAGCTGGTCGCTCGCCAGCTTGGCCGCGCCACCCGTCACGCGTGCATGACCTTGTCGTGCGACGGCGGCATCGGCTACAAGTCGCGCGTCTCGACCCTGTCGTTCAGTCCCAACGGCAGTCCGCTGCCATCGGAGGCGAGCCCGCGCCAGATCTTCGGACGCTATTGCAATGCCGGTGACGCTACCTCCGAGGAGGACACGCGCCGTCGCTTGCTTGAGGGCCGCAAGGTCGTCGATCTGGTGAAAGCCGACTCGCAGGATCTGTCGCGCCGGCTTGGCAGGGACGACCGGGATCGACTTGACGAGTACGTCACGACGCTGGCCGAGATCGAGGATCGCATCAACCGCGCCGAGTCGTGGATCGGCAAGCCGATGAAGACCGGCGACGCCAGCCACCTGCGCCTGGGCGCGCTTCAGGTCAATCCGGCCGAATACATCCGCACCATGTGCGATCTCATCGTGCTGGCTTTCCAGACTGATACCACCCGCGTCGCCACCTACATGTTGGCGCGCGAGGACGGCATGGGCTGGGGCGATCAGTTCCCGGTCATCGCGCTTGGCCTCAAGGGCGGCCACCATGCTCTGTCGCACGATCGCACCGAGGGAGCGTTCGAGCGCTGGGCGCGCTACGACCAGTTTCTCGCCCAGCAGTACGCGTATCTGCTCAAGCGCCTGTCCGAGACGCGCGACGAGCACGGCCCGCTGCTCGACAATACCTTGGCGTTCTATGGCTCGGCGTGCAGCACCACCCACAATGCACGCAACTGCCCGCTGGTGCTGGCAGGCGCGCGCAACATGGGCGTCAAGCACGGCCAGTTCCGCGAGTTCGGCGAGTCCATTCCGCTGTCGAACCTGTACGTCTCGATGTGCAATGCGCTCGAAGTGCCGATCACCTCGTTTGCGGATTCCACCGGCAAGCTCGACCAGATCTTCGCGTGAGGGGCCTCGCCGCATTCTTGACCGGCTGGTAGCCGCTCCCGCCTACTTCGCGAGGTCGAACGACACCGCGGGACTGGAGCGTCAGAATCGGTACCAGGAAACATCAGTGCATCAGCCTTGATGATTAGATGTCAAGCAGCTAACATCGGGCCCGGATGCGTACCACCATCGCCATCGCCGATGCGCTCCTGCAGAAGGCCAAGCGGCGGGCGCAGCAGGAGGGGGTGACCTTGGGCGAACTTATCGAGGCTGCCCTGCGCGACCGCCTGCTGCGCGCTCCCGCCGCGTCGGCGGCGGCTCCGTTCCAGCTGGTAACCTTCGGCCGCGGCGGCTTGCTTCCCGGGCTTTCGTTTGGCCGGCTCAAGGAAGCGGAAGACGAAGAGGCGGCCAGCCGGCTCACCGTGCGGACGGCGGCGCGAGCGGCCGATGCCGACGACGATGTTTCTTCCTGACGTCAACGTCCTCATCTACGCGCATCGGTCCGACTCGCCGGAGCACGTGGCCTACGCGAACTGGCTGCGCCGCGTGGTTGAGGGCGTCGAGCCATTCGCGATGTCGGAAGTGGTGATGTCCGGGTTCCTGCGCATCGTGACCAACCAGCGCATCTTCCGCGATGCCACGCCGCCGGCCGTCGCGATGCAGTTCCTTGACGAGGTCTGCAGGCGGCCGGGGTGTCGCCCGGTGCGCCCGGGCGGCCGGCACTGGCAGATCTTCAGTGATCTGATGGCTGCCACCCAGGCCACCGGTCCGTTGGTCGCGGACATCTATCACGCGGCCGTCGCCATCGAGCACGGCTGCGAGTGGGTGACCAACGACGCCGATTTCGCGCGCATTCCAGGTCTGCGCTGGCGCCATCCGCTGGCGGTCGCGACCGGCAAGCACGGGACGTAGTTCGGCCGACTCTTCTGTCGCCCGATCACACCTAGCATGGGCGCGCCCTTGCCGTCCTGACCGTGGCAAGCGAAACACAGTTCGCCGGACCCGCAATCCCGTACCTTATCGAGCGACTCGGCGGATAGGCCTTTCCCCAATCCAGGGCAAGCTGCGGGCTAAAACTTGTAGCGGGCGCCGAGGCGCAGGCTCATGGCCGGCAGATAGCCGGTGGCCTGCTGGAATAGCGGAGTGTCCTGGGTCTCGACGCCAGTGACGGTGCGCAGCGCCAAGGCGTTCAACACGTCGACGTACCCGTCGTGTGCCCTACTCCGGCCGCTGCCCTCAGCGCGTGATCATGACCATGTACTTGCCGTAGCTCGACTCCGCCGTACCGGAGATGACGGTCGTACCGGTCCGGCGCCGCAACATCGTGACGGGATCGGGTTCCAGCTTGGCGGCGATGGTCAAGGTCAGCGTGACCGCGCCCTTGAGCTCGCCGGTCATCCCGAACACGCCGGTCACGGTGCCGGCAAGATCGCCGTTCGGGATCTTCATCAGCTTGATGCCCAGCTTGGGCTGCATGGCGACGTCGGCCGGCGTGTCGTAGCTGATCTTTCCGTCGTTGCTGAAACTCACCATGCCGATGCTGATGTCCATGGTCTTGTTGTCCGAGTTGCCCTGATCGACCTTGCCCACCACGGTCAGCGTGCCGCCCTTCTGGCCGGGGGAGATCTGCGCGGGGATGCTGGCGCCCTTGGCGGCGTTCATGCCCTTGAAGCCGAGGTCGATACCCTGCTCGACAAAACCGTCGAGCCCCTCCCACGCTCGCCGCGCTGACGCCTCGGAGCTGACCGCCGCATCCTCGTCGTCGGAACAAGCCCCCATGACGATCGCCAGGGTGAACACCATGGGGGCAAACCGGCGTGGCGATCTCATGCCTGCAACAACGACCGGAGCGCCGCACGGATACCTGGTCATCTGCCGAGGCCGTGGCGCAAGGTCGCCGCGAGGGCACGCACCCCGTCCGACCATCTGATTTCTTGCCCTCGGCGAACCGCCGCGGGAAATGGGGATCGAGAATCCCGATTCCGCGTCGGGCCAGCTTGGCTGTGACCTCGGGCTCCCCCCAGCACGAGGTTCTCCGCACGTCTCGATGTGCAACGCGCTCGAAGTCCCGGCCACGTCGTTTAGCGCGATGGTGCTGGCGGTCTGGCCACCGGCCTTTGCGGCGGCCGCGGCCGCGCTCCATCGCGACATCCTGGGGGCGCAGCCCCTTGGTCTCGTTCCCGTCCCGCATGCGCAAGAGCCGCCCGCCATCCGCGCCCGCTCCTGCATCTGGCGCGGCGGCGGCAGCGGAGTCGGCCGATCAGCGCGCCACCCAAAGCGCACAGGCCGACGGAGCCGGTCTTCAGGGCACGAAGTCCCGTGCCGCCGCGGGACCGCCGCCGCCTGACTGAGCGCTAGTTCATTCATCCAAATCTAGTCCCGCAGCGTCCTGCTGCGCTCGCGCTCACCCTGGGACGCCACCTTCCTTGGCGCTGATGTGGTTTCCGAAGCCCACCGCTGTCAGGGCGCCCAGGGCCGCATCGGTCAGATGTTTGATGTTGGTGCCGAGCGGCTGCTGTGGATTGGGGCGCGAGCGAGCGGATGCGGCGCGAAGGCGGACGCGAAAGTCATGGCCGTGGCAGCAAGACAATGCGGGCCCAGCGCCCGCGGGCCCACGCCCGGCCGCCGTTGGCGTTGGCCTTCCCGCACGCGGTCACGGCTGCTTCCGGGATCTTCATGTTCGAATGAACATTGGCATCGACTGAGATGACGTCGCCCGCCGCGATCATGACTCCTGCAAAGGTGTGCATCTCCTCCAGGTAGTCGGTCGTTGAGGCCGGGTTCTGTTTCTCGCCGACCTTCGTGGCCCCCACGTTGAGGCGGAAGGTACACTCACCGTCGGTTTCCGTCAGCGCCACGATGGTCACGTCGTAGCGGCCGGAGGGGCCCTTCCACGTGGCCTTGGCCTTAGCGAACTTCGCAACCCCGACTGGACCGAATCCAAGTTGGTCCGCGTCGATCCGGTTCTCGACTTTGCCTGGACCAACACCGAGAGCCCGGATCCCTCGATTGCAACGGACGGGACTTACTCGGCGCGCTGGACTGGCTCCATTACCCCGACTGCGACGGACACGTATGTCTTTTGCCCGTTCTCGAACGACCAGGTGACGGTCTTCGTGAGCGACATGATGGTCGCAGCGGATCCCGGTCAACACACCAGCCGTTATCCGATGATGGGTAATCTCACGCCCATCATGCTCACGGCCAACCAGGCCTACAACATCCGCATCGAATGGTTCCAGATGGGTGGCACCGCTGAAATCCGTCTCCGCTGGGCCAGCGGCGGGAACGCCACGTGCGACGTGGCGACCCTGATACCGAGCGCCGTGCTCACGCCCCCGCCCTGACCGGTCACCACCGTCGACCGCTACCAGGCCCACGACAGCCCGGCGCGGACCGATCCCGTGCGTCGCCGCACGACGACGCGATCCTGAGGCCAGCCGAGCGCTACGGCACGCTGACGTAGCGCGTACTGCCGCTGGGTGCTTTCGGCGTTCTCGAAGAACGACTTGCGTTGCTGGTCAGAACGCTCAGGTTGCCGGGACCCGGACCGAAGGCGCAGTTTCTGAGGGAGTGGTGAACGGCATCGCCCGACACCGCCATTCGGGAGCTCGACCTTGCCGGCAAGCAGGGCAGTGCGGACGCCCCCGTCCTTCGGACCGGATTCTCGTCTGGCACGTCTCCTCCTGGAGCGTGACCGGACGGAGGCGTTCTCTCTTACCTAGATCGCTGCGCCACATTCTGGAATCCCAGGCGGATCGCCAAATGGCGCGCCGAGATCGAGCGCGGCGGTCGCCCCCGGATGTTCACGGGCTTCGATCCCGACTGCGGCCATTCCATGACGGCGTCTTCGGTGAAGACCTTGTCCATGAGGTCGACCCGCTTGGAGTTGATGATCTCGAAGAGCCGTTCGACGACAGAGATGCCATTTTGGTTGCCATGGCGCGGAGTGTACTTGCGAGCGACACACGTATCTAAGCGTCGCGTAGCCCCGGCAGCCTTGGACGGCGCCACGGCGGCGCACAGGAAGGTCGTGCCGGGGCAACAACGCGCTCGAAGTCCCGGCCACGTCGTTTGCGGATTCCACCGGCAGGCTCGACCAGATCTTCGCGTGACGATCAGCGCGACGCGGGCTTCGGCAACGCCATCAGTTCTGCGGCGGTCCAGGGCAGCGGCCTCGCCGCATTCTTGCCGCGTACCAGGGCGACGTCCGCCGGCGTCATCAACGGGGCGCGGTTGCCGAAGCTATTGCGCACGTACGACAGCACGGCGGCGATCCAGGCGTCGTCGTTGTCGCGCATCGGCACCATGGCGGCCGCGTAGGTCTGGCCGTCAACCGGGCCGGTCATCCCATGCAACAGGATATTGATCGCGATGTTCTTGCCGGCGAGCGCAAGCTTCGAGCCCGCCAGCGCCGGCGCGATCGTGCTGGCGGTCTGCCCGCCGGCCTTGGCGGCGGCGATCAGATCGGCGGTCGCACCGAGCAGGGCCGCGCCCTTGCCGTCCTCGCCGTGGCAAGCAAAACACAGCTCGTTATAGATGCCGCGGCCGCGCTCCATGATCGCCACATCCTCGGGGCGCATGCCCAAGAGGGGCGAACGAATCCGGAGACGGCAGAGCGGAGTGGGCAGGAGGGGGCGAATCCTGCCTCCGAGCGACGTTCAACTACTCTCGCCGTGCCGACCACCGCCGCGCCCCCCTCTCCCAGAATCCCGGCGGCGGGATCATCCTCAAAGCGGCGGCGGACGCGGATGGCGTCATGCATGCCGCCCACGATCGCCTAGCGTCCGCCGCCATGAAACTCTGCATTCTCTGCCCCGGGGATCGACCCACCATCGACCCGATCACGACAGACACGTTGGATCTGGCCTGGAAGGAGAAGCTGTCGGCGGTGAAGGCGCAAGCGGACACCGTCCGTAACGGTTTCAGGGCCGTCGTGGATGGGTGGACCCGCTAACTGAGCCGGGTTCAGTTCAGGTCCGGCGCTCTCTCATCCGCCTGCCCACGCGGCTCGGTGAGACTACTGGCCCGTCTCCCGCGGGAGACCGCCGGTCGCTCTCAATGGATACGCGTTCGACGACATTTTGCTAGACTTGCCCAGATGCAGCGGGCCCCCATCCGTATGTCGCGGGTTCTTCGCGGTGGTCAGCGCGACGACGGTGCATTCGACCTGGAATTCTGGCAGCGCGTGGGGGCGGAAGGAATCTTCGCGTCGGCGTGGGACATGGTCGGTGAGGTCGATCGCATGAGAGGCGGAAGTGGCGAGCAACCCCGACTTCAAAGATCTGTTCTCCGCATTATCCGCCGCGGGCGCTAGGTTCATCGTCGTCGGCGCCCATGCCGTGATGTTCTACACGGCGCCCCGATACACGAAGGACATGGATGTGTGGGTAGAGCCGAGCCGCGACAACGCCGAACGCGTGCACCACGCTCTGGCCGGGTTCGGCGCGCCTATGTCTGACCTGAGCGTCGACGATCTCGCGATCCCTGGAACCATCTTTCAGATGGGCGTGGAGCCCAACCGCATCGACGTGACAACAAGCATCGACGGTGTGGAGTTCAGCGAGGCATGGCTGGCGCGGGCCGTTTCAACCTACGACGGTGTACCGATAGCTATTCTAGGAATGGCCGAGTTGCTGAAAAACAAGCGGCTGGTTGGGCGGGATCAGGACAGGCTCGACGTCGCTGGGCTTGAGAAGGTCCAGCGCAAGTAGCAGTTCCGCCGGCGCGCACGCCCGACGGGCGGCACGCGCAGGTGTGAACGGCTTGCCACAGTGGCCGCCCGAAACCGCTTTCGCAGCGTCGGTTTTGTGCGTGTTGCCGCAGCCACTCCCGGGGCCGCGGCTTACGCTTCCGCGAAGCGGCGGCGGCTCTCGTATCCGCGATTCGCCCGCTTCGGCTGATGGACCAGATCCGCGGGGCGATCAGAACCCGGCACCGGCGGCTCGGACGTATCGACGAAGTGGTCCACGCCAAGCGGCCAGTGCGTTTGGGCTGCGGGTGAAGGCCTGACCCTGCGGGTGAAGGACATCAACTGGAGGCGGCAAGACCTGGACCAGTGGGTGCGCCCCCGCTGTATATTCCCGGGCCGCGTGCGGAGAGGCCTGGCGTCAGCGTGGTGGCTCCCTGTCGCCGCAATCCTTGCGACCGTTGCTGCAGCATCGTGCGGAGATTCGTCGCATTCGTCGGATTCACGGCATGCCTCACCCGCAGCGGCGGCCGGGCCGCAACGACTGGCGCGACAGACCAGGCCGGCGGCACAGGGCGTGCCGGCAGGGTCGCATTCAGCGCCCTCTTGCACGTCGCGCTCGCAGGTTCCACCGACGCACGACGAGTCCATGGCGCACGCGTCCTGGTGCTCGCAGGGGGCTCCCGGGGCCGCGCGGGCGGTGCAGATCCCGCAGAGATCTTCTCGCACGCAGACACCGCTGGCGCACTGAGAGCCGGCGCCGCAGGCCTGTCCGGTGGTCAGACGACCGCGCAGATCGCAGGCCGCGAGGTCCTCGGACGCGGGCAGCTCGATGCAGCCCGCGCTCGCGAGCTTGCGCGCCCAGGCATCGAGGACGCTCGTGGAGATCTGCGCACCGGCCGCCCCGGTCTCGCGCTCGCAGGCCAGCGCCATCCGTGCCGCGCATCGGTCGCCGTCCCGCCAGCTCACCCGATTGCTCGCGTTGTGGCTCGGGATCGTGTGAGGGACCCCGCCCCCCTTTTCGTGTAGCGGCGCGCGGCGCGCGGCGCACCCGATCCGCGCGAGGGTGAAGCGGTCGCGTTGCGGGAAGAGTCGACCATCGGACCAGGCGCGCCAGTTCCGGTCGTTCCGGCCCATCACGAACCACGCCCCGCCACCGGTGACGGACCGGGCATGGCTGCTCACCCCCATCGACGGTTTCGTGCAGGCGAACCTCGAAGCCAAGGGGCTGCGTCCCGTCCCTGATGCGGCCATGACGTCGTAGCCGTGCGCCCTCAGGCTTTTCGCCGTCGCTTCAGACCTTGCGCAGTTCGATCCTGACGAGGTCGTCTTGCACGAGGCGGAGGCGCTCCTAGTACCGAGCACGATAGTGCGCTGAGCGCCTTTCCGGCACGCGCGACGAGCACGGCCCGCTGCCGCGAGTTCGGCGAGTCCATTCCGCTGTCGAACCTGTACGTCTCAATGTGCAATGCGCTCGAAGTGCCGATCACCTCGTTTGCGGATTCCACCGGCAAGCTCGACCAGATCTTCGCGTGACGATCACCGCGACGCGGGTTTCTTCGGCAACGCGGTCAGCTCGACGGCCGTCCAGGGCAGGGGTCGCGGCGCGCCCTTGCCGCGTACCAGGGCGACCTCCGCCGGCGTGATCAACGGGGCGCGGTTGCCGAAGCTATTGCGCACGTACGACAGCACGGCGGCGATCCAGGCGTCGTCGTTGTCGCGCATCGGCACCATGGCGGCCGCGTAGGTTTGGCCGTCAACCGGGCCGGTGAGCCCGTGCAACAAGATATTGATGGCCACGTCCTTGTTCTTGAGGACAAGGTTCGAGCCCATCAGCGCCGGCGCGATCGTGCTGGCGGTTTGCCCACCGGCCTTGGCGGCGGCGATCAGATCGGCGGTCGCACCCAGCAGGGCCGCGCCCTTGCCGTCCTCGCCGTGGCAAGCGAAACACAGCTCGTTGTAGATGCCGCGGCCGCGCTCCATCATCGCAACATCCTCGGCGCGCATGCCCTTGGTCTCGTTCTCGTCCAGCATGCGCAAGAGCCGCCCGCCGATCTCCTGTACGCCCTCGGACGAACTGCCCGCCACGGTCTCGCGCAGCAGTTTGCGGTGATCCGGCCATGCGGCCCGGCGCGCGGTGCCCAGCACCTGGATGACCACGGTCGGGTCGGGATCCTGCGCCAGCGTCGTGACCCGCGCGCGCAGTGGATGCTCGGGCCGCGTCCTCAGCCACGACTCGGCGACTCGCACCGCGCTTTCGCGCACCGCCGCATCGCGATTGGAAAGCGCGTTTCCGATAAGCTCCGGCGTCAGCGCATCGAGTCCCTCGAGCGTCCACAGCGCGTGAATGCGCGCCAGCTGGTTGGCATGGCTGCGCGCCATTGCCTGCAGCTGCGGTACCACTGTGCGGTCGCCGCGGAGCACCAGCAGCTTCTGCGCGGTGTCGCGCCACCAGCCGTTGGGATGTGCGAGTTGGCGCACCAACTGCTGCGGCGTCTCGGCCAGCATGCGCGGCTGCGGCCCCGGCTTCCAGCCCTCGTGCACCAGCCGCCAGATGCGCCCGCGCCCGAAGTTGTTTTGCAGCCCGTGCGCCTTCACCACCGTGCGCAGGTAGCTGTCCTTTCGCACCCAGTTGCCCTCCTGGATGATGCCGCGGTACATGTCCACGATGTAGATCGCGCCGTCGGGTCCGGTGGTCATGTTGACCGGGCGGAAGTTGGGATCGATCGAGCGGATGAACTCGCTTTTCGGATACTGGTTCCTGACGTGGGTGATGCCATCGCGCATCTCGACCTTGATGCGACGGATGAGCCGGCCGACCGGCTCGGCCAACAGCACGTCGCCGCGCAGATCCGCCGGCAATCGATCGCCGCGGTACACGGTCTGGCCGCAGGTGCCGGTGAAGTGGTTGAGCGTCTTGTCGCCCGGTCGAAAGCGCAGCTGGCCGCCCTGCACGTCGGGGATGCCGACCAGCGGAAACACCTCGCGAAAGTCTGCGTCCTGTTGTTGGGGCACGTTGAACGCGCCGTAGGCGATGTGAGTCTGGAAGTTCGTGATGCCGCGCTCGCCGCCCGCGTTCGAGAACCACACCTTGCCGCGATCGTCCTGGGTCACGCCCCACTGGCCGCCGTTGGGGGCCGTCGGTTCCTTCAGCACGCCGAGCGGCGTCCAGCGCAACCGGTAGGCGTTGTAAGTCGAGTACAGCCAGTTATCGAGACTCCACAGCAGGCCATTCGGCTGGTGTTCGAGGTTGCCGCCGCGCGGCCCGCCCTCGTAGAAGAGCAACTTTTGATCCGAGACGCCGTCACCGTTGGTGTCGCGGTAGACGAACAGATCGTTGGTGTTGGTCTCACCGATGATCAGACGATCATCGAGCGGCAGCATCATGCGCGGAAGCAACAGGCCGTCGGCAAACACCGTGTGGCGGTCAAAGCGGCCGTCGCCCCGGCTGCTCTCGTGGCGCGAGACGCGGCTCTTGGGCGCAAATTCATCGGTGCCGTCGATGTCCTGCATGTACGTGTGCATCTCGGCGACGTACATGCGGCCGTTGCCGTCGAACATCAGCGACACCGGCTCGCGGATTTCCGGCTCGCTCAGCACCAGCTCAAGCCGGTAGCCGTCAGCGACCTCGATGGTGGCCAGCTCATCGGCCGGCGACAGGTAAGGGGTTTCACCCGTGGGCGAAAACGCCTTGGGTGCGGTCGAGTCGGCAAGAAGTAGTGCGAGAGACGTCAGGTAAACGTTTGCAACCATGGTCAGCGACTATGAATAGCGCATCGGGCGCCTATTCTGAAGCAGCCAAGATCACGCTCGGGCCCGGGGAACAACACCGTGACGGCGCTTACTGGGTCGCCAGTTCCAGGGTGAGGCGGGCGCCGCCATCGGGACGATTCTCGGCTCGCACGCCGCCGCCGTGGGCGCGGGCGATGCGAGCCACCAGCGCAAGGCCGAGGCCCAGCGACGTCTCGGGACGAGCGCCCCCGTCGGCGCCATCGCCATCCCGAAGCGCCTCACCGCCGCGATAGAAGGACGCAAACACGCGCTGCTCTTCGCCCGAGGCGAAGCCGGGCCCGGCGTCCTCCACCTGGAACACGACGAAGCCAGGCCGCGCGTCCACGCGCAGACGCTGCACGCCGCGGCCGTGTTTGTGGGCGTTGTCGAGCAGGTTGGCCAGCGCCCGCGCCACCAGGGTCGGATCGCCGGAGAACTTCGCCAGGTCCGGTGTCGTCGCCACCTCGAGCGTCTCGGCGGGTAGGCCGGCGCGCTCGATCGCCCGGCGGCCGCTCTCGATGGCATCGAGCGGCCTTACCGACAGCGCCTGGAAATCGAGCCGGGCGCTTGCCAGAAGCTCGCCCACCAGCGTATCGATCTCGACCGCCTCACGCTCGATGTCGTCCATGGTGTTGCCGTCGGCGCCGCGCGTGCGCGCCAGCTCGACCAGCACGCGCAGCCGTGCCAGCGGCGTGCGCAGCTCGTGCGACACGCCGGCCAGCAGTTCACGCTGGTCGGCGAGTTGCCGCTCGATGCGCGCCGCCATGTCGTTCACCGATCGCGACAGGATGGCGGTCTCGCCGATGTCCCACGGCCCGATACGAGCGCGCGCCTTCAGGTTGCCACGGCCAATGTCTTGCGAGACCTGCACGAGATCGTAGAGCGGACGTGCGATCCGGCGCGCGACCTTGCCCGAGGCGATCCACAGGATGACGGCCGGCACCCCGACGAACACCAGGCCGCGCCATGGCCGCTCGCTCCACGCGGGGCCCAGGACGGAGATCAGCATGTTGACGCTTGCCGTGGTGAGGAAGATGGCCAGGCCGAACCACCAGAACAGACGCCGGTGCAGGTGGGCGCCATAGTAAAGCCGCAGCCCGTGACGGAAATGCCCCCGCTTGCGCATCATGGATCGTCCCCGCCGGCCAGTACGTAGCCTATCCCGCGCACGGTCTTGATCAGGCGCGGCGAGCGCGGATCGTCGCCCAGCTTCTTGCGCAGGTGCGAGACGTGCACATCGACGGTGCGATCATCGACGCTGACGTCACCGCGACCGGCTTCGTCGAGCATGATCTGGCGGGGCACCACGCGGCCCGGACGGCGCGCCAGCGCCACCAGCAGATCGAACTCCAGGCCGGTGAGTTCGATGGTGGCGGCGCCGCGCCGCGCCTGCCGAGCGTCGATGTCGATGGCGATGTCACCGACGGTGATCTCGCGGCCGACCACGCCCGGTTGTGTCCGCCGCAGCACCGCGCGCAGCCGGGCCAGAAGCTCGCGCGGCGAGAACGGTTTGGCCACGTAGTCATCGGCACCGATCTCGAGGCCCACCACGCGATCGGCCTCGTCGCCCTTGGCGGTCAGCATGATGATCGGCACCTGGCTGCGGGTGCGGATGCGCCGGCACACTTCGAGCCCGTCCATACCCGGCATCATCACGTCGAGCAGAACCGCGTCGAACACGCCGTTCTGTAGAGCGAGAAGGCCCCTCGGCCCGTCCGGCGCGTGCAACAAGGTCACGCCGTTCGGGCCGAGGTAGGTTGCCAGCAATTCGTAGAGACGAACGTCATCGTCTATGCAAAGCACCCTGGTCGCCACGCGGGTTCGACTCTACCAACCGAAGCGCCGTGCGAAGAAACCTGGGCCCCGGCGCAGCAAGGTCGCGACCCGCTCGCGCTGCTTCTCATCCAGCACTTCGTGGATCTTTGCGGTCAGCCCGACGAAGGCCTTGCGGGCGGTCTCGATGCTGGTGTCGTGGCGCGCGAATAGCTCGCCCAGCAACACCTCGTCGTAGGACGCGTTGGTGAACGCGGCGGCGAGATCCTCGCGCGTGCGCTTGCCCTCGCCGCGCAGGGCTTTCATCTCGGTGCGAAAGCCGTCGACGGCGTCCTTGATGGCTTGCTCCTGCGTCGGCGTGGTCTCGACGCGATCGAACAGGCTGCGCAAGATGCCGCCGCCAAAACGCATGCGGCGCGGATGTCCGAACCCCAGATCGTCGGATTCGTCGAGATCGTCCCGGTACCAGCAGCCGCCCGGTCCGCCAGCGGGCGGCCAGCCGTGGTCATGCATATGCCGGTAGGCTCGGCTGAAGCCCGGTCCGTGCCAGTGCATGAAGCCGGGGCCAGGACCGCAACCCCCGGCGTATGCCCAGCGCCCGTGATGGCGTCTGGCGATCAACCTGGCGATTCCGACGGTGGCGAACACTCCCAGAACCATGCATCCGATCATGTGCTCATCTCCTTGTTTTGGTGGGGCGATGCGATCGCCCGCATCCAGAAAATGGCCACGCCATGTGAAGCGCCCAGGGGCGCCGCTGTGAAGAAGTGTGAAGGCAGCCAGGCGAGCTCGCTTTGCTAGCGAGGGGGGGCGATCAGCAGATCGAACGGTCGGGTGCGGCGCCATCGGTACGCCGAGAAGTCGCTATCCAAAGTCAGGATTCGTCCGGTCTCCAGCTCGTCGGCCATTGCCACCAGGCAGGCGTCTGCCAGGTCGGCCGGGACATTGCGATAGCGCCTGACGACAGATCGCACCGCCGCCGACAGCCGGAAAAGCGACACCGGAATCTCGAACACGCCCTGTTCGACGTTCTTCAAGACGGCGTCGGTCGCTCCAGGGATATCCCTGACCAGATAGCAAGCTTCGGCGATCACCGGCTCGCACGTCATCAGCTGACCTTCAACTTGGTGCAGGGCCTGCACGCAGCGAAGGTGCTGGCCCTCGCTACGATCGAGGAGCGCCACGATCACGCCCGTGTCCAGCAGAACCGGAGTCACGACTTGCCGAAGCCGCGGAGGTGTCGCTTATTTGAACCCAGGTCCGGTTTTCCTGAGGAGAACCCGCCCAGGCCCACGACGCGAGGTGGCCGCGACGGTAGGCTGGCTCGTGCCAGAAGGTGCAACCCTTCGCGCACCAGCTCGGACTCGGTGCGCCCGGTCCGGCGATGAAGGCGGTCGAGCACTTGCTCGGCGGCTGAATCAAGACGGGCGTGAACACTCCTGGCCACGCGGGAAATGTAGCACAAACATGAAAGCGTGCGACATCGGGGTGCGGTAGTGGTGGATTGCGTCGCCGATAACGCCTTCGAGGGATCTACGGCTGCGACGCTGGCTGGCTGGCAGAAGTGCACCGGGGTCTGGATCGACGTTCGAGATGATCACGACCGTGTACCGCCGGCGCGGCTGAGGCACTGCAGTTGCTCGCCGTCGAGGCATGGGACTGACACGGCCACGCCGTTTGCAGCGGTCGGCCAGCCCGTGTGAGGCTCGCGCGAGACATGGGAAAACAGAAAGCCACGAAGCCTGCCGTTCCCGTTGCGATGATCGGGCGACCGTCGGTCGCGTACCTGGGCCTAGGCTCGAACCTGGGCGACCGGCTTGCGCTCTTGCGTGCGGCGGTGGGGGAACTGGAGCGGGCGGGGGTGCGCGTGGTCGGCAAGAGCCCGGTGTTCGAGACCGACGCCGTCGCGGACGCGCCGCAGCCACCCTATTTGAACGCTGTGCTACGGGTCGAGACCAGGCTGCCAGCGCGGGCGTTGCTCGATCTGGTGCTGTCGATCGAGCGCACGCACGGGCGCGAGCGGCCCGTGGGGATCGCGCGCGCGCCGCGGACACTCGACATCGACGTGCTGCTCTACAACGACCGCGTCATCGACGAGCCTGGTCTGCGCGTGCCGCATCCTGGGCTACTTGAGCGCGGGTTTGTGTTGGTGCCGCTGGCGCTGGCCGCTGCGCCCGGGCTGCGCCATCCGACCACGGGCGCGGCGCTCGATGCGTGCGCGTCTGATCCGAGTGTTCGGGCGTTCGGCGGCGCGCTGTGAGCGTGCCGCCGAGCTCGGGTATCAGAGGAACTTCTTCTCAAGCTCGGAGAAAAAGGCAGCCGAGATTCGCAGGAAATCCACTTCGCTCAGCTTGACCTCCTGGCCCACCTTGAGCTTGAGAACCGTCTTCTCGCGCTCGAATTTGATCGAAGAGCCTGCCGAGTTCGGCCACCCCGGGAGCTTCTCGATCTGCAAGTTGCCCTGGTTGAGCAGGATCGAGTCGCATAGCACGCGGACCTCGTTCAGCGCATTGCCGTCCTTGCCCTCCAGGGTCCGCAACCGGTGCACGAACATGTAGTCGAGCAGCAGGATCTGGTCGTTGAAGAAGCGGCCCTCGAACTCCTTGGATGGCGTCTTGCCGACCTGCTTTCGGTAAGCGCGCAGATCAGCGTCGATCTTCTCGCGGCAGGTATCGATGTAGTCTTGGGAGTAAGTCTTCATTCCAAGCATGTGGACCTCAGCGTGGTGGTTCGATGTAGCCCTGGCCTGCGATCAGACGGTCGAGGTACTCGCCGTAGCTGTTGCGCATCGCCGCGGCGATGCGCTTGAGATCGTCTGCGCTTATGTAGCCCATTCGGAAAGCGATCTCCTCGGGCACGGCGATCTTCAGGCCCTGGCGTTGCTCCAGGATCTCGAAGAAGTGGCCAGCCTGCATCAGTGATTCGGGCGTGCCGGTGTCGAGCCAGGCGAAGCCACGCGAAAACAACTCGACGCGCAGATCACCCTTGCGCAGGTACTCGGCGTTGAGGTCGCTTATTTCCAGCTCGCCGCGCGGCGACGGTCGCAACGCCTCGGCGATGCCGACCACCTGGTTGTCGTAGAAATACAGCCCCGTGACAGCATAGTGCGACTTCGGCTGCGCGGGCTTTTCCTCGATCGACAGCGCGTGGCCGTTGGCGTCCAGCTCGACCACGCCGTAGCTGCGCGGATCCTTGACGTAGTAGCCGAAGATGGTCGCGCCGCTTTCCAGCGCTGCGGCGTGCTGCAAGCGGCGGCCGAAGCCCTCGCCGTAGAAGATGTTGTCGCCCAGCACCAGCGCGACCCGATCGGCGCCGATGAAGTCCTTGCCGACAATGAAGGCCTGCGCGATGCCCTCGGGCCTCGGCTGCTCGCGGTAGGTGAAGGTCACGCCCCACTGTGCGCCTGTGCCAAGCAGTTGCTCGAAGCGCGGCAGGTCGGTTGGTGTCGAGATGATGAGGATGTCGCGGATGCCGGCCAGCATCAGCGTGGTGATGGGGTAGTACACCATGGGCTTGTCGTAGACCGGGATGAGCTGCTTGCTCACCGCCTTCGTGATTGGATGCAGGCGCGTACCGCTACCGCCGGCCAGGACGATGCCTTTCATGAGCGCCGGCGGTTATACCCCGGCCAGCGTGCAGGCAGACGCTACGTGAACCCGCTCGCCAGGCTGACACTGGTGATGGTCGATGCAGATGACGAGATGACTTGGCCGCGGCGGATCGAGCGCCCCACCGCCACAGAGCCTCGATCGGCACGGCGTGTAGGCGCGGACCGAAAGGCACCACCTCGGTCCCGCTGTACAGCACGATACCGCGGTGAAAGTGCGAACCAGCAGCTTGAGCCAGCGCACGCAGGCCCTTGAAGTCGGCGCTGGTCGATTCCCATCAGGTGTGCCGCGAGTCCCGTGTCGCTGAGCAGGATCTTTGGCCTAGCGGCGGGGTGGCCCATAATCAACCACCATGTGGTTGATTTTCAGCCATTGGTTTTTCCAGAGCAAGGCCGCGCCGATTCCGCCCGAGGAGGCGTTGGACATGTTCGCGTTCATGGCGGCGGCCGACGCCAGCAAGGCCAAGGGGCGAGCAGAGGCCGCGCTGCGCACCGCTACACCCCGATCCGCACAAGTTCGATGATCGGCGCGTCGTCGATGGCGGCCTCGCGATCGCGTAGATCGACGCGGGCGAAGATGGCGAAGTCGTCGTCACCTTCGGGATCGACCAGGCGTTGCTGCGCGTCCCACAGGCGCGGCTCAGTCTCGCGCAGCTCTGTGTTGCGGGGCGCGCGGGCCAGCGGCGTGGTCACGATGGCGCCGTGTTGCGCGAAGTAGGGCGCAAGCTCGGCCGACAGGCGCTCGGTGGTCCACGCAGGTGCATCGCCGTCGGCGTCGGCGTTGGGGGCAACCGGGCGTAGCGCCGCCAGCGCTTCGACGAAGTCCTTGCGGGCAAGTGCCCCCAGCAGGCGGTGAAGCTCGGCGCGCACGCGCGCCGTGAACGCGCGCGGATCGGCGGTGATGTCGCGGCGGGAAAGTCCGCGGGCGGTGGCTTCGGCGGCCGCGCGCGAGGTTGCGGCGCGCGCCTCGGCGCCGGCCGGATCGCGCAGGGCCTCCCATTCATCAAGCAGGCTCGAATCCACGGTGCGCAAGATGGCACCCAGCGACGCGATCACGTCGTCGAGCGCCGGAGTACGAAAACGCGCCGGCACGGTTTGCTGCGCGGTCTTGTACGCGTCGGACAGATAGCGCAACAGCACGCCCTCGGCGCGTTGCAGGCCGTAGTCGCGCACGTAGTCGTGGAAGCTGCAGAAGCGTTCGGACAGCTCGCGCGCCACCGACTTGGGGGCGATGTTCTCGGTGCCGACCCACGGGTGGCGCGCGGCGAAGGCGTTCCAGGTCTCGTAGGTGAACTCGCGGTTGGGCTTGGGCCACTCGATCTCGTCGAGCTGCCGGATGCGCTCCTCGTACTCGACGTGCTCGGCCTTCAACCGATCCATGGTCTCGGTCTTGAGGCGGTCTTGCTGGGCCATCAGCACCGGTCGCGGGTTTTCCAAAATGGCCTCGACCAGCGACAAAACGTCCAGCGGCCAGGTCTCGGCGGCCGGGTCCAGCTTCTCGATGGTGTCGACCAGGTACAACGACAACGTCTGGTTAAGCGAGAAGTCATCCTGCAAGGAGGGATGCGGCCGTGGCTGCGGGCAGCGCGAGCGCTCGTCCCGGTGTAGCTCGACCAGACCCGCGTGGCGCAGGGTGCGGAAACACGCGGCCGCCGCGCGCCGGTGCCGGCGCTTGCCGTTGTCGCCGTCGTGGCAAGCCGCGATGATCTCAAGCAGCCGTCGGTAGCCACCGCCGCGCCGTGGATCGCCCTGCTGACTTTGCAGCAACGCCAGCAACAGGCCGTGGCTGACCGCGAAACGAGACTCCAGCGGCTCGGGAGTGCCTTTCATCAGGCGTTCGAAGGTGCCGCGATCGAAGTGCACGTAGCCCTTGTTGGGCGGCTTCTGCATCTGCACTTTCTTGCCGCCAGCGGCCTTCTGCGCGAGCCGCCGGTTCTCGATGACGTACGCCGGCGCTTGCGCCACCACCCAGCCGCGCTCGTCGAAGCCCTTGCGGCCGGCGCGGCCCGCGATCTGATGGAACTCGCGCACCGACAGGACGTGGTCCTTCTCGCCGTCGTACTTGCACAGCCGCGTGAACAACACGCTACGGATGGGAATGTTCACGCCCACGCCCAGCGTGTCGGTGCCGCTGACGATCTTGAGCAGGCCGGTCTGCGCCAGTCGCTCGACCAGCCGCCGGTAGCGCGGCAGCAGGCCCGCGTGGTGCAGGCCGACGCCGTGGCGCACGAAGCGCTGCAACTCCTTGCCGTAGGGGCTGTCGAAGCGCTCGGCGGCGAGCGCGGCGCGGATGGCCTCCTTCTCGGTTTTTGTACAGATGTCGACCGACATCAGGTTTTGCGCTTCCTCGGCGGCGGCGCGCTGGGTGAAGTTGACCAGGTACACCGGCGCCCGCTTCTGCTCGACCAGGTCGGCGATGGTCTCGTGCAGCGGCGTCTCGCGGTATTCGAACTCCAGCGGCACCGGCCGGATCATGCCGCCCACCGTGGCGACCTCGCGCCCGGTGAACTCGTGCAGGTGCTTCTCGATGGCTCGGGTGTCGCCCAGCGTGGCCGACATCAGCAGGAATGTGGTGCCGGGCAGCGTGACCAGTGGCAACTGCCAGGCGATGCCGCGCTCGCGATCGGCGTAGTAGTGAAATTCGTCCATGACGACTGCGTCGGCGGGCGCCTCACGCGAGCGCAGGCTCATGCTGGCCAGGATCTCGGCGGTGCCGCACAGGATGGTCGCGTCCCGGTTGACCGCGGCGTCCCCGGTGACCAGACCGACCTTGTCGGGCCCGAACGCAGCACACAGGTCGAAGAACTTCTCGTTGACCAGCGCCTTGACCGGGCAGGTCCAGAAGCCGCGCCTACCCTCGCACAGGGCCTTGTAAAGGAAGGCCGTCGCCACCAGCGACTTGCCCGATCCGGTCGGCGTGGTCAGCAACAAATGTTTGCCGGCCAGAATCTCGAAGATGGCTTCCTCCTGCGCCGGGTACAGCGACAGACCCAGCGCCGCGACGTAGTCGAGGAAGCGCCCAAGCATGTCGTCGGCCGACGGCGCCGATGGGCCCGGCGGCAGAGCTGCGAGCGTGGCCGTCACCGTGCGGGCGGCTTGCGTCGGTGCCGGAGGATCGCAATCCCGACCAGGCCGACCAGGCTCATGGCCACGAAGCCGAGGAAGGCGCTCGCGCTCGGGTGGACCTTGCCGCTGATGGAGTTGGGCTGCAGGAAACAGCCCGCAGGCGTACTTGCGTCGCAGATGTCGCCGGTGCCGTCGCCGTCCTCGTCGCGCTGCCTGGAATTGCTGACGGTCGCGCAGTTGTCACACGCGTTCGGTACGTCGTCACCGTCGAGATCCTCGCAAGCATCGCCCACGCCGTCGCCGTTGCCATCTTCCTGCAAGGGGTTGAAGACCCTCGGGCAATTGTCCTCGGCATCGACCCATCCGTCGGGTTTGGCAGCTCCGCCGTCACAGGACTTGTCGTTGTCTCGGTACGACGTCTCGGGGGCGTTGCTGATGCGGATGAATTCGATCTCCAGACCATTGACCGGAACCGTGGAAGGCTCGAGCGCGAAGCCCTTGAAGGTCGCGTTGGCGAACTCCGGCCGGTCACCCAGGCTGGCGCTGTAGTTGTGCCACCTGCCATCCGGAATGAGAAACGCTTCTTCGTTGTTGGGAATGCGCACCGACGGCCCGTCGTCGAGATGCAAGACGGCGTTGGAACGCCAGATCTTGGTCGGGCGCCCGTTCTTGTCTTTCTGATCGGGGTCGTAGCCTGAGAACGTCCCCCGTGGAACGCGCATGCGCACGGTCGCGAAGTTGAGCGGTGCGGGCACCTTCTGATTGCCGTCGATCTTCAGTGCCCACGGCTTGCCGGTGTAACGAATCTTGCCGCCCGCGCCCCCCACATTCACGCTCAGCAAGGTCTCGATCTCAAGCGAATTGGCCACCGCCTGGGGGCCGGGGAAATCCAGGTCGATATCGCCTTCCGCCACGAAAGCCTTCTGGTCGTCGTCGGGAGATCCGAACTCGTAGTAGGGCGTGTCGTCGTAATTTCCAGCAATCGTCGTGACCATGCGGCCACGCCAGCCGGTGAGCATGTAGAAATACGAGTTCCATTCACGGCGCCACTTCGCCAGGTTGTTGAAGGCCTTCATCTGACCGGTCCAGAAGGCCTTGGCGTCCCGGTCGGTAAGCTTTGTCGCGTCTCCGTTGTCGGGCAACTTGGTGACGCCCTCCTCCCCACCTTCGGGCCAGACCTTGCTGACCACCACCCAGAGCTGCCGCAGGTGGTGGGGCGCCTCGGCATAGCTGGGCGAGCGCTCGCCGCCGCTGGCGCTCAGTATGTCCGCGATCGTGATCGTCTCGGTATTATCCGTCGGGGTCTTGGTCAATTTTTTTATCGCCACTCCGGTCCGCAACCCCATCAGCGGCCCCACGAACTGGTTGAAGGACGTGCTGTCGAACGTGGTGGGCCTACGAACGTCGGTCTCTTTGGCCTTTCTGAACGACTCGATGTCAGGCACGCCAGTCGCTGGCAGGAAACCAAGCAGGTAGAGATCGAGCGGCTGGAACCGCAGGCGCCGCGTACCTGCGTAGGGGGCCGAGACTCCGTAGTAGGGAGGCGGCATGGCTGTCTCGATGGTTCCATTGCCGTTGTCGCGCCATGTGTTGCCGCCCAGGATGGAGCCCCCGAGGTTCAAGAAGGAGTTCCAGATTCGCGGTTTGAAGACTCCCGTGACTTTGGATTCGCCGTCGCCCGTTGCGACACTTTCTTTGATCATGGGCCATGTGCTCAAGTCATTCCGGCCTTTGGTCAGGCTGAGGTAGGGCCCGTAGAGGGCGGCGGTTGCCTGTGCCAGGGCATCGAAGAAGTTGTAGTAACCGGGGGCGCACAGAGCAGCGGCCTGCTGCCGCTCAGGATCGTCATCTTCGCGGAAACGGGACCTCCCGCATGGACCGTATTGGCCGGATCCGGGGCTGATCCCAATTTGGCCGGTGCCGCCCGCATGGATCATTCCTAGGTAGGGCCTGCGCAGCTCTCCCGTGTCGGGCCGGTCGACTTTCGGGATACCGATTCCGCCCACTTCGTTGATGACATTTCCACTTCGGTAGAACAGCGGGCCCCTCGGGATCGTGGCAGCGAAGTCTGCTCCGAATACCACGATCTCGTCCCACTCTCCGGCGTCGCTGCCGAGAATCTCTATCGCCTTCTGCGCAGCCGCAGTAACGCCGGAGCCGGAAAAGTCGCAAGCGCTCTGCCTGAAGGTTTCGGGGTCGTTGTTGCATTGAACCAGCGACTTGCCGTCCAGCTTGGTGCTGCCATCCACGACCACGATGTTGTCCAGCACGCAATCGAGCCGCACCGGCGCACCGGCCGGGTTCGGATCGGTCGTGCACAGGGTGGCCTTGGCCAGGGCCAGCTTCGCAGGTGAGAGCGCGGTCAAACTGATTGCCAGCAAGACGACGAATCTGGTCATGGCGAGTTCACCTCTCTTGCGGAGGACGAATCGAGCACGAGTCGGCTCGTCACTACCACGGCTGTCCATCGCCGCGAGTATAGGATGGTTGCCTGGGTGGTCTAGCCGATTCGCGCCGCCACCGCGGCGACGATGCGTTCCGCGGTGTGGCCGTCCCACAGATCGGGGATGCGTGAGGGGCCACGCCCTCCCGCCAGCGCTCGTTCGGCCTCGGCCAGGATCTTCGCCGGCGACGTCCCGCACAGGACGTTGGTGCCCTCATCTATGGTGATGGGCCGCTCGGTGTTCTCGCGCAGTGTCAGACACGGGATACCAAGCGCGGTGCTCTCTTCCTGCAGGCCGCCCGAGTCGGTCAGTACCAGCGCAGCCCCGCTCGATAGCGACAGGAACTCCAGGTAGCCGAGTGGATCGATGACGCGGAGGCCGGGCGTGTCCTCGAGCCGCACGCCCAGCCCGGCGTCGATGGCACGCTTGCGGGTGCGCGGGTGAATGGGGAACACCACCGGCAGGCGCGCGGCGATCTGGCCAATGGCGCCCAGAAGAGCCGCGAAGGTGGCGGGATCGTCGACGTTGGACGGCCGATGCAGGGTCAGGACGGCGTAGCTCCCGGGCGCGACGCCCAGACGGCCCGGCACGTCGAGTGCTTGCGCGCGCGGCAGGTGCGCCCGCAAGCTGTCGATCATGACGTTGCCGACGCGCACGATGCTGTCAGGGGGGCAGCCCTCGGCCAGCAGGTGACGGTCGGCGTCGGGCGATGGCGTCAGCAGCAGATCAACCACGGCGTCGGTCAGCACGCGGTTGACCTCCTCGGGCATGCGAAAGTCGCCCGAGCGCAGCCCCGCCTCGACGTGCGCGCAGAAGATCCCCGCCTTGGCGGCGACGATGGCGGCGGCCATGGTGCTGTTGACGTCGCCCACCACCAACACGGCGCGCGGCCGCTGCTCGCCGAAGAAGCGCTCGAGGCCGACCATGACGGCGCCGGTCTGCTCGGCATGGCTGCCGGACCCGACGCCTAGATCGACAACCGGCTTGGGCATGCCGAGGTCCTCAAAGAACACCCGTGACATCGCCTCGTCGTAGTGCTGGCCGGTGTGCACCAGCTCGTGCGCGATGCCGGCCCTGCGAAACGCCTGGTGGATGGGCGCCGCCTTCATGAAGTTGGGCCGCGCCCCGACGACGGTGAAGATCACGAGGCGGAATCTAGCGCACTTCGCGCCCGCCGATGGCCGGGCTTGCCGTATCATCGCGACCGCTGCTGGCCATGTTGCTATCGCTCGATCAAGCTCGCGCCGCCATCGTCCGCGAGGTCGCGGCCCTGGCGCCCGCCGCCCGCGTCGAGACCATGGCGCTCGACGATGCCACCGGAAGGGTGCTGGGAATGGCGGTGGCCGCCGATCGGGATCAGCCGCCGTTCGATCGATCGACGCGCGACGGGTTCGCGGTGCGCTCCGCCGACGTCGCCGCGGCCGGCGCTGGCGCGGTCACCCTGTCAGTGGTCGGCGAGGTCCCGGCAGGGCAGGAGTTCGCGGGCGCGATCGGCATTGGCGCTTGCGTCGAGATCATGACCGGCGCGCCGGTGCCGGCCGACACCGACGCGGTGGTGATGGTCGAGCACACCGAGCCGGCCGGCGACAAGCAAGTGCTGATCAAGCGCGCCGCAGCCAAGGGCGAGAACATCGTTCCGCGCGGCAGGGAGCTTGCGGCTGGAGCAGTTGCGTTCCCGGCTGGCCGGCGCCTGGATCCGGCCGCGATCGCCTTGCTGGCGTCGCTCGGCTGCGCGCGCCCGTCGGTGTTCGCACGACCGCGCGTCGCCATCATCACCACCGGCGACGAGATTGTCGGCATCGACAGCGCGCCGACGCCGCCGCAGATCCGCAACTCGAACTTGCACTCGCTTGCCGCCCAGGTAGTCCGTGCCGGCGGCACGCCGGTCGCCCTGCCCATCGCGCGCGACAACCGGGAGGCGCTGCGCGCGCTTATCGAACGGGGCCTGGCAGAGGCGGACCTGCTCCTGCTGTCGGGGGGCGTATCGATGGGCAAGTACGACTTCGTCGAGGGCGTGCTGGAGGAACTTGGCGCCAAGATCGTTTTTGACGGCGTCGCCATCCGGCCTGGCAAGCCCCTGGTGTTCGGGCACGCGCGCGGCAAACCGTTCTTCGGCCTGCCCGGCAACCCGCTATCGACCCTGGTCACCTTCGAGGTGTTCGTGCGCCCGGCGCTCGATCTGCTGTCCGGCGCGACGCCCACAAGTTTTCGTTGCACCCATGCCCGCCTGGCCGTCGACCACTGGCAGAAGGAGGTGGCCCTGACGGTGTTCTTGCCCGCGCGCTTCGAGCCTGTCGAGCCCGACTCGGGAGCGGCCGGCGTCGCGGCCACGCTGGTCAATCCGCTGCCCTCACAAGGCTCGGGCGATCTGGTCGCGATGGCCAAGGCCGATTGCCTGCTGGTCATCGCGCCGCACGTCACGCACATCCCGGCCGGTGCGCCCGTCGCGGTACTGCCGAAATAGGTGTTCCCGGTGTCTCAAGGGGGCTTTCGCGTGCCGGTGGAAAACGCTAGAAACACTCTGGAATTCCGATAGGAGAGACGACGATGCGGACACGGCAAGCAGGGCTACTTTGGCTTCTGGTTCCACTGCCTGTCGCACTGGGCGTCGCCGGCTGTGACGACCAATTCTCGGATGAGCAATTCGGGGTGCTTGACCTGTCGTCGATCTACGACGGAGGCTCGCCTTCCGATCCGGCGGCCGGTCTACCCAGGCAGCTCGATCCCGTGCCCGGGTTCATTGATGGCGAGCGCGCCGAGTATTACGACTTTGGTTTCGTCACCGCCATCCGTGATCCCAAGACCTTGACGCCGACGGCGGTGCGGGTGGCGGACATGTACTTCTTCTTCACGCGCGACCGCTTGCCGTTGTTCTCCCGTCCGGTGCGCGAGCAGCGCGATCTGTCGGATTCGATGCCGGGTGGTCTCAACACGCTCAACCCCAACCCGGTCGACGATGCGGCCGAAAAGAAGAAGCCCTACCCAGGGCGCCGCCGCAAGCCACTGGTCGATCCCATGCGCGGGGTGGCGGATTACCAGCGGCCGATTGTCGATGTGACGCCCGCCAACACCTCGTCCGCCGGTCCGCCGTACTCGGGGCTGTGGCGCGTGGTCGAGATCCTCGCGCCCGGCGGCTACGTTCCCGACAGCATCAAGCACGCCGACACATTGGCCCGCGCGGTCGCCTCGGGGAATTTCAAGAAGCGGGTCACGGACAAGGTCATCAACTGCCCGATGATCGATGAGCGTACTTACGTCCCGACCGGCGTCAGCGCGCGCGACATCTTCAGACCGCGCATCGAGCTGTGGTACCGGCGCAAGCTGGCATTCTGCTTCCTGGCCAACGGATGGGAAACCCTGGGCAACGAGCAGGGCGTGCCGTATCTGGCCGGTCAGGATGACGCGCGCATCGATACCTTCGACGTTTCGCGGCTCAAGATCGTGGTGGGCGGCACCCAATCGACCCAGATCATCGTTCCGGTGACCAAGGCTTACGTGCCGGCGGTGTACACCGAGGATGTCTTTGGTGACGTTGCCGCCATCACGCCGGTGCCGGAGAACTTCCTGTCGCGCGATCGCCCGCGCCACCTCGCAAGCGACCCGCCGGGCTATTCGCCGATCCGGTGGATGTTCGACTTCAGGGTTTATGACAACTACGAGGTCGAAAGCATCAAGTCGGTCGGCGAGGCCATCCTGGCAAGAACCGTGGCCCAGCGTGCCGGCGGCCGTTACGTAGTCAAGAACGTCTCGACCCGGGGGGGACTGGTGAAGTGCTCGTTGCCGCGAGTTCCGCTCACGATCAACGGGAGGAATGTCGAGCAGTGTGGCATTCGCGTGACGGGCAAGGATGGGATCACACCGATCACCGACCCGTCCGGCGACGAGGCCTGTAAAAGGATCGGTCTCGAATGCAACAAGGAAACCTGCTACTGCGACGCGCCCGTGGTTCAGTATGCACAGGCGTGTGGCCCCGGGGTGGGGCGCTGCATCGCCGAGCGTGGCGATCGCGAGAACGCCGCCGTGTGTTTCCCCGCCTCGGGTGGCTTTTGTTACAAGCAGTGCCAGAGCCGCACCACCAACACGTTCGCGCAGGAGAACGAAGGCAAGAAGGCCTATGAAACGCTGGATTCGCGCTGCGATGGCCTGCCGGGATACCGCTGCTTCGGCTATTTCGTTCTGCCGAACTTCGGCATCTGCCTGAAGAACTGCGATCCCAACATCATCGACCTCAAAACCCGGCAGCCGGACCCGTTGCAGTGCCGCGCGAAGGGCACCGTCGATGGTGAGATGCGCGAACTCGGCGAGGGCCAGATCTGCCAGGACCTCGGCAATTTGCAGATCTGCGGCTGGCCCGACGGCTACACCCCGAATTGACCCCGAGCCATCGAAGAAAACCCAAGGACCTCGCACCATGAAAAACCTTCTTCGCGCGCTGGCGGTGGTGGCGTTCTCGATGCCGGCCCTGGCTTTGGCCCAGACCACAGGCACGCTGTCCGGCCAGATGTTCGATTCCACCGGGCAGCCGCTGCGAGGGATCAAGGTGGTGGCCTCGTCCGAGACCCAGATCGGCGGCGCCAAGTCGACCGCCACTGGCGACGACGGGACTTTCCGTGTCTCGGGCCTGACGCCGGGCAAGTTCACGGTCACCGCGTCGGCGCCCAAGTTCAGAAGCGTGGTGTTGACCAACATCAAGATCACGCCCAACACCACCACAGAATTGCAGATCGTGATGGAGGTCGAGACCGCGACCGACGAGGTGCGCGTGGTCGAGAAGGCGCCGGTGGTCAATACCTCGTCCACCGCGGTGGGCGAGACCTTCGACGAGGATTTTCTGAACCAGCTGCCGATCGCCTCGCGCGACTACCAGGGCGTGATGGCCCTGACCCCGGGCGTGGTCGATATCGACGGCAGTGGCAATCCGCAGTCACGCGGCGGCACCTTCTTCAACAACAGCTACACGGTCGACGGCTTTCAGACCACCGATCCGGTCACCCACACCTTCGGCCAGAACTTCAGCTTCAACGCGATGTCCGCCGTGCAGGTCGAGACCGCAGGCTCGGGAGCCGAGCATTCCGACACCCTGGGCGCGGCCACCAACATCGTCACCAAGAGCGGCTCCAACCGCCTCGAGTTCGACGGCGGCGGCACCTACACCGACGAGAACATGCGCCTGTTCAAAGACGCTCGCGACCGCGGCAACAACCGATCGGTCACCATGAACCTCAACGTCGGCGGGCCCATCCTCAAGGACCGGCTGTGGTTCTATGTGTCGGCCGAGCTAATAAGCAACACCTTCACGCTGCCCAAGGATCCCGAATTCGGGCCGCATCCGACCGCATCGGTGCTGGCGCTCAACAGCTTCGCCAAGCTGGCCTGGCAGGTCAGCACGCGAAACAAGGTGGACCTGCGCCTGTCGTACTCGGCGGGCGACTTTCGCAACCGGATCCAGAGCTACCTGGTCGAGCCCGAGGCCGAGCAGCGGCAACTGCAGCGCACCACGCAGGTGGGCCTGCAGTGGACTTCGTTGTTGACCGACAAGCTGTTCTTGCAGACGCGCGTCGGGTTCCAGGACATTCGTCTAGACGTGGGTCCGCAGTCCTGCGTGTGGGACCCTGAGCACTGCACCGACCGCCCCGCGCAGATCGACGTCCTCACCGGCATCGAGCGCCAGAATTACTCCAACCACTCGGTGCAGGACCGCCGCACCGGCGAGCTGTCAGGCCACCTGGAATGGTTCGGGGACTCGACGCGCTGGGGCAGCCACGCGGTCAAGGTGGGCGCCAAGTTCGAGGCGCACGAGAACCCGTTCAAGGAGACCGTGCCGGGCGACTACGTCTACTACTCGCGGGGGCCCGAGCCGTTCCTGCGCACCGACACCTGCTCGAACGATCCGAAGCTGGCCCGCGGCGACTGCCGCCACAACTGGCTGTACTCGCTTGCCAAGGGCAACAAGCTGCTTTTGTTCCTGGAGGACAACTTCCGGCCCACGCGCTATTTGAGCATCCAGCCCGGACTGGGCCTGCACCGTGGTCACTCGAGCGACGATCGCGAGCGCATCGTTACCGACATCGACGCGCTGACCCCGCACTTGAACGTGGTCTGGGACCCGACCCACGACGGCCGCACCGCCATCCGCGGCTCGATCAACAGCCGCGTCGACACCGGCTTCCTGGCGCTGGCGGGTTTCCTGTCACGAACGCTTTACGAGCGGCGCTGCCAGTGGGATCCCGACGTCAAAGACTACGTCCGCAATTGCACAAGCCAAGGCGGCGACAGCGGCACCACGGTCGGCATGCCGTGCGGTCCTGGCGGCACCAGGCCCGACGGCAGTCCCTGCCAGAGCAAGCTGTCCCCGGCGCGGCTGTGGGAGGTGGTGCTGGGCGCCGAGCGCGAGATCCTGACCGGGGTTTCGCTGGGCGTGAACTTCATCTACCGCAAGTTCGTCCACCAGTTCGAGGACGTGGAGACCAACGCGTACTGGAACCAGGGTGGCACCGATTTGCGGCGCGAAGCCAACTACAAGAGCGGCCGGCCCGAGTTCATCTTCGATCTGCAGACGCCGAGCTCCGCCGTGCGTCGCTATGAGGGGGTCGACGCCATCCTGCGCAAGAAGGAGGGCATCATAAGGGCCCTGGCTTCGTACACATGGTCGCGGTACGAGGGTGTCGCCGATTCGACCTTTGCCAGCACCTTTCTCGACAACCCCGGCCAGGCGCCGTACTACTACGGCCCGCTGCGCGCCGACATTCGCCACAGCGTGCAACTCAACGGCAGCTATTTCCTCAAGCCGTGGCTGTCGCTGGGCGTGGGCTACGAGTTTCAGAGCGGTGGTCCGTACAACCGTCTGTATTTCGATCCCGTGTACAGCAGCTTCAGCTCGTTTCAGTCGAAACGGGGCTACGATTCTCGCGGCACCCTCAATCCCGACGACGACACGCCGCTGCGTCTGCCCGACATCAGCATGCTGAACGCGCAAGTGCGCGCCAACCTGCAGCCGCTCATCAACCAGAAACTGGAACTGTGGGCCGAGTCGTTCAACCTGCTCGCGCTGCGCACAACGACATCGGTGATCGAGCAGGACGGCCAGTTCTTCGGCCGGTCGGCGCGGCGGCTGCCACCGATGTCGGTACGCGTCGGCGTGCGGTACAGGTTCTGATTGCTCGCGCGGCGAAACCTGGGACGGCACCACCGGTCCTAATCTGAAGGGCGCCCTGGGGTCAGTCGGGCCGTGAACCTGTCGAGGCGCAACGTGGTGCTGCTGCTGGCTGTTGTCGGCATGGCCGCAACACCCCTGGCGCGCGCGGCCGATACCATCGGGCGCCTCGCCGAAACGCTGGTCCGGTCGCGTTCGTTCAAGGTCCGGGTGCAGGCGGCGGCGATCCTGGGCCGCATGCGCGATCCGCGCGCCACACTCTCGCTGTCCAGCGCCGCGGTGTCGGACCCTGACCCGTTGGTGCGCGGCTTTTGTCTGCGTCTCCTGGCCAAGAACCCGCGGACAGATCCGACCGGCAAGCTGGCCGAGGCTGCCATTCGTCGCGGACTGTCCGACCGCGACGCCAAGGTGCGCGCCGACGCCGAGGTAGCGCTGGGCGAATGGCAACGCGTGGTGGGCCGGCCGGCCTCCGCGCGGCCCCCAGCGCGCACGGCGGCGTTGCCGGTTGCGGTGCGCGACGTCGGAGATCGCACCGGGCGTGCGCCGCCAGCGCTACGCGAACACATGCGCGCAGCGATCGAGGGCCATCTGCGCAGCAGCTCGTCGGTGCGGGTCGCGGCCCCGACGGCGCCCGACGCGGCGTTTGTGGTCGACGCGTCCATCAAACGCCTCGAAACCACCAGCCACGGCCCTGACGTCGAGGCCGTGTGTGCGGTGGATCTGATCGTGAGCCGCCCACCCCGCGGCATCGTTCTTATCGCCTCGGGCGAGGCGTTGGTGCAGAAGCCGCGGCTCCAGTTTCGGCCGATCATGCGTGCGCAAATGGAGGAAGAGGCGCTCGATCATGCTGTCAAGACTGCCCACGAGAACCTGTCGCGCTTCCTGGCTGAGCAATAACCGGCCGAACCGGTCGTCGTTGGCCTGTGGGGTTGACCTGTCGGGGCTGGCCTGGGACCGTCGTCCTATCGGCGCTACACTGCGTCCGCGCATGAGCGTTGCCCCGCATCGATCGCACGACCCCCTGGGCGCCGAGATCCAGGTCGCGGTGGTCACCGTGTCGGACACCCGCACCCCCGACACCGACGAGGGTGGCCAGCTGGTCGTGGATCGTTGCGCCACCGCTGGCCTCACCGTGACCGGCAAGGTCATCCTGCGCGATGAGCCGGCCACGGTCGCTGCGCACGTACAGGATCTCGTCGCCGGTGGCGCGGTCGATGCGGTCCTGCTCACCGGCGGCACCGGCCTCTCGGCCCGCGACACCACCGTCGAGGCGGTGACCCGCCTGTTCGACAAGACCATCGCCGGCTTTGGCGAGCTGTTCCGCGCGCTATCTTTCGCCGAGATCGGCACCGCCGCGATGCTGTCGCGGGCTACCGCAGGCACCGCCGGTGCGGTGGTGATCTTCACCATGCCGGGCTCACCCGCCGGGGTGCGCCTCGCGCTCGACCGACTCATACTGCCCGAGCTAGCTCACATCGTTGGTGAGTTGCGCCGCCACCGACCCGGGGCCGGGGCCGCCACCGGCCAGCAGCACCAGCATCACCACGAGCCGACTTCACACAGCCCCGATCACGAGCACGGCCACCACCACCATGAGCACCCTGGCAAGCACAAGCACTGAGGTCGGGCCCGGGCTCGCGGATCCGCAGGGCCGGCGCATCGATTACCTGCGCATCTCGGTCACCGACAGGTGTAACTACCGCTGCACCTACTGCATGCCCGAGGACGGCGTCGACCACGTTGATCGCGCCGACATCCTGTCATTCGAGGAGCTCGCCGAGTTGGTGCGCTGCTTTGCCGCTGTCGGCGTGTCGCGCATCCGGCTGACCGGCGGTGAGCCGACGGTACGTCGTGATCTGGTCGCGCTGGTGCGTCTCCTGCGTGCGATCCCCGGCATCCGCGACATAGCGCTGTCGACCAACGGGCACCTGCTCGACGAGCTGGCGCGGCCGTTGCGCGAGGCCGGCGTGGACCGGCTGAACGTCAGCCTCGATACGCTCGACCCGGCCAAGTTTGCCCGCATCACCCGGCGCGGCGAGTTGCCACGCGTGCTCGCGGGCCTCGACGCCGCCCGCGACGCCGGCTTCGCGGGCATCAAGCTCAACGCGGTCGCCATCAAGGGCTTCAACGACGACGAGGTCAGCACGCTGTGCGCCTACGCCTGGGCACGCGACATGATCCCGCGTTTCATCGAGCAGATGCCGATGGCCGGCGGCGCCCTCTACGTGCCGGGCGAGTTGTTGTCAGCGGCCGATATTCGCGGCCTGCTAGAGCGCGACTTCCCGGGCACGCGGATCGTCGCCGACGACGTCGGTCGGCCGCGCGGCGCCGGTCCGGCCC
This sequence comes from Myxococcales bacterium, assembly GCA_031431215.1. Taxonomy (GTDB): domain Bacteria; phylum Myxococcota_A; class Polyangia; order Fen-1088; family Fen-1088; genus JANPCZ01. Next base: position 68,009 of record JANPCZ010000314.1, read on the forward strand.
GCTACCTTCGCCTCGACGGCGCTCCCGCGGGCTTCGCCGTGCCGGTGCTCGGCATCATTTCGGCCATGACCGAGCACTTCTGCGATACCTGCAACCGCGTGCGCCTGTCGGCCGCTGGCCACCTGCACACCTGCCTGGCCTACGACGACGCGGTCGATCTACGCGCCGCCCTCGCCGTCGGTGGTTCGCCCGCGGTTGTTGCCAGGATTCGCGCCGCGGTCGCCGGCAAGCGCGACGGACACGCTTTCCAGCTGGTCGGCCTGGGCGGTCCGCGCAAGGCCATGGTTCAGATTGGCGGCTGACCAGTGACACGCTCCGCGCGCATATCGGCGCGTTCCTGTTTGCAGTAGCTTCCTCTCCATGATCGACACTCCCGCTCTGCGCGCCCGCATCGCGGCGCTGCGACCAACGTTCGAAAAGGAGCTTGGCGCCCTGGTCGAGATCGCCACCGTGAGCATGGATCCGGGCCGCGCTGGCGACATGGATCGCGCCGCTGAACTGGCGAGCCAGTACTTGCGCGCCGCCGGAGCGCAGACGAGCCGCATCGACACCGGCGGGTTCCCGCTGGTGCTGGGCCGCATCGTGCGTGATCCCGCCTGGCCCACCATCACCATCTACAACCACCTCGACGTCCAGCCCGCCGACCCCGCCGAGTGGCGAAGCCCGCCCTTCACCTTCACCAAGGTGGGCGATCGCTATTTCGCCCGCGGCACCACCGACGACAAAGGCCCGGCGCTTACCGCGCTCGCCGGCGCCAAGCTGGCGCTCGACGACGGCTTACGGGTCAATTTGCAATTTCTGTGGGAGCTTGAGGAAGAGATCGGCAGTCCGCACTTCGAGCGCGGTCTGCGCGCCGCCATCGCGGCCGGTCTCGCGACCGACGTGGTCGTGGTGTCCGACACCATCTGGATCGCAGCCGGCCGCCCCGCCTTGCCCTACGGCCTGCGCGGCTTGCAGGGCTTCACGGTGCGCCTGCAGACCGGCGCCAAGGACGTGCACTCGGGCACCACCGGCGGCGCCGCTCGCAACCCCATCGGCGAGCTCGCCCAGCTCATCGGCGAGTGCTACGACGCACGCACCGGGCGGGTGAAGATCCCGGGCTTCTACGCCGACGTTCGCAAGCTGACGCCGGCCGAACGCGCTGGCCTTGCGCGCGCTGGCTTTACCCGGAAAAGCTTCCAGGCCGCGCACGAACTGAAAAGTCTGCGCTTCTCCGACGACGCGCGCCTGATGGAAGCGATCATGGCCGCGCCCACTTTCGAGGTGCACGGCATGGTCGGCGGCTACACCGGGCCCGGCATCAAGACCATCGTGCCTCACGTCGCCGAGGCCAAGCTGTCCACTCGCCTGGTGCCCGACCAGAGCCCGACCAAGATCTTCAAGCTCGTCAAAGCCTTCATCAAGAAACGATGCCCCGACGCGGTGGTCACCCCCGAGGGCTCGCTGGCACCCTACCTGGCCGACATCGGCGGTGTGTTTCACGAGGCGGCGGTCGCCGCCATGAAAGACACCTTTGGTCGCGAGCCTGGCCTCACGCGCGAGGGCGGGTCGATTGGCGCGGTGCTGACCATGCGCCGCTTGCTGCGTGCGCCGGTCATCTTCATGGGCCTGTCGCTGCCCGAGCACGGCTACCATGCCATCAACGAGAACTACGACTGGGGCCAGGCGTCGGGCGGCATGGAGATGTTCTATCGCTACTTCGCCGGGCTGGCCGCCCCCGCCCTGGCGCCGGGTGCCCGCAGGAAGGCCTAGCCCGCCCGCAAGGCCTGGCTTGCTGGTGCCTTTTCGGCTGCTAAGCTGGCGCGCATGAGCACCACCGCCGTGGGGTCGCAGGTCGTCGACACGCGCGCCGCCTGGAAGATCGTGCTGTCGGTGGTGGTGGTGGTGGGAGCGGTGTCGAGCCTGGTTTTCTTCTCGTCCATGGAAGGCGCCGAGTACTACAAACACGTGGACGAGGTCGTCGCCAACCCCGGGCCGTGGAAGGGCAAGACGCTACGCGTTCAGGGTTTCGTGGTGCCCGGGAGCATCGAGCAGGGTAAGGCTGACCACGCGCTCGATTTCCGTTTCCGCATCGAGACCAAGCCGCCGCAGAAGCCGGGCGAGATTTCGGCCACCTACCACGGCCTTGTGCCCGACACCTTCAAAAGCGGCTCCGCGGTCGTGCTGACCGGCAAGCTGACCGACGACGGCAAGATCGCGGTCGCGCCTGACGGCGTGTCGGCCAAGTGCCCATCCAAGTACGACGAAGCCAAGATGAACCTCAGCGCCGCACCCGCGGCGGCCCGGCCCTAGCAGCCGCATTCCTAGCCGAAGCGGAGGCCTTCGACCACCTTCATGCGACCCGCGCGCACTGCGGGATAGATGGTGGCGAGCAAGCAGATGAGTTGCGTGCACGCAGCCACGAACAGCAACTCTTGCAGCGAGATCTCCACCGGCAAACGACCGATCAGGTACACCTTCGGATCAAGTGGATAGCCGTACGCGCTGGCCAGTGCCACCACCAGGAGCCCGTAAACGCTGCCGAAGCTGGTGCCGATGAAGCCGACGAACCCGCCAGCCACCAGGAAGATCCGCACCAGCGCCATCCGGCGCGAACCCATCGAATGCAGGATGGCGATCTCGCGCACCTTCGATCGCACGATCAACATCAGCGACGCAATGATGTTGAACGCCGCCACCAGGATGATGACCGCCAGGATGAGCGAGATGATGGCCTTCTGCATGGCCAGCGCCATGAACAGGTTGTTGTTGAGTGTGCGCCAGTCCATGGTGCGGGCCTCAGGGCCAAGCCGCCTGACCAGTTCGGGTTCGATGGTCAGGGCGCGCGCCGGATCGTCGAAGCGTAGCTCGACTCCAAATAGCTGCTGCCGCGCGCTGCCCAGCCGCCGTGCATCGTCGAGGCCGATGTACGCCAGCCGCGTGTCGTATTCATAGAAGCCCATCTGAAAAATCCCCACCACCTTGAACCAGTGCGAGCTGCGTTCGGCCACCTCGCCGCCCGAGAATGGCACCAGCACCGGCACGCAGTCGCCCACCTTGAGCCGCAAGCGGCGCGCCAGTTCTACGCCCGGGATCATGCGCCCTGGGGTTTCCCCCGGCGCCGCCGCCGCGCAGCTGGCCGGACGACCCAGATCGTCAGCGTTGCCAGCGATCAACGTCCGCCGCAGGTCAGCGATTCCCGAGGACAGGTCGACGCCCTTCAGGTTGGCGCCCACTTTTCCGATCATCACCTCGCCCGCCGCCATGCTGAACTTGGCCATATGCCGTAGGCCCGGAAGCCCCTTCAGCTTGGCGATGTACTCGTCGGCTTCCTTTTCGGCTTCGGACACCGACTTGTCGCCGTAGCCCATGACAATGAGATGCGCGTTGACCGCCAGAACCTTGTCCTGGAACTCGCGCTCGAACCCACTGGTCACTGCCAGCACCACCACCAGCGACGCCACTCCCAGCACCACGCCCATGGTCGACACCGTGGTGAACACCGACAGCATGCGCAGCAGCAGGAACAGCATCACCCCGAGGGCGCCCACCAGCGCCAGTACGACGCCCGCGGTCTCCAGATCGCGCACATGGTTGCGCGCGCCGAACAGCGCGCCCAGCCCCACCAGTGTCACGAGCGTCGAGATCACGAGACCCACCCGTGCCGCACGCGACGGCCGGCTGCGCAGCAGGTAGCGCAGTCCCACGAAGCGCTCGAAGCCGAAGCCGAGCAACAGCGCGAGGCTTACCCCGATGGCAACGAGTCCCGCGGCAAGGACGGCGATCGAAGCGGCGGTCAAGACGTCGGTGACCCTAGCAGCCCGTCCGAGCGGCCGCCACGGCAGGCAGCGGCGTCAGCGCGGCGTGCACAGTCGCAACGCCGGGCCGATCGCCACCTCCAGCCGCGCCGGCATCTGGTACATGTCGCCGTCGATGGTGTAGCTGGTCTCGCCAGCCTCGCCACCCTGCCCCGGGCCGGCAAGCGGCTCCAGGGTCAGTTTCGATGCCACCGTCGAATAGCCGCGCTTGGGCGACAAACCCTCCCCCAGCTGGATGGCTGGCAAGTCGATGATGTTGGGCAGCTCGAAGATCACGAGCGCCCCGAAGCGCTCCGGATCGTCGTCGGCGCGGTGGTTCAGCTTGAAGCCCAGCCCGACCTCGCGAACCGTCGCTGCGCCCACTCCCATCACCTCGCGCCAGGGCTGCTCTTGCCCATCGATGGTGATCCTGCCCACGAACCGCCGCAACACCTGGCGAGCGTAGGCACCACCCACCATGGCCGAGCCCAAGGTATGGGCCGCCACTGTGAAGGCGCGGCCAGCGCCGTAGCCCGCCTTGGCGTAGTACTCCTGGAGAAAACTCGCCATGAATCCATTGGCGAACACGAAGCCATAGCGGCCCTCGACCGCAAGACATCTTCGCCGCAGCGTCGGAGGCGGGCGCCCTGCAGCGACGTCCTCGGCCAGGCGAGCCAGAAACGCCTCGGGCGGCGCCTTGAGCCCGAGAGACGAGGCCACCACGTTCATCGTGCCGCCCGTCAGAATCGCCAGCGGCGGCAGCCGATCCTCCCCGAACGCTGGCAAGAGGCGGGTGAGCGCCTGGTGCATAGCCCCGTCGCCGCCATGTACCGCGATCACCCCTGGTGGCGCCGCCGCAAGCTCGCGGCAGGCCTGTGCCAGCGCATCCAGGTTTTCCGGGGCCAGTACGCGGCCCCGATCGCCAAGCGCGGCTGCGAGCCGCCGCCGCAAACTCGGATCCCGCCGGTTGGCACGTGATTGAGGATTGACCAGGACCACCAAAGACACGATCTCGAATCTACACGAGCCGGGCCTCACCCAAGCGCCCGCCAGACGCCTCCGTGATTGACACCGCCCGACCGGACGGCGAACATCCGCCAGCTTCGATGGACGGTGTATCTGTGGGTCATAAACCGGCGGCGGCGCGGGGTACGCTGGGCGAGCGACCGGTGGGGCGCTTGTTACAGCAGATCTTCCGCAAGCGGGTGACCGGTCGTCTCGTGATCGTCGACAGCACGGGTGACGAGAGTCGCGTTTACGTTCGCGAAGGCATCCCCGTGTATGTCGATCGCCCCAACGATCTCGACCGCCTCGATCGTGTGCTGGTGGCGAGTGGATTGGTTTCCGAGGAGCAGGTCGCGCTGGCCCGCCGCCTCAAGGATTCCAGCGGCCAGCGCTTTGGCGACATCCTCATCGAGCAAGGCGCCATCACCCGGGAGGCGCTCGGCGAGGTGCTGAAGCAGCAATTACGGCGCAAGCTGGTGCGGTTGTTCTTCGCGCGCCAGGGCACCTTCGAGATCTTTGTCGAAAGCCACAAGTTCGGCGAGGGCCACGAGTTCGAGTTGATGCGTCTCGACCCCCGCTGCATGGTCTATCCCGGCATCCGCGCCGCTTACGACGATGCCCGCTTGCAAGAGGAACTCAAGCCGCTGTTCGGCCGCACGTTCCGCATGATGTCGGTGCCGGCCGCCACCATGACGGCGATGGGATTCCCGGCGAACGACCCGGTCATCGAAGTGTTGCAGCATCGCCGCCTTGGCATCGCGGATCTGGCCACGGTTGGCCCCAAACCGTCCGAGGCGCGTGCCGTGACCCTGGCGCTCTTGTACCTCGATCTGCTCGAAGTCGACGGCGGCAGCCAGGCCGGCATTCCGGTACTTCCAGCGAGCTCATCGCCGTCGTCAGGCCATGCGTCGGTGGTTTCGCAGTCGCGGCCGTCGGGCGCCCATCCGACGCTGGCATCGGCTGCCCCCGTGGCAGAGCCGTCCGTCGCGGGGGCGAGTCCGGCAGCCAGCGCCGCTCTGCGCGCGCGCATCGAGGACTTGTTCGCGAAGCTCGATCAATTGTCGCATTTCGAGGTGATGGGTGTGTCCGAGAGCGCGACCGCCGAGGAGGTCACCGCGGCGCAGTTTCTCGCCATCCGCCAGCTTCACCCCGATCGGCTCGCTGGCGTCGGCTTGCGCGAGCTTGCGCCCAAGGCCGAGCGGGTGGTCGCCCGCATCAGCGAGGCCACCGCCGTGCTGACTGACGCGCGCAAGCGTGGCGAGTACCTGCAGCGCCGCGCATCGCCCGACCAGATGCCTTTCGATCCGGCGCGCGCCATCATCGAGGCCGAGCAGATCTTCAAGCAGGGCGAGGCCTTGCTCAAGAAGGGCGACTACGCTCGTGCGGTCGATAGCCTGTCCGAGGCGATGAAGGCCAATCCCCAGGAGCCGGAATACCGGGCGTGGTGGGCCTGGGCACGCTTTGAGAATCCG
>JANPCZ010000315.1:0-2436 GCA_031431215.1 Myxococcales bacterium
GCGCCTGAGGCCCGGAAGGCCGACAGCGGCTGCCTGCAGGTCGCGACTGGGGAGCCGTCGGTATTGTCACTGGCCGCCGCCGCCGCGCTTGCCCTGCTGGCCGCCCGGCGCCGGCGTCGACGCTAGCGCTATAGCTCTAGCGCCGGCGTCGACGCTAGCGCTACATCGCGGTGAAGAATAGCCTCGGCTGACAGCTGCCCCCTCCGTCGCGGGGCCTGCGCGCGAGGGACGGGCTGCGCGGTTTTGCGGCGCTCCGCCCTGCACCGCCGCGCCGGGCCGCCGCCACCCACCACCGCCGGCCGCCCCCGTTTTCGCCGCCCCGGTGGCCGCAGTACCACCGCCGCCCGCCCGAACCCGACTCTTCAGAACACGGTCCCGCCCAAGCCGCGCCCTTCATCTACCCGAAGAGCGACAGCCGCAGCACTCATTGCTGCATGCGTTTGGATCGAGAAGCAACCGTGAGGTTGTGAGCGATGCCCGCCCAGAGGGCGGTGCGAGCGGCAGAAGTCGGACCTTTGTAGCGGGATCGGTTCATGCCGAAGCTGCGCTTGAGATAGCTGATGCGTCCTTCGCCGCCCGCGCGCCACGCGCGTCCGCGGCGGAAGCTTCGCCGTTGCTCGTGTGCGATTCTCTCGGCCGTTCGATGCCCGGGCTTGGGCAGCACCAGGCTGCGAACGCCGAGTTCCTGGGCCTGCTTCTCGCCCTTGGCAGAGTAAAAGCCGCGATCGGTGGACACGAGCCGTGGCGGCCGCCCGAACAGTTCGATGTGTCGATGTATCGAGGGAATCAGCAGGATCTGGTCGGCTGTGCTTTCGGCGACGGTGATGTCGGTGACGAGCCCGCCTTCGGACTCCTGCACCTTGATCACAGCCCCGAACTCCGTGGGCTTGTGGATCTTGCCCTTGCGGATGATCTGGGCCCAGGGCTCGAAGATGCTGACGATCTTGCCCGGCGAGTCGGTAACTCCGTGCAGGATCCGCGCGCCCGTTTGCTTCACGACCTGCCGAGTCCGAGGCAGCATGGCTTCGAGTTGCGCGGTCAGGTGCGCAAGCTTGTCCTGATCGGCGGGACCGAGCTGGTCGAACTGCTCGCGCGCATCGGCCAGGGCGATCGCCGCCTGTCGTGTCAGGCGGCCGGCGACACGGATGAGCCCGCGATAGGGCTTGTTCATCGCCGCCTTGGCCTTGTCGCCGCGCAGCCGCGCGGCCGTAGCGATCTCGCGGATCCGGCGCGAGACGCTGAGGCGCACATTACGGAAGTGAAACGACAGCTTGACGCCCACGCCGGCGATCCTGCGCATAAGGCGGCTGAGGACCCGAACGGAGTCCTCGCACAGAGAGCTGTCGGTGGGATGGTGAATAGGCGCATCGAGCACGGTGGTATCGACGCGCATCTTCTGGCCGGAGCTGCACGCAGGAGCCGCCAGCTGCGTGACTCGCTCGAACAGCTCGCGCAGAGCAGAACCGTCGACCAGCTTGCCAAGCTTGATGAGGGTCTTGGCATCGGGAGCCTTGCCGGCGCCGATGCGACAGAACTGCCTATAGACCAGGCTGCCTCTGACTTCGCGCTCAAGGGCGTCGTAGCTCCAGCAGCGCAGGTGTCGCAGCACGAGCATACGGAGCACGACTTCCGCAGGCGTGCTGTTTCGTCCGCGCCGAGCGCTGTTGGGATGCCGCCGGCGCATGACCTCGACCACCTTGTCGACCAACTGCTCGTCGTCGAGCGCGCGGTCGATGTTGCACAGAACCGTGTCCATCAGATCCTCGGGTTTGACCGCCAAGCCGAACAGGATGACCTCGGCGATGGTGAGCTGAGCGTGACGCCTACGGGTCATTGTTTCCTCCCCTTGGCCTTGCGGTTACGACGAGAGCCAAGGCCGAGACGGATCCGATTCTTCTCGGCGAGATCCAGAGCGATGTCCTGGAAGCGCTGCCAGGCCTCGATGCCTTCGCGGACCTGCTGCTCCAGGGCGGCGGGCACGTAGTAGCCGCGGGTACGGCCAGCTTCGCGATAGCTGACGTGCAAGTAGGGGCCGTGGCGCTGGCCGGAATGGCAGACGCAGTCCGGCTTGCCGCAGGTGCGGAAAGTGGAGGACAGGGTGCCGAAGAGGAGGTTGGCGGGCAGGACCGCGAGGGATTGAGGGGGCGAAGACTTCCTGTGCGATGTCATCGGCCAGGAACATATCAGGCCGCGCGAGGGAAGTCGCGAAGGAAAACGCACATTCGGTCGCCCAACCAGGGGGAGCGATCCACCACTGTCGTGCGCGACGGCCCCTATTCTTCACCGCGATGTAGCACTAGCCCAGCGGGAATCCGCGCCGGCGCTGCGGCGTCAGATGGCGTGATCAATCCGGGCTCGGCCAGCGATGCCGGAGGTGGTCAACGATCTCATCAAGTGCTTCCACTTCCAGGTGCTGTGGGCCGCGGCGGACGCTCA
>JANPCZ010000316.1:0-7313 GCA_031431215.1 Myxococcales bacterium
GTTGGCCGAGCTGCCCGCGGGTGGCGCGCATCGCTTGCTCGCGGTTGCCGCCTTCGAACGCGCGGCCTCCGCGTGGCGTCGCTACGCGACCGAGAGCGCCCGCCAGTACAAACCGCAGCGCCTGACGCTGCTGGGACCCGAGCCCGTGGACCTCCGCGCCCTGCTCGCCAAGGCCCTCGCGGATCTCGCGCTCGTCGGGGCCCCACCGCGTCTGCCGTCAGCAACCATCACGCCCGGAGGCGTCGTCCTCGAGGTTGAAGCGGCGACAGACGCCAGCGGCAAGACCAGCGCCGAGATTCCCGGCTTTTCGGGAACCGGGTACGTGGTGCTTTCGCCCACGAGCTCGGGCGAGAAGCTGGCTTTTTCGTATCGTGCGCCCAAGGCAGCCCGCGTCTTGATTGAACTCCGTTACGCGATCGCGAAGGGCGACGTCACCTTGCCCGTGCTGGTCAACGGCAAGCCGGCGACGACGAAGGCCTTGCTCTGGTCCACCGACGGCACGTGGCAGATAGACACGGTCGCGGCCGACGTCGTTCGTGGCGAAAATCGCATGTCGCTGGGCGGCGCGCCCATCGAGTTCGCCCTCGATCTGCTCAACGTCTTGCCCCTCGCATCCACAAGGACCGGGGCCGATCACCGCTGACAGGCGCTGCCGACGCAACATTCCCGCGCGCCCCAGGCCGATTGGGTCTAAAGTAGGGTTCGCGCAAGGATTTTCATGCGGCACCTTTTCCCAGCGTTTGTGATCGCACTGGTCGGCTGTTCGGGCGCAGTCGGCGAGGCAGGCACCCCGGGCGGGGCAGGCCGGACGGGTGGGATCAGCGGCCAAGCTCCGAGGCCGGGCGGCAGCGGCCCGCAGGTGACCGCGCCAGGCCTCAAACCGGGCAACGTGGTTCCGACCAGTCTGGTACGGCGGCTGTCGCAGGCCGAACTCGACAACACCATCGAGGACATCCTGGGCGACGTCAGCCGGCCGGCACAGAAGTTTTTCGTCGAGGACGAGTTCAAGCCCTACGACAACAACTACCCCGTGCAGGCGGCATCGAAATCGTACACCGACAACCTGAGAGAGATGGCCCGCGATGTCGCGCGGCGGGCGGTGGCTGACACGAAGAACCGAGGCGCGTTCATTCCGTGCCAGCCGACGGATCCCGGCGACGCGGCCTGCTTCCGAAAAACCATCGAGAAGCTGGGGCGCCGCATGTTGCGCCGTCCGCTCGCCAGCGCGGAAGTCGACGCCTATATGCCGCTGCAACTGTTCGCGACCGAGAACAATCCCACGGTACCGCACGACTTCTACACCGCCGTCGAGCTGGCCCTACGCGCGTTCCTGCAGGATCCGGAATTCTTCAACCGGGTCGAGATCGGTCGGCAGACCGCCACCGCCGGTGTGTACGCGCTGGGCAGTTTCGAGATCGCCACACGCATGTCCTATCTCTTGTGGGGCAGCACGCCTGACGACGCCTTGCTGACCGTCGCGGATCAGGATGGCCTGGTTTCGGCCGCCGGCCGGGGCACGGCGTTCGATCGGATGCAGGGTGGCGCGCGTGCGCGATCGCAGGTGCAGCGCTTCCATTCGCTCTGGCTCGGCTACCGCGCGATTCCGCAGCCCGCGGACATCGCGGCGCTGTTCAATGCGGAAACCACGAAGCTGCTCGACACCGTCATCTTCGATGCGCCGTCGGCTTACTTCGATGTATTCACGTCGCCGCGAACCTACCTGACAACAGCGTTGGCGGCGATCTATGGATTGCCGGCACCGCCAGGCGGGGCGGGCTGGGTCACCTACGGGCCCACGTCGTCTCGCGCGGGGATCTTGTCACACGGCACGGTGCTGGCTTCCTTCAGCAAGTTTTCCGACACCAGTCCGACCCAGCGGGGGATCCTGGTGCAGACCCGGTTGATGTGTAACATCATCCTCTCTCCGCCTGCGACCGTGAACGTCGACCAGCCGCCCGGCAATCCGGACCAGGATTGCAAGATCCCTCGTTACCAGGCGCACATGGGCCAGTCGGGCTGTACCGGCTGCCACAGTCAGATGGATCCTATCGGCTTCGGTCTCGAAAACTACGACATGTCCGGGAGGGTTCGCAAGACCGACAACGGCAAGCTGCAATGTGCGATCCCGGGCCAGGGCAACATCGCGGGCATCGGTGCCTTCAGTGGGCCGAAGGAACTCGCCGAAAAGCTGCTGGGCGCGAATGAGATCCAGGATTGCCTGGTTCGCCAGTATCTGACGTTCGCTCTTGGGCGCACGCTTGCGGCCCAGGAAGACACTCTGGTCGATGCGCTCCGCAAATCCATGGCGGCCGGTGGCAATCGCCTGGTCGCCATGCTGCGCGCATTGGTCACCGATCCGTCGTTTGGCCTTCGCACCCTGCCGGAGGTGCCGTGAGTACGAAACCATTTCGGTTGAATCGACGAACCGTCCTGCGCGGCATCGGCGGCGTGACCGTCGGGTTGCCGCTGCTCGATGCCATGCTCGATAACAAGGGCGAAGCCCTGGCCCAGGGTGGCGCCATCGCGAAGCGCTACGGGATCGTTTTCGCCGGGCAAGCGCTGGGCGGCGACAGTTGGGCCGAAGACATGTCCCAGGTGGGCGGTATTCGTAAGACCGAGGCCGGCCACTTCATCGTACCGGCGAAGGTCGGCGCGGGCTACGCCCTGACGACGCCCCTCAAACCGCTCGCCGCCCTCCAGGACGACTTCAATATCGTTTCGGGCATGAACATCCCCTTCAACACTACCTCCGCCGACGGAGCGATGGTGCCACCGGGGGGGGCCTTCCGTGATTTTCACGGCGGCGGCGCCAGCCCGTTGCTGTCCGGTGTGCGTTCCACGACGTCCAACTTCACGGCTGGAGGGCCGACATCCGACCAGATTGTCGCGGCGCTGCCGGCGAACAAGGGCAACTCTCTGGTCGTGCGCGCGCAGCCGTCCTGGTATCTGGCCGGCAGCAGCTATTCGGGCCGCCAGTATATTTCGTACACGGCGGCCAACAAGCCGATCGAATCGCAGACCAATCCGCAGACGGTGTTCAATTCGTTGTTCGGCAACTTCAAACCCGCGGCGGGGGCCGCCACGCAGCTTGCGGATTTCGACAGGCGCGCCGAGCTGGCGGTGCTCAACCTGGTCCGCGATCGACGGATGGCGCTGCTCAACAAGGTCGGAAAGGCCGATCGGCTGCGGCTCGAAGGCTACTTCGATCAGATAAATGATCTACAAGGCCGCGTGAGCGCGATGGCGACCAATCAGACCGCTACCTGTACGAAACCGATGGATCCTGGCGGCGCCTTCACCACCGGCGGAAACAATGCAGGTTCCGGCGGCACCGCCCTGGAGACCAACACCGGGTACAGCGACGAAGCCAAGCGCTCGGAAGTCCTCGTCGATCTCATTGCCATGGCGTTCGTGTGCGATCTCACCCGGGTCGCGACTTTGCAAATCACCGTGTTTCAATCGCACATGAACGCCTACCCGATCTCGCAAGCGCTCGGGACTCCGATCCGCGCCGACCTGCACGAGGTTGGCCACAACGGCGATCCGACGACGCGTGGACAGTTCCCGGTTAGCCTGATGCTGTCCTGGCACATCGGGTTTTACGCGCGCCTGGTCGCCAAGCTGAAAGGCGCCGTCGAGGGCGCTGGCACCGTGCTGGACAATAGCGCGATCGTATTCATGCCGGAGGCGGGACATGGTGTGCAACTGAACGACGCCACGTCGCCCAACGCGACCCATTCGGTGCAGAACATGTGCTTGCTTGTCGCCGGGCGCGCGGGCGGGATGAAACCCGGCCGTCACATCGCCACCAAGGGCGTCCACCCGGGAACCGCGTTGCTGGCCGCCATGAAAGCGGTGGGCGTCGCCTCGGACACCTTCGGCGACGTCAAGGGCGCGCTGCCCGATCTGACGGCGTGACCGGCCGCCGCACCACTAAGTGGGCCTTGCAACAAGCCCCGACAGGCGCCTGCGCAGGTGAACCGGCGCGGTTACTTGATACCGGCCTGCAAGAACACGTAGCGCTGCTTGAGCCAGTCTCGCGCCATGTCCACGCGCTTGGCGAGATCGCAGCGTCGCACCGGTGCGGCCATCCAGTCGGCGACGTTGAAGCCCACCATCGAGTCGTCCAGCATCTTGTTCACGGCGGCCTCCGTGAACTTGGTCTTCAACAGTTCTTCGGCGCGCGCGACGAACTCCGCGCGGAATGCGCGGATGAACTGCGGCTTGATGTCGTTGACGCCACCCGCGATCTTGCCGTCGCCTTGCTCGCCGTGGAACATGCTCAGCGACGGCACCTGCGCGAAACCCGCCCATTGCATATCGGTCGGATCACCGCCGAAGTCGAGATCGAAATCCTGCGGCAGGATCATCCACTTTCCGTCGGACGCACGCTTGTAGAAGTAATAGTTGTGGGCCCCGTCGTCCCAGACCCCGGCGAAGTTGCGCACCACCCAGTGCGACAGCAGGTTCTGAATGTCGAAGTACTTCTCGAAGAATGCGCGCGTCTCGGGTTTGGCGTCCTGTCCGATGTCGGCCCGCACCACGGCCATCTCGTCGATCATCTTGATCAATTCCTCGTGCCCCGCTGGCCCGAGGTCCTTCCACGTGTGCGTCTGCCGCTCGTAGGTGGTCTGGTAGCGCGTGAGTACGCTGTACTCGGGACATTTCGGATGGCTGGCGATGGGCTTGAAATCGCCGCGTGCCCAGGGTCCATTGTCGGCCAGCGCGCCCTCGTTCTTGAACAGGTCGCCCACCGCCGAGCTCCCAGGCTCCAGGTACTTGGGCACGAAGGCCTCGTCGATGTTCTCGACCTCCATCATGTAGGCGTAGTACCCGCCGTTGACGTGCATCCGCAGAAACCGGAATTTGTTGGTGGGGACGCCCGCCTCTGCGTACAGCTTGCCCTCCAGCACGTTGAGCACACCTGGGCACGCCTGGAACTGCTTGTTCAGGTTGATCGTGCCGCGTCCCTCGAAGTTGGTGTAGCGCGGAAACGACACCCGCCAGCTGAACACCTTGCCGTTCGGCGCGGGCTCGGTCGGGCCCAGGCCCGCCGGGATGGCTGTGGCGGGGAGGTCGAGACCGTTCTTGCGCTGAAAGCGACTGCCCTGATAGCGCACCCGCACGTCGTAGACCTTCCCGTCGAACACGAACACCGCCGGCAACCGCTTATCCCAGGTCGGGTTGACCCCGCATCCGTTGAGGCCACCGTTGGGATTGACCACCCCCATGTACGACAGGTTGGTCCACATCGCGTTCCAGTCCTTGGGGGCGATCACGATCTGATACGTCCGTGTGGCCGGGAGGTTGTCGGGATTCACGAAGGTCGCGTGGAAGTCGAACGGATCGCCGGCGCGTGGTGATACCGGCCCCACTGCAGTGCCGCGTTTTCCGATGACCCGGTATTGCACGACGCTGTTGGCGGCTTGCGCATCCAGCACCGCCTTGCCCATCAACCCGGTGACGTCGAGCTTGGCGTTGCGAACCATGCCCGGTCCCTTCGCGGTGTCGACGCGGTACTCGATTGCCAGATCCGAAAGTGCGCCTTCCGACAGCTTCACTGTGAGGGCGATCTTGTTCGCTGGTTTGATGAGGCCCATCGCGCCGTCGGGACCGGCGTCGATGGCAAGCACGATCCCAGGCGGTTCGCCCGACACAGTGTTGGCCCTGCCGGGCGTGCTTCCATCGACCGGCGACGCCTCCCAGTTGCGCGGATCATTGCCCGCCAGCGCCACGCTCCACCGCTCGATCGATCGGCCCATGTACTGGTGGGCCGAGAACGGCGCCAGCGTCGGTAGCCAATCCTCGCTTGCGCCTAGCGCGTCGGCGCCTATCGGCCAGGGGGCGCGGTCATCGTATTCGACCGCGTCCACGGTGGCGCCCTTGTCGTCGAGCAGCGCAACCTGGCCGCCGCCATTGGCGAGCTCGCCCACGTAGTCCCCGACGACGTCGCCGGCCGCGAGGCCCCACTTCTTGACCTCGAGCAGCTTGGCCTTTTGCTTCGCCACCACCAGCCACTTCTTGGGCCCAATGCTGGCGTCGGCCGGGAACACCAGACGCATCTTCCTGTCGATGTAGAGCTTCCAGTCCTTGAGCGCGACCGCGCTGTCGCCCGTGTTGAAGAGTTCGATGAACTCGTGGTTGTCCTGGGCGTCGTTCTCGAGCACCGGGTGGTACATGATCTCGGTGATCGCTATCCGCGGCGTGCCCGCGGGGGGCTGCGCGATCATGCCGCCACTGCCACCCATCGCCATGCCACCACTGCCTCCCATCGCCATGCCACCGCGGCCGCTCACCGCCATGCCACCGTCCGCGCCGCCACCGCCACCCGGCCGAGCGCCAGCCGTCCCGCCGCCTCCGCCACCCGTCTTGCCGCCCACCGGGGCCGGGGTCCCGGCACTCTCGACGCTGTTGCAACTGGCGATCGATAGCGCCGCCACCGCGATCCGGACAGGCGACCAGGCGACCATGGGACCCCTTGCGACATCCTGCATTGAGCAGCTCTCCTTGCGACGGCAACCAAGAAAACGTCACAGGCTCGGCCAGCGTCACCAGCCCCCTGCCCGGGACAGCCTCAGGGTACCATGGCCGCGCCGGGTGGACCGCGTGAAATGGCCGTGGAAAATCGATTACTTTCCCGCGTCGGCGCCACCGGGATCTCAGGGTGGTCCTCGGCGCCGATAGCCTTGTGCGCGGCTTTTTCCGACTCGAAGGTAACGCGCGCGCCGCCGACCGGGCTTTTCTGGCATCATCTGGCGCCGATGACCGCCCAGGTGCTGGGGGAAAAAGCTGCTTGTCACCTCTGACCGACCCAGCCACACGCGCGTAACCCAACCGACCCACAAGGAACACTATGGAACTCACTCTCGACCTGGCCCGCACAATCATCGCCGGTGCACGCGCCGCTGGACGCGCGCACGGCATGAAGCCGCTCTCCGTTGTTGTGCTTGACCGTGGCGCCCACGTCACGGCTTTCGAGCGCGAAGACGGTGCGGCGAACAAGCGCTTCGAGATCGCGTTCGGCAAGGCCAACGGCGCGCTTGCTCTGGGCATGGGGTCCCGGGCGCTCATGGCCCGTGCTGAAGCCCAGGCCTACTTCATCGCCGCAGCAACCGCCGCCATCGGCGGCTCGCTCATCCCGGTTCCGGGTGGCGTGCTGATCGTCAACGAATCGGGGGCCACCATCGGCGCGGTCGGCATCAGCGGCGACTCGTCCGACAACGACGAAAAGGCCGCGATTGCCGGCATCCAGTCAGCGGGCTTGACGGCCAACGCCGGCTGAGAGTGCGAGGGGTAGCCGCACGACGGTGCGA
>JANPCZ010000317.1:0-4034 GCA_031431215.1 Myxococcales bacterium
GAAGTGCGCTAGGGAAGTGCCGCTAGGGAAGTGCCAGGTGATTCGTAAAACGCGCTAGGGAAGTGCCAGGTGATTCGTAAAACGCTGATGGCGCTTTTAGGGTGACCAGGGTCGTGGTGACCGAAATTCGAGCGACGAGACGATGGTGAGGGGATTCCGGCCGCTTTGGGCAGCTCTGGGTCGGGCATCAGGACCTCAAGCAGCGCTCGCGAGGCTGGTTCTGGACCGCACAGCCGACGGCAGACGCACCTGGGCCCAGGGACCACCTTAGTCCCCTCAACTATTTCAACCGCGCCACCTGCGCGGTTTCATCCGCTACGACGATGGCGACGTAGCGTCGCCGCCAGAAGCGCTCGCTTGTCCTGCGCGAGGCCGAGCACGCCGATCACCAGGTTCGGCGATAGATCTCGGATTTGAGCCCGAAGGCGCGCACACGAATGGTGACCTCGTCCGCCTTGGCTTGTGGCGCCGGGACGTCGGCGAGCGTGAGCACCTCGGGGCCGCGCGCTGGTACCCGGCGCTGCCGGCGTCCCGACTGATCAGCGCCGGCACGTGCTGGGGCAGGCATGAACACAGGGTCGCTGCCGTACAGCCCCAGGATCTCCTCAAGGGCGTTCGCATCCGCGTGCGGCCGGCGGAACTGGTGCGAGCCCGCGCCCAGTCTCCGGTCTCTTCGAGCTCGTGAACTTCGAAGCGGATGTTGAGCTTTATGGTGGCGAACACCTGTTCATAGCCGGCGCGGACGGCATCGCGGCCGACCAGGGCAGGGGCGTGCTGCGGCATGAACACCGGGTCGTTGCCTGACCGTGTCGCCAAGTCGCAAGGTCACCGTGCTACTCTCCGCCGGTTCACACGGGAGGCCGGAATGAAGCGAGTCCCTATCGGATTTCTGGTCAGCGTCGTCGCCGCGTCGGCGTACGCCGGTCAGGGTCCGACCGGCCGGGGCAACCAGTCGCCGGGTCCCTCCGTCACCGTGAACGGCCAGACCTACACGCAACAGTCGCTGTTCGGGCGCAACATCGGGGCGCCCGGCGACATGACGACGGCCTTTCCGCCGCATCGTGTGATCGGCAATATCTACTACGTCGGCACCAAGAGCCTCGCCGTGTTCCTGATAGTGACGCCCGCGGGAAATATCCTCATCAACAGCACCTTCGAACGCAACGTGCCGCTGATCCAGAAGTCGGTCGAGCAACTCGGATTCAAGTTCACCGACACGAAGATCCTGCTTGGCAGCCACGCGCACGGCGACCACCAGGAAGGCGACGCGATGGTGAAGCAGATGACGGGCGCGCAGGTGATGGTGCTGGCCGAGGACGTGCCCGCCCTTGAGGCGATGAAGCCGGGCGGGAAGCCGCATCCGATCGACAAAGTCCTGCGCGACGGCGATACGGTGGCGCTTGGCGGTGTCACGCTCACCGCCCACCTGACACCGGGCCACACGCGCGGCTGCACCACGTGGACGCTGAAGGCGCTGGACGGGGGCACGAGCTACGGTGTGATGGTGATCGGCAGTCTCGGCACCAATCCTGGCTTCAAGCTGGTCAATAACCCGGACATTCCCAATCAGGCCGACGAGTACGAGCGCGCTTTCAAGGCAACACGCGCGCTGAAATGCGACGTGCCGCTTGGCTCCCACCCGAGCATGTACAACCTCGCCGCGAAGTTCCCGAAGATCGGAAAGGGACCAAACCCCTTCATCGATCCGGCCGGGTGCAAGCAAGAGATCGACCTGGCGGAAGCGATGTTCCGCGCCGTGCTGGCCGAGCAGAAACGCGCGGCCGGGCTCAACTGACCCGCCCGATCGCCGGGAAGCGCGTCAATGGGGCCGCCGGGACGCAGTCCGGGACTGCGCCTTCCGCGGGCAGCGATGGGGCTGCCTCGGCGGTCATCGGTCCGGCTCCGTCGGGGCATCGATGGCGACTTGGCCGGCTGTTCGCGCCTTGGCCGAAGACGTCCCTGGGCGTATGCTTTCCTCACAAAGCCATGGGACGCGCCGAGGTAGTCGAAGCCATTCGCCGCCGCGCAGCGGAGATCGCGAAATTCGACGTCCAGACACTGGCCCTTTTTGGCTCGGTTGCGCGGGACGAGGCGCGGGCGGACAGTGACGTGGACTTTCTGGTCCGCTTCGATGGGCCGGCCACCTTCGATCGTTACATGGGCTTGAAGGTGTTCCTGGAAGATGTCCTCGGCCGCCGAGTCGACCTCGTGACGGAACGTGCACTTCGGGCCGAACTGCGCCCGAGCATCGAACGAGAAGCTGTTCGTGTCGCGTGACCCGCTCCTCAGGCTCCGCGACATGCTTGCCGCCGCCGCGCGCGTAACCCACTACGCGGCCGGCATGTCCAGCGCCGGGGATCTGACGAGGGACCGGCAGGCATTCGAGGCGATTCTTTACAACCTCTTCGTGCTCGGAGAAGCGGCCAAGGCAGTGCCGGTCGACGTGAGGGATCGCTGGCCCGACATCGAGTGGCGCAGGATGGCTGGTCTCCGCGACGTGCTGGCACATGAGTACTTCGGTATCGACGACGAGATCATCTGGGACGTGGTCAAGAGCAAGTTGCCAGTTTTGATCGCGAAGGTGGGCGTGGTGATCGCAGCCATCGAGCGCGACGTGGCTGGTGGGGCCTCGTAGCGTCGGCAAGTCACGGGCGCGCGTCCCCTCGAAGGTGTCCGTCGAATTACCCATGGGTGCTATGTTTTCCCCGCATAGCAGGCCTTCCAGCGCGCGGTCCCGCTACGTACGAGGATCTGAAGAGGGTCCCGGAGCATCTTGTGCCGGAAATCCTCGACGGCGAGATTGTCGCCAGCCCCCGGCCGTCGTTCCGGCACGCGGCGGTCAGCACCAGGCTCGGTAGTGACCTCGACGCCGCGTACGGGCGTCGCGGTGGCGGCGGGCCGGGCGGTTGGGTCATCCTCGACGAGCCCGAGCTGCACATCGCAGGGCAGATCCTCGTGACCGACATCGCCGGCTTGTCGCGAGAGCGGATGCCGGAGATCCCGGACGTGGCGTTCGCCGAGCTTGCCCCCGATTGGCTGTGCGAGGTCCTGTCGCCCTCCACTGCCGCGATGGATCGCACGCGGTGGCGAAGGGTGGCGGGTGTTGATGAGCGTCGCGGGCCCGGTCAAGGTGCGCGCCGAGCCGTTCGACGCGCTGGAGATCGATTTGATGCACGTCTGGGCGTGGTGAGGGAACGCCGCGCCGCGGACATCGAACTCTTGAGGGTCTTGGCGGCCCAGGCGGCGAGCGGGGTAGGTTTGATGCCGTATTTGCGCTCGTTGCCGGCGATGTCGGCGGTGTAGCCGACGCGGTCGAACCACTCAAGCATCAGCGCGACGTCCTCACTCGAACTCGAGCTTTTTGCCCATTGCCTCGCCCAGGATGGCGGCGGCGGCGATATCGAGGGGCGCGCTGATCGGGGTTGCCCGCGGCTTTTCGGCCTGTGAATCTTCGAAATACAGCTCCAGGGCTTCACGCGGATTCGACAGTGCTTCCGCCTGTGAACGCTCCGGTGTCGATGAAGATGTCCTCGCCCCTTCGGATCACGGCTTGTCGTAGATGGTGTCGTGATCCGCACCATGGCTCCGCACGGGTCCGTCCCACAACGCCACCGGGCCGCGCGCGCGTGGAGGTGCCCAGGTGCGCCGGATTGCCTCGCGAATCAGTTCAGCGACGCTCTTCCCCGACCGTTTCGCGAGATCGTGCAAGGCGCTGAGGTCTTCCTTGGGCAGGTAAACCTGCGTCTTTGTCATGGGTGTCAATGTGTCGCCGCGGTTGACACATGTCAACGCGAGGGTGGGGACGTGAGTGGAGTTGGCCGTGCGTGCTAGGTTCGCCTCACATGACCAGCCTTCGAATGCGACTTGCGGCGATCACGCTGGCGGCCGTGGCAGCCGTGAGCTGCGGCGGCGACGGCGGAATGAACTCGACGGCCGACGGCGGGCGCTGCGATCTGGGTGCGCACAAATGGAAGCAAACCTCGCCGGGCGCGTGCGTCGAGTCGACGTGGGCGTTCACGGCGGCTGCCAACGCC
>JANPCZ010000318.1:0-98054 GCA_031431215.1 Myxococcales bacterium
CCACCGGCCCGACCGCGGGGCTGCTCGTCATTGGCGAGGAGATCCTGTCCGGTAAGGTTGCCGACGAGAACAGCGGCTTTCTCGCGCGCGAACTCCGCGCCCTGGGCGTCGAGGTCCGTCGCATCGAGGTCATCCCCGACATCGAGGCCGAGATCACCGAGGCGGTGCGCCGCTTCTCCCAGCGTTTCGATCTGGTGTTCACCTCGGGCGGCATCGGCCCCACCCACGACGACGTGACCTGGCCGGCGGTCGCGGCGGCGTTCGGCATGCGCCTGGTGCTGCGGCCCCAGCTCGAGCAACTGGTGCGTGCGTCGCTGGGCGGCGAGTTCCATGCCCGCGATCTGCGCATGGCCCTGGTGCCCGAGGGCGCGCGCCTCGAGTACGGCGTGCCGCCCGACCTCAACCGCTGGCCCGTGATCGCGGTTGCTAACGTCTACGTCTTCCCCGGCATACCACTCATCTTGCGACGCAAGTTCGACAGCGTGCGCGAGCTTTACCGCGCCGGCCCCATCCACGGCCGTGCGGTGTACTCGCGCGAGGGCGAGGGCAACATCGCCGACACGCTCGACGCCGTGGTGGCCGAGTTCCCGGGCGTGGCCATCGGCTCATACCCGCGCATCGACGCTGCCGACCACAAGGTGAAGATCACCCTCGACGGCCGCGACGCCGCCGCGGTGGCAAGCGCGACTGCACGCCTGATCGAGATGCTGGGCGCGGCGGTGGTGCGAAAAGAGTGATATAGCGCGACACCGATGGCCGACCTTCCCGACACCGTCAAGGGTATGAACGACATCCTCTCGCCCGAGGTGTCGAAGTGGCATTTCGTCGAGGACCGGGCGCGCAGCGTGCTTGACTCGTTCGCCTACCGCGAGCTGCGCACGCCGATTCTCGAATACACGCCGCTGTTCGTCCGCTCGGTCGGCGAGGCCACCGAGGTGGTCGAGAAGCAGATGTACACCTTTGACGATCGCGACGGCAGCTCGGTCACCATGCGGCCCGAGGGCACGGCACCGGCGGTGCGCACGTACATCACGCGCGCGCAGTGGAACCAGGAGCCGGTCACGCGCTGGTACTACCTGGGCCCCATGTTTCGCCACGAGCGCGCCCAGCGCGGGCGGCTGCGGCAGTTCCACCAGATCGGCGCCGAGGTGTTCGGAGTTGCCACACCCAGCATCGATGCCGAACTGGTCGCGATGCTGGTTTTGATGCTGACCGAGTTCGGGCTCAAAGCCGGCGACCTCGAGGTCGCACTCAACACCCTGGGCGATCCCGACGAACGCGCCGCCTACCGCGAGACCCTGCGCGGCTATTTCACCGGGCACGTCGACGCCCTGGACGACGATTCACGGCGGCGCCTGGACACCAACCCGCTGCGCATTCTCGATTCGAAGAACCCGGATGTGCAGGCGGTGGCCGCCGGCGCCCCCCTGCTGATCGACACGCTGGGTCCGGCATCGCGGGCGCATTTCGACCGAGTGCGCGAGCTGCTCGGCAGCCTGGGCATTGCACACGATCTCGACCCGCGGCTGGTGCGCGGGCTCGACTACTACACGGGCACGATCTTCGAGATCAAGGCGCGCGCCGGCAACCTGGGCGCTCAGAACACCCTGTGCGGCGGTGGCCGCTACGATCGTCTGGTTGAATCGCTGGGTGGCCCGCACGTACCGGCACTCGGCTTCGGCATGGGCATCGAGCGTGTCTTGCTGGCGCTGACCGAGGACGCCGCGGCTTTCGAGCCGCAGCTGTCGGTCTTCATCGCCACCATGGGCGCCGCGGCGCAGGCCTGGGCATTGCCTGTCGCGCATCGCCTGCGCCAGGCCGGTATCCGCGTCGAGCTTGAACACCGCGACACCGGCCTCAAGGGCCAGCTCAAGCGCGCCGACAAGTTGCGGGCACGGCTCGCACTCATCGTCGGCGACAACGAACTTCACAGCGGCAAGTTCGCGCTCAAGGAACTCGCCACCGGCCAGCAGTACGAGGTCGCCGAGGCGGATCTGGAAGCGCGTCTGCGCCAGCTCCTGGACTGACCCGAGCGCGTCGCATGCGAATAGCTACGACCAGCGCCGCCCCAGCTAGCTTCTGCGAATCCGCGGCGCCAGTTCCAGCACCACGCGGCCGTGGCGAAACACCCGCACCGCACCCGAGGTCTGCGACACCACGATGCCCACGGCCTCGGTGTCACGCGTGATGCCCGCGCCCGCCATGTGGCGCGCGCCGAGGCCCAGGGGCACACGCACGTCTTTCTCGTCGAAGTTCAGGTAGCGGCCGGCGGCCATCACCACGCCGTCCTCGCGCAGGACGAACGCGCCGTCCAGCACCGCGAAGGCGCGCAGGGCATGCTTGACGTCGGGGTTCAGCAGATTGCGCTCGTCCTCCGAGTAACCCTGAAACGGATTCATCGAAAGCGGGCGCGAGTGCTCCATGACCTTGGCCGAGTCGCCCACGGCGAACAGCGCGCCGACCGGCCTGCCCTCCCAGCCCTCGACACCGATGGTGACCGCGAGATCGATGATCGCGTCCATGACCTCAGCCGACACGCCCTCGGCCTGCAAGAAGCCGAAGGCACCATCCTCGTCCTCGGGCCCGACAGTGACCACCAGGATGGAATCGGGCAGGCTGGTGGGCCGTCGTGACAGCAGCGCGACCACGACATCGCCTTCATGGTAGAGGCCGCGCGCGATGCCACTGACCAGGGCGAGCTTCAGCTTCTCGGGCCGGCCGAGATCGTACTGCGGCAGAGCGATCACCGGGATCTCCGCTGCCGCGACCACGGCTCTTTGCGCTTCGCTGACCACCGCCTGCGCCAGCTTCTTGCGAGCCTTGGGCTTGCCACGGAACGACTCGTCGGGCAGCGGCATGTCGCCGATGTACAGCAGGTGATCGAAGCTGCGCTTCGACGCCATGGTCACAGCGGCGCGGATGATCTCAAGTTGATTGACGGTGGCACGGGGCATGCGGCGCGAGGAATGCTACGCTAGTTCTCGGATTCCATGAAGGTTAGCCTCCGCGCCTGGTCGACGGCCGGCCTGCTGGTGGCAGCCGGGGTAGTAGCGGGACTGGTGTTGGCGCGGCCGTCGCTACCCGGCAATCGGGCGCTGGTGTGCGACGGCGACTATGCCGACGCCCTGCAGCTGCAGTCGATCAAGCTGCGCGAGATCGAACAAGGCCCGCGCGCGCAATACACGTATCTGGTGCGCAGCACCGCCCGCTACGAATGCCCGTACTTCGGGCCCGACGGCAAGTTGCGGCGGCGGCGAGTCGAGGCAGTCGAGCACGGCACGGCCTTCGCCTACGAGAGCACGGCGAGCGACACTTTCCTGGTCACCAACGAACACGTCGCCTCCTGGCCCGAGGTTACCGATGGTTCCCACAAGGTCGACGGCGTGGCCGAGGGCTGCAAACGGGTCGACGATCGCCTGCGCATCGTCCACGACGAACATGACGAGTACGAACCCGGCCACATCGCCCTGGTGCGCGTCGCGGTGGATCCCCTGCTCGACGTTGCGATCCTGAAGGCCGACCGCGCCCTGACCGCCCTGCCCTACCGCATCGGCAAGAGCGCCGGCCTGCGCCAGGGCAATGCCGTACAGGTACGCGGCTTCCCGCTCGGTCTCATCCACGCGGTCAACACCGGGAAGATCGTGAACCCGTACGACGTCGATCACGAGCAGGGCTGGGATCACGTCGACTTCGTGATCGATGCGCTGTTGTCGGAGGGCAATTCAGGCAGCCCGGTGCTGGCTCTGTCGTGCAAGACCGGTGAGCTGGAACTGGTCGGCGTGTACCACGCTGGCTACAAGGAGGCGAGCGCGCTCAACGTCGTGGTCGGTATCGATCAGGTGCGCGACTTCATGGTCAAGAAGCGGCGCATGCCCCGTGGCACGGCGGAAGCTGCCCAAAGCCAGGCGCTGGCTGAACGCAAGCGCCTGCGCGACCGACTGGGCTCCGCCACCCTGCCGCTGTTCGAATTCGGCGGCATGCACGTCTCGGCCGAACTGACGAGCGACGGCATCCGCTTCCACATCTACGGTCGCAATTTCCCGCTCGACGACCGGCGCGTCGCCATTGTCGAGGACGCTGGGGCCGCCGGGGCGGGCGGTGAAGGGTTGCGCCTGTGGACGCGGGGTGAGGCCGGGTGGCGGGAATGGGCGAGGGATGCCCTGGGCCCCGACGATGGCGAGTTGGTCGCGCGGCTGACCGACGCCCTGCGAGCGCACATGATGCGGGTGCTCGACTACCGGCGCGCGCTGGAGAGCCCGGCCGGCCAGAGCAGCGCCGACGAGCGCCGCCGCGGCCGCGAGTCGTTTCGAACCATTGATCGCCACGCCGCAGCGACGCGCGACATCGCCGCCAGCCTGCTCGACCTGGCCGAGCGCCTGGGCCAGGTGCGCGAGGGCGCCGCCCTGTTGGCGTCGGCAGCCGACGCAGGGCCGCCGCCAGCTCCGACGTTGGGCGCGCGAACAGGGAAGCCGTGACCTGGGCAAGCGGCCGACCGATCGGTGCGTGGTGGCTCATTCTCGAACCGAACCAGCGGCCTTGTAACAGCGGCAGGCCTGCGCGATGCTGCACCCCGTTCAGGGCGTGACCAACCTTCTTGAAGGCGGTGACCGATGACGATGCGTGGTTTGTTGTATGTGGGGATTGCGCTTGTGATGGTGAGTGCCGGCTGCGGATCGGGAAACGGCGGCCTCGGCTCCGAGACGGACGCCAGCATGACGGGCGGCGGTACCGGAGGCGCGGGCGGCGCTGGTATGACTCGCGGTGGCCGTGGCGGCTCGGGAACGGACGGCTCGGTACTGTTGCCGGGCGTCGATGTGAGGCCAGGCACGGACACCCCGGGCGCGAACCTGGACGGACCGGCGGGACCGGACGCCCCTCCCGGCGTCGACGTGCCCCAGAATCCGCCGGGGCCGGACGCGGGCGCATGTGGTGCGAACGGGCAGGCCTGCTGCGTGGGCAACGCGTGTCTGCAGGGAGGTTGCTGCGTCAGCAATCGATGCGTCAGTTCTGGCGGAAGCTGCGCGCCCATCGCAGGGCTGTGTACCAACGGTGCCTGTGGTGCCTGCGGTGGCCTCGGCCAGGCGTGCTGCCAGCTGCCACCGAGCATGATTCCCACCCAGTGCAGCGCGCCGGGGACGCGCTGCAACGGCGGCTTTTGCTCGCCCTGCGGTGGCGAAGCTGGCAACCCCTGCTGCCTTGCCGGGGGCAGCGGTGGCAACACATGCCTGAATCCCGCGCTTTCATGCGGTAGCGCCGGTGTCTGCAGCGCTTGTGGCAAGCCAGGAGGTCCGTGCTGCGCCAACAGTGTGTGCGGCGAGGGCGGCTGCTGTTACGGCAACATCTGTGTCGGCAACGGCGCTGCGTGCGGCCTGGGCATGGGCGGCGCACCACCGCCCGGCGGTCTGTGCCAGGCCGGTCGTTGCTCGATGTGCGGCAGCAAGGGGCAGCCGTGCTGTGGAAGCACTTGCTACGAGGGTACTCTGTGCGGCTTTGGCGGCGGGGGCCCCGGGGGCCCCGTGTGTACCTCGTGCGGCGGCCCCGGCGAGCCCTGCTGCACCGGCCCCGCCACACCGTGCGGAACAGGGACGGTGTGCAACTCGTTAGGTGGCGGTGGCGTCTGCATTCGTTGCGGCGAGGCCGGCGGCCCCTGCTGCCCAGGCAGCACGTGCAACGGCGGCGGCTGCTGTCTTGCCAACCAGTGCATCCCCGCCGGCGGCGTGTGCACCGCCAACGGTGCCTCGGTCGGCATGTGTACGGGCGGACGCTGTGCCTGCGGCGCCGCCAACGAGCGCTGCTGTCCGGCGTTTGTGCCAGCGCAGGTCTGCACCGATCCGACCACGGCGTGCAACGGCACTGGGCGCGGCGTCGACGATCGTTGCGTGGCGTGTGGCAAGTCGGGCGATCCGTGCTGCAACAACGGCTTGTGCACCGAGGCCGGTACCTCATGCCTGTTGCTGGCGGGCGGCCCTCGATGTTCGAAATGCGGCGGTCCGGGCGAACCGTGCTGCCCCAATGCCGCGCTGCCCTGCACAGATCCGACCACTACGTGCGCCCAGAACTCCGGTTTTTCATCGGTCTGCGCCAAGTGCGGGGGAGCTGGCCAGCCGTGCTGCACGGGGCAGCGCTGCACGGATACGACGTTGACCTGCGCCCCGCCGCCAAGCGGTCTATTTGGCAACATCTGCCAGAAGTGTGGGGTCCTCAATGGCCCGTGCTGCGCCACGGCTGCGTCGTGTACGGACGCCG
Source organism: Myxococcales bacterium (assembly GCA_031431215.1). GTDB lineage: Bacteria > Myxococcota_A > Polyangia > Fen-1088 > Fen-1088 > JANPCZ01. The sequence goes on from JANPCZ010000318.1 coordinate 6,247, forward strand.
GAACCCAGTGCCTGGCCGGCCGTTGCAGGACCTGCGGCACCGCGGGCAACGTCTGCTGCCCGGGCAACCTGTGCGACGGCGGCGCCTGCTGCGTGAACTACTCGACCCAGGCCAACTGCGTGGCGCCCGGAGCGACATGCTCGGTCGTCTCTGCCACGTGCGGCGCGACCGGAAGCTGCGGCACCTGTGGCGGCGAGAATCAGCCTTGCTGCGGCAGCGTCTACTGCTCGCAGAGCGGTACGAGCTGTTTGTCGGGCATGTGCACCAAGTGCGGCAACGAGGGCCAGCGCTGCTGCGGCTCAGCCGGCTCGGCTGGCACCTGCGCCGGGGTGCTGTTCTGCCAGTACAACGTTCCGGCCGGTTCCTTCGTTTACTCGTGCCGGCCGCGGCCGTAGGGGCAGGAAGCAGCGCATATCACGATTGGCCAAGGTGGCTTCGTAGCCCGCGACGGCGGCCGGCCGGTAAAATAACGGCGGGGGCGAACTTCACGGGGCGAGCGCGGGGCGTCGCGCAAGCGTACGCACGGTGGCGTAGAAGATCCCCCAGCACGAGGGATCGGCCGCAAAATCCTGGTAGCCGACCACGTCCTCCGGCGATGCCTGGCGAGTGGCGACGTACTTGTCGCCCAGCTGCGACGCTGACAGGCCCATCATCTGAGCCAGGGGCGAGCCGCCGCGCTCGACGGCGGCATCGGACTCGACGGCGACCAGTTCGAGGCCTGCTTGCCGAAAAAGTGACGGCACCCGTCGACCGAGGGCGGGGTCCAGGCCACGACCCGAGAACATGGCCTGGATGGCGCCATTCACGCGTTCAAAGGCGCGCGTCGTCGCGTCGGGCCCAGCCAGCGCGTGCGCGACGCTGAAATCGGGCTCCTCGACCAGCAACCAGCCGCCGGGCTTGAGCGAGCGAATCACCGGATGCAGAACGCCTGCCGGATCGCCGTTGTGGATGAGAACGTAACGAACGTGCGCCACATCGAACCGCTCCGCTGCGAGATCAACCTGGCGCACGTCTCCGTGAACGACTTCGACTGTAGGTCGCAACGGATCGAGAAAACCGACGTTGGTGTCCACCGCGACAACTCGTCCGGTTGCGCCCACCTGAGCCCGCATCCACGCGGCAATCGAACCCGCGCCCGCGCCCACTTCCAAACAGTGCCTCCCCAGCCACTCCCCCGTCGTCAGCAACTGCCGCTGGGTACCTGGATCGAACACCGCCTCGATGGCGCGCAACCGCCGCAACTCGGGCTCGACCGCGACGTCCTGAAAGATGTACTTGTCGGGGATCATCGGCGCGGGCGGGTTTCCGACTGGCCACCGTAACAAGCTTCCGGGCACGCGTCAGGGGGGGTGGTGAATTCAAGGCCACTTTTCGGCCCAGCGCCTATCGCTCCGGGAATGTCCGAGACGCCTCTTCTGTAACTTGGCGGTCATCGGCGTCAGATCATCCCCGAAAACGCCGCCGGCGCGTTTTCGGTTGAAATCAGGCCCCCCGGATGTGGCTCCGCCCGCTTGGCACGAATTTGCCGATGGTTTGGACAGCCGCTCTCTGCGCCATCCATCCCACCACCACCGGCCGCCGCCGGTGGTGAACGCGCGCACGCGGCCTTCGGTGGACAGGCCCATCACCGCCAGTATTTTCTTGGTCAGTTTCGGTTTGCAGCCGCCCGGCGGTTAGATCAGGACTGGCGATTTGTAAGACACTAGACTCCGCGAACCGTCAACCCACGCGACAGGGCTGCGGTCGCCTGTCGGCCGTCGTGCGTCCAAAATTCCAGGGACTCGCCGTCGGCTTCGGCCAGCAGAACCTCGGCGCTCGCAACGTGGAGCGCATCAAGCGCACGCACGTTCACCGCGAACGAGGCCTTCGCCCTGTCAATAACCGCTCCGTCGATCGGCAGGAGATCAAGCATGGCGATGAGTGAAGTCAGCTCCTTGCGCTTGATGGCAGTCTCCCGGTCATCGAGATTGCCGACCAGTCGCTCGCGATCGACGGCGCGAAACGCCTCCACCTCGAGCAGCTGCGACGACACCACGCGGTCGTCCGCCTCGAACGCGATCGTGATCCCCGGTTCAGAAAATAGGAGCCGAAGGATGGCGCTAGCGTCGACGTACTTCACTCGGATCCTCGCGTACGGCCTGTAGGGATGCCTGGATATCGACATCTTTCGATAACTTCGAGATCACCAGAGTGCTCCAGGCTTGGCTGCCGAGGCGAAGGCGCCCGTCGCTTGCCATCCGGTCCCGCCATGAGGCGGCCTCGACACGCGGAGGACCGATGAGCGCGATGGGGTCGTCACGGTCGCTCACGACTATGCGCACGCCCCTTGAAGCCATCCTTAGATACTTGCTCAGATGCGCCTTGAGCTCGCTCACGTTGATGTCCTTCATGGTCCTATTATATAACCATCATGTCCCGATCCCCCAAATCGCTGGCGTCTAACCTCGGAATCCTTCCGACCCTGCGCTCTCTACCCGCCGCCCGACGACGAACGCCCCCCAAAGGGACGCTGGCCTTCGGGCCTTCGTGGCAGGGGTACCCTGACTTCATGATGAAGAGGTACCCACCGATGACCGGGCAATGACAGCGCAAGCGAGTGACCCACCTCGGGTCATCGGGCAGGATCGCTTGTCGTTGCGGGACTCGCGAGGCGATGAAACCCCGCTCGACATCGGCGGGGACCAACTGCACCCGGACGCCCTCGCCAGCAGAAGATGCGCCCCCATGTGTCTTTCTCCGGCACTCTGGTAACGATACCGTCCCACAGCTCGCCGACTCGCCCCGCCAGCAACAGCGCGGCCGCCCATTTCTCACCTGCCGCTCGGCCTTGGCCGCGTTGTCTTCCTGCCAGCGCTACTGCGGCTCAGCCGGCTCGACCGGCACCTGCGCTGGGGTGCTGGCCTGCCAGTACAACGTTCCGGCCGGGTCCTTCGGTGCAGCGTCTGATAGAACCGCCCTGGCTTGGGCATCGAACTGCGCTTCCGTTCGGGCACCATCGAGGTAGCCGGGCTTCCCGCTGCCTCGGCCGGGCTGCCTGCGAGTTGCCTGTGGGATGCGCGTGCGGCGTGCCACCGCGCCCCGGCGGCTGCGTACGCCGACGTGGTCCGGGCGCTCACGCGCGCCAAGCTCAGCTTCGACGATCAGGCGCGCGGCTACCAGGAGCTGGCGGGCGGCGCATTGGTACGCCGCGAGCCGCGCCCCTACCAGAGCGAGGCCCTGGCCGCCTGGAAGCGCGCGGGCCATCGCGGCGTCGTGGTGCTGCCAACGGGCGCGGGCAAGACCCTGGTCGCTCACATGGCCATCGACGATCGCCGACGCAGCACCCTGGTGGTCACGCCGACACTGGATCTGGTGCGGCAGTGGTACGACGGCCTGGGCGCGACGTTCGGTGGTGCCATCGGCCTCCTGGGTGGTGGCGAGCACGACATACGCCCCCTCACCGTCACCACCTATGACTCGGCCTACCTGCACATGGAGCATCTGGGCGCGCGCTTCGGCCTGGTGGTGTTCGACGAGTGCCACCATCTACCTGGCGCAAGCTACGCGCTCGGGGCGCGGCTGTGCCTGGCGCCTTTCCGCCTCGGCCTGACCGCCACGCCCGAGCGCGGCGACGGTCGCGACAGCGATCTCGGTAGTCTGCTCGGCCCCATCGTCTACCGAAAGGACATCGTCGATCTTGAGGGCACGTACCTCGCGTCTTACGAGACCGTGCGCGTGACGGTCGAGCTGCAACCGGCCGAGCGCGAGGAATACGAGCGCGAGCGTGCCATCTACAAGGAGTTCGTGGCCAAGCACGGCATCTCGTTCGCGCGGCCGTCGGGCTGGTCCGACTTCATCATCCGGGCGTCGCGCGGGGAGGACGGTCACCGCGCGATGGCTGCCTACCGCCGGCAAAAGGCCATCGCCTTCACCGCACCGGCCAAGCTGGCGTACGTCGAGCGTCTGCTGCATCTGCACCGCGACGACCGGGTCATCCTTTTCACCCAGGACAACGCCACGGTCTATCAGGTGTCGCGGCGTTTTCTGCTGCCCGCGATCACCCACCGGACCAAGGTGCGCGAGCGCAGCGAGATCCTGGCCGGACTTGCGTCGGGGCGCTACGGCGCCATTGCGACTTCGAAGGTTCTCAACGAGGGCGTCGACATTCCCGAGGCCAATGTCGCCATCGTCATGTCGGGCAGCGGCTCGGTGCGCGAGCATGTGCAGCGTCTGGGGCGCATCCTGCGGCCGCGTTTGGACAAGCGCGCGCTGCTGTACGAGCTGGTCACCGGCACCACCGGCGAGGAATACACCAGCCAACGGCGCCGGGACCACGTCGCCTACCGTTGAGCCATGCTGACCGCCGATCTGGTCCACGTACGTCGCCGCGGCGATTTGCTGTCCATCGTGCCATTGGGCGGGATCGAGCCCGAGCGCGTCTTGGTGCTTGCGGCGGCGTACCTGGACATCGCGCGCGCCCACATCGGGCAGGAGCGCGGTGCTTTTCTGGAAACCTGCCGGGCGGTGCCGCACGCGGCGCGCGAGAAGAAACTCGCGACCGGGCTGCTCAAGCTGGTGATCGACCACTGCGTGTTCGAGGAGACCACCGGCGCTGATCCTGCCGAGTTGCGCCGCGATCTGTTTGCGCGCGCAGCGTCCGCGCGGCGCGCCCTTGCGCCACGGGCCGACTTCGATCGCGCCGCCGTCATCGCCGAAGCCGGCGCAGCGCACGGCCTCGATCCCGACGGTGTCGAGCGCACTCTCTTTGCCGATCTGCCCGATGCGCACGTGTTGCGCCAGGTCGATCTGCCCGGCCCACACGTGCTGGTGAACAGCTATGCGGAGGGACAGACCCAGGCTGTGCTTCTGCGCGCCACGCGGGTCCGCGCCACCGTACGTGGCGCCGATCCCGCGGCCTTCCGCGCGCTTTTCCGCAAGCTGAAATTCTTGCGGCTGTTGCACGTCATCGTGCCGCTGCCGGCCGAGAAGCATCGCCCAGGCGGCTACTCCATCGACATTGACGGACCGTTTTCGATGTTCGAGTCAATCACCCGGTACGGCCTGCAACTGGCGCTGGTGCTGCCCGCGCTTCGGGCCTGCGGCGCCTTCACGCTGGACGCGGACCTGCGCTGGGGCCAGGCGCGCGTGCCCCTCCGCTTTGCACTCGCAGGCACCGCTGCCAACGGTCCCGAAGGGAGTCCAGGCGTACCGGCCCGTCTGCCTGACGAGGTGGCCACCTTGCTCGACGCTCTGCGCGCCCTCGGCAAGACCGTCCCTTGGGATGCCACCCCGTCAAACACGCTGGTGTCGCTCCCCGGTCTCGGCGTGTGCGTTCCCGATCTCGATCTGCGCCACCGTCCCAGCGGGCGCACGGTTCACGTCGAGGTCCTGGGCTTCTGGTCGCGCGACGCCGTCTGGAAGCGAGTCGAGCTGGCCCTGGCCGGCCTGCCCGTGCCCGTCGTTTTCGCAGTCTCCAAGCATCTGCGAGTGAGCGAGGCCGCGCTCCCCGACACCGTCCCCGGCGCGCTCTATGTCTACGCCCACGTCATGAACCCGAACGCCGTTCTGGCACGCGCGCAGGCGCTACTTGAACGCCGCTACGAGTAGCGCTTGCGCACCAGCGCCAGGATCGCGTCCTGGGCGCAGTGATCGCAATAGCTGAAGCGCGACTTCAGGTTGTCGATGGTCTTTTTCGCGGCAGCGGTCGCTTCGGGCTGCATGCCGCCGGCGCCATCGACCAGGTACACCAATACGTCCTCGTTGATCTTGCGCACCTGTTTCCTGCGCTCGCCGAAGAAAGCCTCGCGCAGGTCGGCGATGGGCCGCGGGAAGATCTGCTCGTAGTCGGGGCGCCGTCCGGGATGGTCGATCGACCATGCGCCGATCTTGCTTATCACCTCACGACGGAATTCCTCGCGCCGTCCAGGACTCGACACCTCCAGCACGCGTTCCACCTCGCCCATCAGATCTTCGTCGGGGTCCTCGTCGCGCCTGGTGATCGGGTTGGGCACCTTCTCCTTCCTGGTCCAGTACGAGACATGGGTGACGTAGCGTTCGAACTGCTCCAGATAGCGGCGCTCGTCGACCAGGCCCATGGACGAGCGCACCTCGTCGTCGATGCGATCAATCAGGCGATCACGCACCTGGAAGATGAACTTGCGATTCTCGTGGTAACCGCCTGATAGCGGTTCCTGCTTGAGGAAGTCGTAAATGCTCACAGCACGTACGAACTCCTCCAGTTCCTCCAACACCGCGAACGGCGACAGGCACTTGAACTTGGGGCTCTGCGCCGCGTTCATGAGCAAGAGCTTCATCTCGCGCGGGGACGCTCCGGTGCGACCTTCGTAGTTGGGATAGCTGTCAGACTCGCGCGCGATGCGCTCGACGCCCGCCTGCAGATCCTTGTTCTGCTCGGCCGAAAAGCCCTCGAACGGCGCCTCGCCTGCGTACAGCTGCGCCTTGTCGATCGGCCCCAGCCGCCCGACCAGTTCGGCCAGATTCTTCGGGTACTTCTCCGGCATCGGCTTGCGCATGCGGGTCAGCACCGCCCACAAGGCCGCCACCCAGGCGACGTGAGGAGCGATGTGCTTGTCCGCCTCGGGCCCGCTGACCGACCGGATCTGTGACTCGTAGATCTGCTGCTCGATGCGGTAGTCGAGCAGATACGGCGCGCGCACCAGCTCGATGCGCCCCTTGAACGACTGGAACTCGGGGATCTCCTTGAACGCCGCCAGGTAGCCCTCATTCGAGGACGCCAGGAACACCGTGTCGAGATCCAAGCTGGCGACGTCCAGCGAGATGTGACCCTGCTCGACCGTGCCAAGCAGGTATTTGAACGCTTCAAGCGGGCGCTTCAGCAGATCCGCGAAGTCAATCAGGCCGCGGTTGCCGTCAACCAGCTCACCTTGGAACTCGTACAGCGTCAACGACTGCAGCGCCGGCGGTAACGACGACAGCGATCGGTCCGAGGTCAGCTGCCGCGCGTGCGCGTCCACTGCCAGTTGGGGCTCGACCGTGGCGGTGGCCTGCCGGTAGCGTCGCGAGACGAAGAAGCGCTCGACCTGAATGTGCCGCAGGACCTTCGCCAGATCGCCATGGTACGACGCCAGCAACGCTTCGAAGATCTGGCGGTTGCGGTGCGACAGGTCGCCTGCCACCAGCTGATGCGCCGGCCGGTACCCGGTGCGGATCTGCTCGCCGAGGCGTTCATTGATAAGCTCCACCCGCTGGCCTCGCGGCAACAGCAAGATGGGATGGTCGCGCAACTCGTCGACGATCTTCGATTCTATGAATTCGTCCTCGAGAAACGCGTAGCTCTCGGGTCCGCCGGCCCCGTCGGCGCCCGACACGCCGCCGAAGCCGATGCCACCCTTGGCAATCTTCTGCGAGGGAAAGATCCAGTTGAACTTGTAAAGCGCGCCCTCATCCAGACTTGAGTAGTGCTCGAGCCCGCGCTGCAGGCAGCCGACCAGGGTGCTCTTCGCGCTGCCGTTGGGGCCGTGCAGCAGGATCAGGCGGTTGGTGCGTCCTTCCCGCGCGAAATTGGACACCAGGCGAAAGATCGCGCCCTGCACTTCTTCCTGGCCGCGCAGGCTGTCCTTGCCGTCGTCCCACGGACAGTCGAACAACTTCCAGCGGACCAAATCCCCGCGCGGCGTCTTGATGGACTCGGTGCCGTAGTGGTCGATCGCGGCCTTCAGGTACTGCGCGGCCGAGCGTACCTGCTGTGCGGTGTCCTGCACGAACAGGGCGAAATACTCGCCGAACGACAGCACGCGACGCTTGCTTGCGAAGGCCTCCCGGAAGTCCGAGGTCGCCTGCGACAGCCACCCTTTCGGATCGATCGGCGGGACCATGACGGAGCGCCACCGTAACACGGCGCTCGGGCCCCGCATAACTTCCCTCCCGCGCGCGTCCACAGTATAGAGGTGCGGGTCATGAGAAGCCGCCTGTCACTGGGTTTGCCGATGTGTTTGTCGATCGTGACCGGCCTGCTGGTCACCATCGACACCCTCCCGAAAGCCGCCGCCGCCGCTGTTGCTGCCACGAAGCCATCGCCGGTTGTGGCGCCGGCCAAGTCCGGCAAGGCGACCAAGGCCAGCGGCAAAAAGGTGACGCCTGCCACCAAACCTGACTCCGGCCCGCCAGGCGAGGCCGCGCCACCCTCCGGTCCGGCCACCCCTCCGGCCGATGCCAGTCCCACGGCCGACCTCAAGAAGAACAACGCCTCGCTTCGCAAGGTACTCGCGCGGCAGCGGCCCAACTGGTCGCCCGAGGCGGAGGTCAGGAACGCCGAACTACGCAAGATCGTCGGCGGCTTCCTGGACTTCGAGGAACTCGCGCATCGCGCTTTGGCGCGGCACTGGGACGGCCTGGCCGTCAAGCAACGCGCAGACTTCGTCGCGACGCTGCGCGATCTGGTCGAGCGCAGCTACGTCAAGCAGGTGTATGGGCAGCCCGACTACGACGTAAAGTTCGACAAGGAGACTGTTACCGGCAGCGAGGCGGCGGTGACCGCCACGCTCGAGACCACGGCCAAGGGCAAGAAGGTAAGCGTCGCGCTCGAGTACAAGCTGCTGTGGAAGGGCCGGTGGCTGGTGTTCGACGTGGTCACGGACGAACAGAGCCTGCTTGAGACCTACCGCGCCGAGTTCAACAAGATCATCACCAAGGAGTCCTTTGACGGGCTCCTCAAGCGGATGAAGAAAAAGCTCGAAGAGAAGACCTGAGCGAGGAATCGACCAGGAATGCGGCTGCCGAAGTTCTGGCTGCTTTGTGCGCCGGCCGCGAGCCTGGTACTTGCCGGCTCTTGCTCGGAGCCATGCTGCACCACTGATGGCCGCCCCATCGACCTCGTGCGCGGGCCGGGCGGCGAGCTGACGGTCGCGTTGTCGGATGATTCCGCGGCGGCACCGTTGGCGGCGGTGCTCGACACCGGCGCGCCCATCACGTTGTGGCAAGCCACCAACGCTGCGGCTGCGCCCTTTGTCGTCCGCCGCACGCTGCGGCTGCGCGGGGCTCCGGGACCGGGAGCCACCGCGCCGGTACGGGCCGTCATCCGGCGCGTCGACACTGTCACCACATCTCTCGGCCGCTTCGGGACCAGCGCGCTATCGCTGGCGGCCGGCGCCGTCTTGGGCGGCGATGTCCTGATCGGGCTCTCGGTAGAGTTGGCCTTCGACGGGCCGTCGCCCCAGATAACCATCTGGGATCGAGAGCCAGCGTCGGATACCTTCCTTTCGGCGGCTTCGTACGCGGTGCTGCACACGGATCGGCACGGCGGCGGCGAGCTGAACGTGCTACGCCCGGCCGACTCGCTCGGCCAACGAGCGCCGCTGCGCTACCCGCCGTCACGACTGGTGCTGCGCTCGTGCGCGGCCCCATCAGCGTTTCACCGTGAAGATCCGCTGCCGGAAACCTGCTGCCCCGGTGACGAACGCGGGCGCTCGACCGGCGTCGATCTGTCGCTGCTGCTTGCCACGGGCGTGGGCCCCGTGGTGCTGGGCGAGGCGGCGTGGAGTCGCGTCGTCGCTCGCGTCGATCCACCACCGCCGGAGCCAGTGCCAGGCCCGCTGCATGTGGCAACCAGCGAGGGTCCGATCAAGGCCCGCTGGACCAAGCTGCCACGCCTGGCCCTGGTCGATCAGGAGGCGCCCTCGTCGGCCAATCCTGGTCCGTGCGTCGAGCTGGCGCGGGCACGTCGGCTGGAACAGGTGGCTTTTCGTCAAGCCAACAGTCCGGCCCGCGCTGCCTGCGCTCTGCCCTGCGATCTCGATCCGCGCGCCCGCAGCTTGGCCCAGAACAGCGCCGCCTACGTCGAGGTGGGCGCGGATCTCGACGTGGCCATCATCGCGGACACCGAGCCCCTGCTGCGTGGTATTCGCGCCGACGTGCGCCCCGAGGGACCTGAGGTCGATGGCCTGCTGGGCGCGGCGGCCCTGCGTGCGACGCGGGTCGAACTTGACTACGACCGGCAGCCTGCGCGCCTGATCTTCAGCTGCGCTGCCGCCGCGGCGCCCGATCAGTGCCATGCCGCCGCCCGCTGTGTCCGGTTGTCGGGCGCGGACCAAACCCACGCATGCTTCGGCCTGGCGCCGCACGGACTGCCGAGGATGTGCGACAATCCCGCGCTCGCGTGTCAATGAGGCCGACAATCCCGCCCGCCGCCGTCTTCATCTGCCTGTCGCTGCTCGCGGGGCGAGCCCTGGCGCAAACCAGGGTGGCACCGCCAGCCCCTGCGCCTGCCGCGCCCCCCGCAAGGATGCCGGCTGGGCCGCAGCCCGTCTCGGCTGCCCGGATCGCTGCGCCTGCGGGCGCGGCCAACACCGGTGCGTCGCGGGCCGCCGCCGCCGTGACCGAGTTCGCCGTCGAGGGCGAGGAGAGCTCGAGCGCGCTGTCGATGCAGCTACAGGACGGCTTCGTGCTGGGCCTGGCCCGATCGGGGATCCGGGTGCTCGACTCGGTCGACGTGGCCAAACGGCTGGCGGAAAAGCCAGAGCTGCAAAAATGCGACACCTCACCGTGTCTCAAGACTGTCGGCCAGGTGCTTGATGTGCGCTTCGTGCTGCGGGTGAAGATCAGTGTCGCGGGCAGCAACTACAAGATTGCGGCGCGCGTGTTCAGCACCGAGGGCACCGCGCCCGCCGCTCTACCGGTCTCGGCCCAGTCGCGGTTTTGCGACGTGTGCACCGTGGCCGAGGCGCGCGAGGTGATGATCCGAGTGGCCGACGCGATCAAGCCACCGCTCGAGCCGCCGCCATTGCCATTGCCGCCGCCGCCGCCGCCGCCGCGGGCGACCCGCGTCACCCCGATCGTGGTGCTGGCCGCTAGCTTGGCTGCGGTGGTGGCCGGCAGCGTGTGGCTCGCGCAAACCGGCGATCATGGCAAAGGATCGCCCGCCCTGGCCGGTGGTCTCATGGGCGCGGGCGTGGCGGTGTCGGTGGGAGCGCTCTACGTGTTGTTCGACCGAGGCAAGCCGACGCCCGCCATCGCACTCGCGTTGCGCTGGTAGGACCAGCAGACAGTGATCTCATGCACCGGCGACCGCCGATCGCCGTGGTTGTCTTGAGGTCCCGGCTGTCAAAAGGGGTCGGAAGATGCAATCTTCGCCGCATGATCACAATGGCTCTGCTCCTTGCCGCACAGGTAGCCGCGGCACCGGCCCCGACCAAGCGGCCGAACATCCTGTTCGCGATTGCTGACGATGTCTCCTGGCCCCACTTCGGCGCCTACGGGACCAAGTGGGTGACGACGCCCAACTTCGACCGGGTGGCCAAGGACGGCATCCTCTTTCATAACGCCTTCACCTCGAACCCTAAGTGCTCGCCCTCGCGGGCGTCGATCTTGACAGGGCGCTACAGCTGGCAACTTGAGGAGGCCACGAACCACTTTGGTATCTTCCCGTCGAAGTTCAAGGTCTACCCCGACCTGCTTGAGGCCGCCGGCTACGACGTCGCGTTCACCGGCAAGCCCTGGTCTCCCGGTGACTTCAAGGCCGGCGGCTGGAAGCGCAACCCAGCGGGCGCCGAGTACAACCAGGTGAAGCTGAAGCCGCCGAGGCCGGGTATCTCGGCCGTGGACTACGCGGCGAACTTCAAGGATTTTCTCGCCAAGCGGAAGCCGGGCGCTCCGTTCGCCTTCTGGTACGGCGGCCACGAGGCCCACCGCGGCTACAACGAGGGTTCGGGAATCCGCGCCGGCAAGAAAGCCAACGGCGTCACCGTGCCCGCCTACCTTCCCGACGATCCGATCGTGCGCTCGGATCTGCTCGACTATGCCCTCGAGATCGAATGGTTCGACAGCCACCTCGGCCAGATGCTGGCGGCGCTGGAGCTGGCGGGCGAGCTCGACAACACAATAGTCGTGGTGACGGGCGACAACGGGATGCCCTTCCCGCGCGTCAAGGGCCAGATCTACGAGCAGGACGTGCACCTGCCGCTGGCGATTCGCTGGGGCTCGGTTGTCAAGCGGCACCGGAGCGTAGACGACTTCATCAACTTCGCCGACTTCGCGCCGACCTTCCTCGAAGCCGCCGGCGTGACACCGCTGCGCGAGATGTCCGGCAAGAGCTTCCTGAACGTGCTCACCTCGACAAAGTCCGGGCAGGTTGATCCGAAGCGCGACCGGACCTTCACCGGCAAGGAGCGCCACGATATCGGACGGCCGCAGGACGTGGGCTATCCGGCGCGCGCCATCCGCACGCACGAATTCCTGTTCGTCCACAACTTCGAGCCCGACCGCTGGCCGGCCGGGAACCCCGAGACCGGCTACACCAACATAGACGACTCGCCCACGAAGTCCCTGATCCTGAAGCAGAAGGACAACGGTCAGGACAAATATTGGAACCTTGCGATGGGCAAGCGGCCCGCGGACGAGCTCTACCGGATCAAGACCGACCCCGCGTGCCTGAAGAACCTCGCTGCCGATCCCAAGCACGCCAAGGTGAAAGCGGACCTTTGGGCCGAGCTGAAGAAGACGCTGCTTGAGCACGAGGACCCACGCATCCTGGGCAAGGGTGAGGTGTTCGATCGCTACAAGTACACGGGCACGCGCGGTCACGGCTGGGACGAGGTGATGACCAGGACGAACGGCAAGGGCATCGGCATCGGCGACCCCAAGGTCAAAGGCAAAGACAAAGACACCAAGCCTGAGTGAGGAACGGCGTGCGGGTGCCACCTCGTGGGCCCCAACGGGACCCGGTAGCGCCGCCTCTGCCTCCGTCGTCGCGGATCTGTTACAGCGGTCCTGGAGCGTGGGTCAGCCGGCCTGCGACGCCACCGCCGCGCCCAGTGCCCGCAGGGTGGCGGCGAACGCCGGGAACGACGTCACGATGTCGTCCTCGGACGTCTCGGTGTCACCGTCGGCGACCAGTCCCAGGATGGCTCCCGCCATGGCGATGCGGTGGTCGTGATCGGGCTGCACGCGCCCACCTTGCGGCGGTCGATCCCGGCGCCCGTCGATCACGAAGCCCTCGGGCTCCGCGGTCACGGCAACACCTGCGCGGCCAAGCTCGCGCGCGATGGACGCGATGCGATCGGACTCCTTGATCCGCAGTTCCTTCAGGTCGGAAAAGCGCGAGCGCCCGTCGGCCATCGCTGCTGCCACCGCCAGCACCGGGATCTCGTCGATCGCCCGCAGCGCCAGCTCACCCGACACGTCGGTGGCACGCAGGCGGGTGGCGCGCACACGCACGCGCCCGACCGGCTCGCCCATGGTGTCGCCGGTTGCCACGATCTCGATGTCAGCGCCCATCGCCCGCAGCACGTCGAGAGCTCCGGTGCGGGTCGGGTTCAGGCCGACGTTCTCGATGGTGACATCGCTGCCCGGCACCAGGAGCGCCGCGACCATCAGGAAGGTTGCCGACGAGAAATCTCCCGGGACCAGCATCGGCTGAGCGCGCAGGCGCCCGTTCCATCCGGTCGGATCCACGCGCACCAGGCGCTGTGCCGGGAAGGCGGTTATCGGCGCGCCCAGGTGGCGCAGCATCCGCTCGGTATGGTCGCGCGACAACCCCGGCTCGGTGATCTCGGTCGCGCCCTGCGCCTGCAGTCCCGCCAGCACAAGCGCACTCTTGAGCTGGGCACTTGCGACCGGCAGATCGACGCGCAGGCCGCGCAGGTCGCCGCCACGCAGGCGTATCGGAGGGAACAGATCATCGGGCCGTGAGTCGTCGCGCCGGCCGTCGACCAGTGCCCCCATGTCGCGCAGGGGCCGCGCCACGCGCCCCATCGGTCGCCGGGTCAACGAGGCATCACCGCAAAGCTCGCTCGCGAACGGCCGACCGGCGAGCAGCCCCATCATCAGACGGATCGTGGTGCCCGAGTTGCCGCAATCGAGCGGGCCATCCGGCGCGCTCAACCCCGCGAAGCCGACCCCGCCAACCCGCGCCTCCGAGCCGGCGAGGGTGATGGCCACACCCAGCTTCTCGAGTGCACGCGCAGTCGAGACGTTGTCGCCGCCCAGCCCCAGCCCCGAGATCGCAACCGGTCCGTCGCACAATGCGCCGAACAGCAGGGCACGATGCGAGATCGACTTGTCGCCCGGCACCCGGCACGTGCCCATGAGTGGCCCCGAGCGGCGCACCAGCAGTCGCGATGGCAACGGCGTCGGGGCTGTCAAGGCTTGACCACCCGTTGCCGGCACGCGCGGCCCGCGGTCAACAGCGCCTCGAGCGCCGCCACGTCCTCGGTCTGCAGCGCGCGTCGCAGGTCAGCCAGGCGCCCCTCCAGCCGGTCGATGAGCGGAAGCAAGTGCCCGCGGTTGGCGAGAAAGATGTCACGCCAGATGACCGGGTTCGAAGCGGCCACCCGGGTGGTGTCGCGCAAGCTGGTGGGCGGCGCTGACGGCGGCGTGCGCTCCTCGATCATGGCCGCGACTTCGGTCAGGCTGGCGGCCAGCGTGAAGGCGGCGACGTGCGGCAGGTGGCTGGCCGCCGCCATGAACACGTCATGCGCCTCGGGATCGAGTGTCAGCACCGACGAGCCGATGCCCTCCCAGAAGCGCCTGACGGCTGCGAGCGCCGCCGGGGTCGCGCACGGCCCCGGACACACGAAGCACGCCCTACCCGTGTACAGGTCGGCGTCAGCAGCGGCAGTACCCGAGAGCTCCGCCCCCGCGAGCGGGTGGCAGCCCACGAAGCGTCCGGCCAGGGCGGTCGCCTCCACTGCGGCGACCACCGGTTGCTTGACGCTGCCGATGTCCAGCACGAACGCATCGGCCGGCAGAGCCGCAGCGATCGCGCGCGCCGTATCGCCGAGCGTGCGCACAGGGCCCGCCAGCACAGCCAGCGATGCGCCTCGCGCCGCCGCATCTGGCGAACTCGCCAACTCGTCGACGATGCCGCGGGCAAGCGCCGTCTGGCCTGCCTCGGCCGAAGGGTCAAAGCCAACCACCCGATCGACCATACCGGCACGCCGCGCGGCTGCCGCAAGCGATCCGCCCATGTACCCCAGTCCGAACACGGCCAGGCGCGGGAATCTGTCGGCAACGGTCATGGGCGGCGCACACTACCAGGAACTACGTCCCCAGATGCAGCCGCAGGGTCAACAGACCGATGACGTGCGTGCCATGGCTGTTGGCGTCCTGATCGTTGGCTATGGCGTCGCCACCCGGAAAAAAACAGTGGTACCCCGTCAGCACCTGCACGCCGAGGTTAAGCACCGAGGTGGCGTGGTACTCCAGCGCCCCGAGCGCGTTGAACACCAAGCCCTTGTGTGACACAGCTCAAGTCGCTTGCCCCAGCAACGCCTCGAGCCGGGCCTTGTCGAACCCGATGAGCAGGCGCCCACGCACGTCGAGAATCGGCACGCGGTCGGATGGCACGCCCAAACGCGCGGCCTTCTCGGCCAGCTCACGTGCCGCCGAGGCGTCTTTCTCCACGTCCTTGTCGGCGAACGGGATTTTGCGCGCCGTCAGGTACTGGCGCGCCGCCCGGCATGCCCCACACCACGACGTCCCGTACACGATCACCACCGGCGCTGTCGGACTGCCCAGATTCGCGGCTATGCCGGCGCCCGCTCCCGGCGGTCCCGCACCGGCCGCCCCCGGGGCCGGCTCGCCCTCCGGTGGTAGCTCCGGGTGCTGCCCCGAGCGCACCGAGGATTCGCCCGGGGGTAACTGGGCCAGCGCACCAGTCTCGAATGCCTCCCGCGGCATCGGCTTGGCGGAGGCCTTTCCGGTGTTAATGAGTTGGTTGAGGTCCATGACGTAAACATTTGTGCTGTCTCGCCTTTGCATCGCGCCCTGTGCCGGATCGACGACCCGCACCAGATGCCGTGAGCCAGGCGGAACATCCTCGGCCTTGTCGGTGGTAACGAAGGTTCCCTCGGGCCCGACGTGAGTGAACAGGCGCCCGCCGTCCTTGGACACCTCGATCGGCGGCAGGGTCGCCTCGGCCAAGCTGGGCGCCGCCGGCTGCGAGCGCTTGCAGGCGCCACCAAGAGCCAGCGCCGCCAACGACAGGATGGGAAGCCAGGTTCGCATGGAGCGGGATCTTACCGCCAGCCGGCCGGCGGGCCAGTGTTTTAGCCGGCGGCCGAGGGCCCGGGTCAGTTCAAGGGCACCAGATCGCTGCCGTCTCGCCCGCAGAAAATGTCATCGACACGAAAGTGATGGCCACAGATCGGACAGATCTTTCCCGCGGCGCCACTCGCCGACGCGGGCTGGCTGCTCTCGGGCGGCACGAAGGTCGGCACGCCCGCGCCAAGTTCCTCGGCATCGAAGGGACAGTAGCGCGTCGACGGATCGAAGGATCTCCGGCACAGGCGGCAGCTGACACCAAGCTGGGCATCATTGCCCGCCAAGGTCGCCGCCGGTATCAGCGGACGAGCGTCGCGCGGACAAAATTTCATCACCGGAGGGTAGCGCCGCTTGCACGTCGGACACCCCACCGGCTCGCTCTGCAGGCTCACTGCCTTGGCCACCGTGGCCGGCGCTTCGGCAACCGGCAAACGGCGGCGCCGTGCAATTTGCCACCAGGCGGCGGTCCCCACCGCGATCACGGCCAGCAGCGCCAAGGAAGCAAACACAGCGTTCATGCCGCAGTTTCAAAGCTACCACGGCTCCGTCCGGCGCCAGCGTCGGCGTCGGCGTCGGCGCCGCGGTCGCGCTCACTTCTTCTTGTGCTTCTTCTTGCTCTCGTTCATCGGCACGGACTTCGGCGTGTCGAGCTTGAGTACCGCTTGATCGACCGCCTGCCGGATCGCCTGCGTCATGGCTTCCTTGGTGAGACCAAGCTTCTCCTCTTCCATGCGCCGCTCGACCACCTCGGCCTCCACACCGGCCTCGCCCTCGCCCGAGAACGACAACTTCTCGCCCGGCAGGGTCATGCCGAACACCGACAGCTTCACATTGATGGCCAGTTGCTTGAGCCGGCCCCCTGCCCGCGGCGGCTTGATCTCGTCCTTGAGCTGCTCGAACTTCAAAAACACGCTGAAGCCCTGAAGCTTGCGCCGCTTGATTTCTTCCAGCGCGGCCGGGCCGCTGACCCCACCAATGTCCTGGGTGAACTCGGGCCGCCCGGCGAGCTCTTTTTCCAGCAGCGCCTGCGCAGCTTCCTTGACCGCAGCACTGGTCTCCGTGGCTGACTTGATCTCGCCGACCTTGAAGTAGTACTTGGCGTGGCCTGCGCCCGCACCGGCCGCCGCGAGCCACGAGAGCGTCACCGCCACCAGGATCCCTGCGATGGGCATGGGCCGGACTATACTCCCGGCCCGCTCGATGGAAAAAATCGCCCATCACCAAGTCGACCCCGCCCGTGGTACCCCGGGCCACCGCGACACGGTTGGCCGACTGGTGGCTGCGACTGTTGTTCTGCTGGCGGCGATCGGCGTGGCCAGCATCTTCGGCCAGTCCCTGCTCGCCTTCATCTCACCCAGCACTTCAGCGGAGCTGGCCAAAGACCCGGAAATCCGACGGAAACCCCCTTGACCGACGCGATCACCCAGCTTAGCGTCGCCGCCATGGTCACCCTCACCATGACGGAAAAAGGCGGCGAAGCGAAGCAGCTCAATTTCGACAAGGACGAGGTGACCTTCGGACGGGTGCAAGGCAATGACGTGGTGCTTGCCAAGGGCAACGTATCCAAGCGTCACTGCCGGATATTCATCGAGGAGGGCCGCTTCATGGTCTCCGACCTCGGCAGCACCAACGGCACCTATGTCAACGGCAAGAAGATCGGCGAGGCGATGGCGCTCAACTCGTCCGACAAGGTCTACGTCGGCGACTTCATCGTGCGCGTCGAGAACGCGGGCGAGCCGACCAGCCTGCCGCCGGGTCCCGAAGCCGGCTCGCTGAGCACCGCGCTGCCGCGCAAGGGCCCCCCACCTCCACCGCCAGGGCGAGCCACGACCTCGGCCATGCGCATCGGCGGCGACGCCGCGCCTGAGCCGCCAGCACCGCCGCCCCCGCCACCTGGAAAGGCCCGCAGCTCGGGTCGCATCTCCGCACCGCCTCCGCCACCACCACCGCCACCACCACCCCGACGCGACACCGCCAAGCCGTTTGCGGCCCTCGGCGACGACGACGACGATGTGGCCGCGCCACCGTCGCCATCCGAGGTGGATTTGGACGAAGACATCATCGCAGTCAAGCCCAAGCTTGCGATGCCACCTCTCAAGAAGCCGGTGTTGTCACTGTCCGACTATGACGAAGACGAGCACGCCAACGCCCCGGCCACCGATGCGCGTGACCGCGTGCTCGGGCCGCCCACCGGTGGCGGTTCCCGTTCGCAGCTGGATCAGCTTCTGGCACAAGACGGGGTGACCGCGGTGTTCGTGGCGACAGGCTCGGTCGAGATCGATCGCGCCGGCAAGCGTGAGTTCGCCTCTGGCCCCGACGCGGCTCAACTCGTCGACGCGGTGCGGGCGCTGGCCGCCAGGGGAACGCCGCGACCCCAGGCTGACGCGAGCATCGTCAACGTGACACTGCCGGGTGGCGAGCTCCTGTCTGCGGTATTCCCGCCCCTCGCCAGCGCCTTGTGCGCGACCCTGCGAAGGGCGCTGCCCAATCCCCGCAGTCTGGCCGATCTGGTCAAAGCTTCCGCCCTGTCCAAGGAGGTCAAAGAGGTGCTGGACGCCTGCGTGGCCAACCGCCGCAACCTGCTTATCGCCGGTGACGACCGTGCACTCAGCGTGGCGCTCTCAGCCCTCTGTGCAGCGCTACCCGCCAGCGCGCGCGTTCTGAATCTAAGCGACCGGGTGGCCACGCCCGCTGGTGCGAAGGCGTGGACCAGGTTGTCGGCCAGCGACGCGCGGCAGTCCGATCTGGTTGCCACCGCCGCAGCGCTGCGCGCCGATCATCTGGTTGTGGACGTCAGTAGCCCGCGCCTGGCTGGAGATCTTCTCCACGAGTGCGCGCTCGGCGCCGACGGGGTCGTGGCGGCAGTGGCCGGACGCTCCGCGACCGATGGGCTGGGCCGCATCCAGTCGCTGGCCCGCTCTTCACTCGGCGCGACCGCGCAACTGCGTGACATGGTTGCGGCGGCGTTCGACTTGGTACTTGCGGTCGCCTCTGCGCCCGACGGCACGGTCAGGTTCCTCGAACTCGGCGAACCCAAGGTCGACGGTGAGGGACGCCTGGTGGCAGAAACTCTCTTTCGTTCCGACGGCGCCTCGGGCCGCTTCCAATCAACCGGGGCGCCATCACGCTTCGCCGCCACCCTGGCCGCAGGCGGCGCCCCGGTGCCGGGCGGCCTGCGCCAGTAGCGCCACCCCAGAGCCCAGGTGGCGCGGGCATTCTTCGAAGGCTTCCGGGCCGCGCTGGCCGAATGGCCCGACGGCCTGGTGCGGACACCGCCGCCCGCCACGGCAGCGGATATCGCCGCTGCCGAACAGATTCTCGGCCCCCTGCCAGCTGCCTACACCCGGTTCTTGCGCAGCTTCGACGGGGCCGACCTGTTCCACGAGTCGATCGTGATATGCGGAGTCGGCGCCCAGACCTTCCAGTCGCTCGCCAGCGCCAACCGTCCGCCACCGTCGGGCTCGCGACCCGGAGATCTGGTGTTCGCCACCACCAGCGCAGGTGACACCCTCGTGCTGGCCGCGCCGAGCCAGCACCCTGACGACAATGACAGCGGCGATGCGGCCGATTTTCGCGTGATCCGTCTGCGCGCCGATTCGGAAGAGCGCTGGTTGTCAGGATCCGACTTCCCCCACTGGCTCGACGCGACGCTGGCACGCGAGCGTGTCCTGTACGACGATCAGGGCGAATTCTTGCTCGAGGCGTTCGAGCCGGACGGCGAGGAACTGACCTCCATCTATGCCCTGCGCCGCTCCGAGCGCGCGCTGCGCAAGGATCCCGGCTCGGCCGAGAACCACCACGACCAGGGCATCGCCCTGCGGAGCATGGGCCGCCTGGACGGTGCTGCGACGGCGTTCACGCGCGCCGCGGCCCTCGATCCCGGCAATCCGTGGCCATGGTTCGACCTCGGCCGGGTCAGCGCAAGCCAAGGCAAACACCCCGATGCCGCCGTCGCCTTCCGACGTGCGGCCGAGGCACAGCCGGGCCCCGAAGGCGCACGTTTCCTGGCTCACGCTGCACGCGCTGCCTGGCAGGGCGGTCAGCGTGCCGACGCTGACCGCGACCGAAGCGAGGCTGCGCGGCGACATCCCGCGATCACCGCCGATCTGCGCCGCGCGGCCGCAGCGTCGGCAGAAGCTGGCGATGACGACGCTCGGATCGACGCCGAGGCGCTGGCCGCTGTGTTCGACGGCGTCCCCCTGGCGCACCGATTGCCGGTTCTGCCTGCCGGCGCCGAAAAGCGCGACGATCGGCACCCCAAGCGGCGTTCTTGAGGACGCGATGGGAGGCGCGGGTTTCAGCCCGCTTCAGCGCGGCGGGACCACGGCCTCGCCGATAGCGATCACCGGGTCACCGGCCACATCGCCGGACAGTATCGCCGCTATCCGCCGCGTCCCCGGCGGCACGTCGACCACGGTCTGGGTCCCGCCTGCGATGGCGGCAGCGCCCGCCGACGGCAGGGATATCTCTTGCCGCAAACCGCGGGCGTCCTCGGCGTAGATGCGCAAAGCACCGCCAGCAATGGCGCCGGCCACGTTCTCCACCGTCACCGCAGCGGTCCCGTTCGCGACCACGATCGCCAGCGATGCGCGGAACATGTGATCGACAAGCCCAGCGCAATACGCCGCGACCTCGGGCAAGAGCGCACGCGCCGCATCCTCGTACACCGCCTGATCGAGCGAGAAGCGCACCCGCCCCGGCACCCGCACGTAGGCCAACGTCTTGCGTCCTTCCAGCAGCATGTACTGCTTGCGCCCCATCTCCTGAAGGTCCAGGCGACCTACCGTCGGCCGCCGCTGAACCAGCGACGCCCGCGCGGCGCCTACAACATCCTTGGTCGAGGTCTGCCGGTCGACGATGGGATCCGCAGGCAATGTGCCGGCCGAAAAGAAACGTCGCTGCGTCCGGTCGGCCAGCCCCTCGCCATCGCGGGCCGAGAAGAACCCCGCAAGGGTCGGACGGCTGATGGGCTTATCAGGCCTCGGGATGGCCTCGCGGCCGTACCGGGCCATCACGAAGCGATCGAACGCCGAGCCCGGCGGGTCGACAGCGCGCCCCCCCAGGTACGAGCCTCGGAAATCGTTGCGCACATGCGCCGGCTCGCCGGCATCCTGCAAGACCGCCAGGATACCGCCCAGGGCAAGCAACCCCTGCACCAGCGCCGATTCACGTTCGGCCGGGTCGGGTGCGGCGACCGCGCGCTCCATATGCGAGGTGAACGCAGGCACTCCCAGATCATTCTCGGCTGCAAAAAGCCATTGCCACGCCGACGAGCCCGTCAGATCGAAGGCGGTTCCGGCGGCCAGGCTGCGCACGCTGCTCTCGCCAACCAGTACCAGGCCCAGGGCGTGGGACAGGCCCGACAGGCCCGGGCCGTCGTCCAGGCCCCGGCGCGTGCGCGGATCGAAGAAGTGGTTGCGCGCCCGCTCGGGCGGCGTGCCCGCCAGCACCGAGCCTGCCACCACCCAGGCCAGAGCCGTCGCCGCGCCATCATTGCCAGGCCGATAGCCGCCCGCCGGGTCCAGAGCCTCGAAGCGCTGCCACAGCGTGCGTCGGGTGTCCGGCTGCAGCGTGCGCGAATTCAGAGCCAGTGACTCGAGCAATCCCATCGCCTTGCCGAACCGCTGCGACATCACCCGGTGCAGCGAAGACGACAACAGCGCCTGCTCGGTCAAGCCGGCGTGGGTGGTGGAAAAGTCGTACGCGCGCGCCGGTCCTGCCAGCAGCAACGCCAGCGCGACGACCGGTGCGACAACCATCTTCACGGCTTGTCCTCGGCAGGCGTCGCCGGCAAGGCGGGCAGTTCCGCCAGGCGGCTCTCGACCAGCTTGGCGATACGCAAGATCATCTCTGGATCGGTGCACTGCTGGACCCCGCAACTAACCGACACCACGACCCCGCGTTCGCGAATCAGGTACGCAAGCCCCAGCACGTCCCCGCTACGGGCGCGCAGGGATGCGTCGCCGATCTCGTCGGCCGGCTTGGCGCCTGGCAACTCAGCAAGCAACTTGCGGTACTGGGCCTCGGCGCCCACCGGCCCCAACCGCCACACTCGCAAGCCCGTGTCGAAGGACTCGGGTTTTCCCCGCGCCTTGAAATGGCGGCTGTCGTAGAACTCGGTGGTCGGCAGGTCGAGCAGCTTGGCCAGGTCGAACGCACCCGCGTAGCCAGTCACGCCCTTGAGTTCTTCGTCGGACAGCAGCGTCGCGATGTCGAGCGGTGAGGCGCCTGCGGTGGTCGCGACGGGTGCCTTGTCCGCCGCCACGCCGCCGCTCGCGACGCCGCCGCCAGAGAGTTCCAGACTGGCTGGCAGCAGTTCCCAGGACGCTGCCGCTCGCACCGCCTGGCCACCACCCAGGAACAGGACGTGGCGATGGTGGTGAAGCCCGGTGCGCCATTTCTCCAGTCGTACCCGGTTGCCCCGTTGGGCGAAATCTCGGCGCGCGCCTCCGTCGGGGAACCGCCGGTCACTCCGCCATGCCACGTAGCCTTTCTGGTAAACGATGAGCGTGAACCGTCGCACGCGCACGGCGCCGCCCGTAGGCAAATTGGTCAGCGCCGGAACGCGGTAGCGTCCGTCCGCGCCGGTCTCGGTCACGATCTCGTGCGCACCCGCCGGACCCGTCAATCCCTCGCCGCGCTCGAACGCCCACGATGCGGCCACCACCGCTCCAGACAACGGCCGATCGGTCTCCGCGTCGAGAGCGATGCCATCAAACGGCCCCAGCAAATCGCCCTTCTCAAGCGAGTCGCGGCGCGCCGAAAAGGCCGCCCGATCGATCACCGGGCCGCACGCGCCGGTTACAACCACCAAGCTCGACGACAGCAGCCAGCCGACCCGCACGATGGCGCGCAGGCATCGCCACGAATTGACGCTGTCGGGAGGAATTGTTATTGCTTGGGCCAAAGCAGGTGGGCTGGCTAGGCGCCAGGAACTCTGGCGGCGACATCGGATTGCGCTCGCCGCTGTTACCAAAGGTCAGGCGCGCTTGCAAACTCCAAAAAATCGATGCTGAGTTGCTCGGTTTGCGGCGGTGTTGCTTCGGGACCGGCGGCGTTCTGCCAGTTCTGCGGCGCCGCGTTCCCTGCCCAACCGGCCGCCGCGTCCGTCGGCGTGTTCTGCGGCCGCTGCGGCGTCCAGAACCCGGCTGGCACCAACTTCTGCCATTCGTGCGGCCTGCGCGTGTCCGGCGGCCTCACCCCACCTGCGGCGCCTCTGCGCCTGGCCAGTGTGCCGCGCGAACCGTCCGCCCAGCCCGCCCAGCCCGCCCGACTGGTCGCCGTCCGACGTGACGGAACCGATGGCGCGTCTTACCCGATAGGCGGTGACCAGTTCGACATTGGCCGTACCGAGGGCGACCTGCTGTTCGACGATCCGCACATGGCGCCGCGCCACGCCCGGGTCCAGCGCCGGGCGGGCACTTACATCCTGCTGCCGCTCGAAACGCTCAACGGCGTCTACCTGCGTTTGCGCGATCCCGCCGACCTGCTCGACGGCGACTTCGTGCTACTGGGCAAGCAGGTGCTGCGCTTCGAGCTCCTGCCCGACGTCGAGCGCACCCTGCGCCCGGCGGTCCAGCACGGGGTCGTTGTATTCGGCACTCCGGTCAAGTCGCCCTGGGGACGTCTGCGCCAGATGACAGCGGCAGGTACGTCGCGCGACGTCTACCACCTGGGGCGCAGCGAGGTTGTGCTTGGCCGCGAACAGGGCGACGTCGTGTTCTCCGATGACGAGTTCCTGTCGCGCCGGCACGCCCAGGTCCAATATCGTGCCGGCCGGGTCACACTGCAGGATCTTGGCAGCTCGAACGGGACGTATCTGCGCCTACGAAGCCACCACACCCTGTTCCCCGGCGACATGTTACGCATGGGCGACGAACTCTTGCGCTTCGAGATAGGATAGGGCGAACTGCTCATGTCCCGCCAAGGCCCGGAATGACCCCTCCCCCGGACATCAAGATAACGGTCTATGGAAAGACCGACGTGGGCTTGGTTCGCGAACACAACGAGGACAACTTCCTCATCGCGGATGTGTCGGCGGGATTCCGCACCAACGACCCCAGCGATCTCCTGTCCCTGCCCTTGGGCGAGAAGGGCGCGTTGTTCCTGGTATGCGATGGCATGGGCGGAGCGGCGGCAGGCGAGGTTGCCTCGCAGATGGCGGTCGATTCGATCTCCGGCTCGATGGCCGCAAGCGAGCCCCTGGCGCGTGATCGGTTCGCCCGGCTCTTGCGCCGCTCGATCGAAGACGCGAACGACAAGATCTACGCCCAGTCGCGCGACAACCAGAGCGAACGCGGCATGGGCACCACCTGCACCGCCGCGGCGCTCGTCGATGGCACCCTCGTTGTCGGCCAGATCGGCGACTCACGCTGCTACGTTTTGCGCAGCGGGCGTCTGGCCCAGGTGACCAAGGACCAATCGCTGGCCTGGCAGCTGATCGAGGCGGGAGCCATGACCGCCGAAGAGGCCAAGGCCTTCGAGCACGCCAACATCATTTTGCAGGCGCTGGGCGTCCAGGAGCGGGTCGAGGTGGTGCTATCAAGGGTCGACTTGCGTCGAGGCGATGTGGTGCTGCTCTCGTCAGACGGGTTGCACGGTCCGGTCAGCGACGAGGAGATGGCCGCCATCCTGACCCAGGAGCCCGACATCCACAGGGCGTGCGAACGCCTGATCTCGGGCGCTCTGGCACGCGAGGGACCCGACAACGTCACAGTGGTGCTGGCAAGATTCGACGGTACCGCTCTGCCGGAGCCAGGCGCCGACGACATCGTGCAGTTCGTTCCCTACGATCCCGGTCAGGATCCGAACGAGCTCCACAAGACCATGCGCGAGAACCCCGAAAAGGTGACCGTCGAGGTGACGGTTCCAAAGGACGTCATCGGTCTCACCGGCGCTGCGACGGCTGGCCGCGCTGAATTGGGGGCGCCACAGATCCTCGGCGAGTCCGCCCTGTCTCGGCCCGAAACCCGTTCGCTGCTGACCTTTGTTTTCCTCACGCTCATCGCCGCCACCGCTGGCGCCATCTTCATCAAGTGGGATCGCGGGCGTGCGATGGAACGAGAGCGGGCCGTGATGTCAGTTCCTGCCGCGGCGCCGACATCCGTCCCGGCGGTGCCCTCGACAAAGCCACCGCTCCCAAACGCCGTTCCACCGGCAGCAGCCGCGCCCCAGTAGGACCGGAGCCCAGGAGGATGCCAGCCCCGCCCTGCCCCTCTTGCGGTGCCCCGCCCGAGCCGGATGCACGGTTCTGCGGCGTCTGCGGCTGCCCGATGCCAGCCATGGCCGCCCCACCGCCCGATGCCGCGCCTGCCAAAGGCCCGGTTGCCTCGACTCTGGTCGATCCGCCCGCGGCGCCCGCGGTCGCCGCGGCAAGAGCACCGGGTATGGCTGCACCCGCGGCCAAGACCGTGCCGATGCCCCGGACCGGCCCCGTGCGCCTGACGCTCGATCGCCTGATCGGTCGCGCCCTCAACAACCGATACCTGGTCGAGCGCAAGATCGGCGAGGGCGGCTTCGGCGCGGTCTTTCAGGGCAAGCAATTGGCCACAGGGCGCGCTGTCGCGCTCAAGGTGTTGCATCCCCACAACGTCGCTGATGCGACGGTCGTGGCGCGCTTCCGCCGCGAGGCGGAGGCTTGCTCGAAGCTGCATAGCCCGCACACCGTCATCATCTACGACTTCGACGAGACCGAGGACGGCATCCTGTACCTGGCAATGGAGCTGCTCCACGGCAAGAGCCTGCAGCAGCTGCAACGCAGCGACGGCCCGCTCGATCCCAAGCGTGTGCTCGGCATTCTCGATCAGGTCGCGGACGCGCTCGGCGAAGCCCATCAGCACGGCATCATTCACCGCGACATGAAGCCGGAAAACGTCATGGTTGACCGCCGCGGCGACGAGGACGCCGTCAAGGTGCTCGACTTCGGCATTGCCAAGATCGTCTCGGGCGGCGATGGCAGCCCGGCCGGGCCGGCACTAACCGCCGTCGGTCAAACGCTGGGCACGCTTGAGTTCATGTCGCCCGAACAGCTCCGCGGCAAGGCCCTCGATGGTCGTTCGGACATCTATGCGCTTGGCATGATGACCTACGAGATGCTGACCGGCGAGTTGCCGTTCAAGGACGCCAAAAGTTCGACCGAGGTCATCGAATTCCATCTACAGAAAGCGCCCCCGCCCCCGTCCAAGCTGCGTCCCGAAGCGCAGATCCCGCACGAGATCGACGCGCTCGTCGTCAAGATGGTTGCCAAGTCGCGCGATGATCGCCACGCTGACGCCGCCGATCTGCGCCGTCACATCCAGGAAATCCTTGGCGCCACCGACTCCAAAGCTACCCGCGGTGAAGCGGTGCGGGTGGTCGCGGTGGTCGGCGGCCTGCTTGCACTGGTCGCCCTCATCATCCTGCTCGCAAGTCGCTAGCCGCAGCCCGCACGCGACGGATCACGCGACGGATCAGTTGACGAGGCTGAAGAAGCGGCGCCACCGGATGGCGTTGAACCACTCCTTCACCGACGCCAGTGAAAACTCGCCTTCAGTCGGGGCCCGCGACCACCACACGATGAGTGCCCTACCCTTGATGAGATCGTGGTGCACGGTGCCCCACACCCGCGAGTCATTCGAGTTGTCTCGGTTGTCACCCATCACGAACACGCTCAAGGGCGGTACCACCAGCGGCCCCCAATCCTGGCCGAAGTTGTCCGGGCGGTAGATCGCCTTGTGCGGCTTGCCGTCCAGCTTCTCCATCCATAGATCGCACTCCTTGTCGGAGGGGACGTCCGGGTTCTGGGGACTGTCGCTGTAGCGACAGCGGCCGTCCACATGCTCGCGAGTCATCGGAGTTCCGTTCACGAACACCTCGTTGCGACGAATCTCGATGCTGTCACCGGGCAAGCCCACCACCCGCTTGATGTAGTCGACCTCTGGACCCAGTGGGTACTTGAACACGATCACGTCGCCGCGCTTGGGACCGGCGAACTGGAAGATCTTCTTGCTGGTGAACGGAATGCCCAGGCCGTACGAGAACTTGGCGACGAAGATGTGGTCACCCACCTCCAGAGTCGGGATCATCGACCCTGACGGGATCTGGAACGCCTCGACCACGAACGCCCGCAGGAACAGCGCGATGGCCACCGCCACGCCGATCGATTCTGCGTACTCACGCAAGGTCGACTTGCGCGCGAACGCAAGGTGGTGGTCCATCTTCTCGTCCAGGGCCGACATCGCCTGCCGCAACTTCTCGAAGTCATCACCCTCCAGAGCGGCCACCACCGCAAGAGCCGTCTCCTCCATCTCGGCGCGCACCGAGTCCGGGATCCGATAGCCCTTCTTCTTCAGGATTCGCCGCGCCTCGCCCACCAGATCACGGGCCTCATCCTCGGCCCGCTTTTGGGTGCGGCGATCCTGCCAGGTAGACATCGGGACCTTCTTTCGTGACGAATCAGTCGACCTTCAATATCGCCAAGAACGCTTCCTGCGGGATCTCGACGTTGCCGACTTGCTTCATGCGCTTCTTACCTTCCTTCTGACGCTCCAACAACTTGCGCTTGCGCGAGATGTCTCCGCCGTAACACTTGGCGGTCACGTTCTTGCGCAACGCCTTGACCGTCGTGCGCGCGATGACCTTGGAGCCAATGGACGCCTGGATGGCGACCTCGAACTGCTGCATCGGGATCAACTCTTTCATCTTCACGCACAGGTCGCGCCCCTTGTCGAACGAGGTCTCGCGGTGGACGATCGCCGACAGTGAGTCGACCTTGTCGCCGTTGACCATCAGATCGAGCTTGACCAGATCGGCCGGCCGGTAGCCCTTGGGCTCGTAGTCGAGGGACGCGTAGCCGCGCGACACCGACTTCATCCGATCGTAGAACCCGAACACGACCTCGACCAGAGGCAGGTCGTACTTGATGATGACCCGCCGCTCGCCGGCGTAGGCAAGGCCCGTCTGGGTACCCCGGCGTTCCTCGCACAGCTTCAGCAGCGCGCCCACGTACTCGGGCGGCGTGTGAAGCGTGGCGGCGATCATGGGCTCCTCGATGCTTTCGATTTCGCCCTCGGAGGGAAACTTCGCCGGGTTGTCGAGTTCGACGACCTCGCCGCCGTGACGCTTGACCAGCCGGAAGCGAACCGTTGGTGCCGTCGTGATGAGCTCCAGGTTGTACTCGCGTTTGAGGCGCTCCTGGACAATTTCCATGTGCAGCAGGCCGAGAAAGCCGCAGCGAAACCCGAAGCCCAGCGCGGCCGAGGTCTCCGGCTCGCGGGTAAAACTCCCGTCGTTCAAGCGCAGCTTGTCGAGCGCCTCGCGCAGATCCTCGTAGCGCGCCGAATCGGTCGGAAAGATGCCGGCAAACACCATGGGCTTGACCGGCTCGAAGCCCGGCAGTGCGGTTTCGCAGGGCTTGCCCGCGTCGGTGATGGTGTCGCCGACCCGCGCGTCGGCAACCTCTTTGATCGCCGCCGTGAAGAAACCGACCTGCCCGGGACCGATCTCGCTGGTCTCCCGGGGAAACGGCGCGAACACACCCAGCGTCTGAACCTCGTAGTCGCGCCCCGCTGCCATCAGGCGAATCTTCTGCTTGGGGCGCAACACCCCGTCGATCCCACGCACCAGACACACGACGCCGCGGTAAGTGTCGTACCAGCTATCCAGCAGCAAGACCTTGAGCGGCTTGTCGGGGTCACCACCCGGCGGCGGCACCCGCAGAACCACCGCCGCCAGGATCTCGTCGATGCCGCGCCCGTCTTTGGCCGAGGCCAGGATGGCGCCCGATGCGTCGAGTCCGATGATCTCCTCGATCTGCTTCCGGACGCCCTCGGGATCGGCAGCCGGAAGGTCAATCTTGTTGATGACCGGGATGATCGCAAGGTTGTGCGCCGAGGCCAGGTACACATTGGCCAACGTCTGCGCCTCGACCCCCTGCGACGCGTCCACCACCAGCAGGGCGCCCTCGCACGCTGCCAGCGAGCGCGACACCTCGTAGTGAAAGTCGACGTGACCGGGGGTGTCGATCAGGTTCATCTCGTAGGTCTGACCATCGGCGGCCTTGTAGCTCAGGCGGACGGTGGCGGCTTTGATGGTGATGCCGCGTTCGCGTTCGAGATCCATGCTGTCGAGAAACTGCGCCTTCTGCTCCCGGTGGGTAAGAGCGCCGGTGGCATCGAGCAGCCGATCGGCCAGCGTCGACTTGCCATGGTCGATGTGGGCGATGATCGAAAAGTTGCGGATGAGGCGCGTGGGCGTCAGCACGGTATCTCTGGAACTTCAGCCGCCTACTTGCGGGCGACGTCGAGGCTGAGCTGCTGCCCGGGCAGGTTCCGTTGCTCGCGTTCGAGAATCAGATCGATTCCCTGCCGAATGTATTCCGCGACCGGAACCTTGGTCCTGTTATGGAGCAGCTTCAGCAACTCGTTCTGCTCGGGCGTGATGTACACGGTGGTCGAGACCTTGTTCCGCGCCATGGCCGAGTACGGCAGACCATGCATGACGATATGTGTAGAGTCAATGGTGCTGAGCCCCCAGAGACTGGCCAGAGACTTGAAGCAACGCCCGATTGCGCCTAGGGTTAATGCCCATGACCAACCGGGCCAGTCGTTCTTCGTTCGCGCTTCTGTCAGCCGCTATGACGGCGGCCCTCATCGGCTGCGGAACCAGCCAG
Organism: Myxococcales bacterium; assembly: GCA_031431215.1. GTDB lineage: Bacteria > Myxococcota_A > Polyangia > Fen-1088 > Fen-1088 > JANPCZ01. Next base: position 35,891 of record JANPCZ010000318.1, read on the forward strand.
CTCAAATCGAGCGCCAGCCTGACCACCCAGTCCACCGGCTCGGGCGAGAAAGCACCGACCGTCGACCGAACACGTTGTGATCCAACCGGCAAGCAGCTGGTCAGCATCGATACCAACCAGGACAAGAAGCCCGACGTTATCAAGCTGTACACGACTGGCACGGTGAACGGGGCCGCGGTTCAGATTCTTGCCTGCAAGCAGGTCGATCTGAACGGAGACAGCAAGTACGACATCGTCTACCGCTACGACAATACCGGCACGTTGACGACGGAGGAGTTCGACCTCGACTTCGACGGCAAGTACGACTCGATGACGTTTTATCAGTCAGGTCAGAGGGTCAGCGAGGAGATGGACACCAACTACGACGGTCGGTCGGACCTGACAAAGTACTTCGAGGCCGGCAAAGTGGTTCGCATCGAAAAAGACAGCAACAACGACGGACGGGTTGACCAGTGGGAGTACTACGAGGGCGACCGCCTCGATCGCATCGGGTACGACTCCACAGGCTCCGGGCGCGTGGACAAGTGGGAGCGCAACCCCGAGGGCGAGACCAACGCTGTCGCGGCGGCGGCCGCCGGAGGAGCGCTGGCGCCCGCAGCCGGGGCGACGCCGCCCGCAGCAGGAGGCCAGCTTGCCCCGGTCGCCGCTCCCGCGTCCGCACCGACGGCGCCGCCACCTGGGCCCGCAGCGGCGCCGGCCAAGAAGTAGCCCCGCCCCGACCGGCCGCCAGGGTCCGGTCCGCACGTCCGATGTCCGACGATGCGGCACAGCCGCCCCGAGTTCGTGACAGCCCCTCCCGCGTGCCACTCGGGCCCCGGTGTGGGTAGTTTTGATAGATTCAGAACGTGTTTTCAATTACAGAGTCAACCGAGGAATAGTAGACTGCAGTTCATGTCAGCCCTGCCGCAACCCAAGGATCGCCGTCGTGGGCCCCGCATGAACCTCGACGCCGCGGCGATCATCCGACTGGATTCGGTCAACAACCAGGTGCCCTCGCGCATCGTGAACGCGAGTCGCAGCGGCCTGCTGCTGGCGATGCCGGCACCGCGACCGGTGGGCACGCGGATCTACATCACGGTCCGCATCGACGACCCGCTCTACGAGATCCAGGTGGCCGGGATCATCGTGCACGTGGCGGAGGAACAAGATGCCCCGGCAGGCTTTGGTACGCGCGTGGGCATCTTCCTCACGAAGACCGGCAGCGACTGGGCTTCGCTGTGCCGACGGCTCGGGGGCGAGTAACTCCCGCGGCCCCCGCGAGCCCAGGAGTCCGTGTGGCGGCTCAGGGACTCGAACCCCGGACCCGGCGCGTATGAAACGCCTGCTCTAACCAGCTGAGCTAAGCCGCCATCGACCTTTCGGCCGGGGCGGTATCTTGCTTGGGCGGCGCCGGCTGTCAAGCGTCACGCGCAATCACAGCCCTGCGCGGTCACGCGACCGCCGGTCAGCCACTGGGTGGCGGAAAGAAACCAGCGTCGAGGGGTCGCGGCTGCAGGCGCCGCGGGGTCACGATGCGGGCGAGGCCCAGTCCCGCGAGAAAGCCGCCGACGTGGGCCATCCAGGCGACCCCCGAACCGTCGCCCAGGAAGAACTGCCCGACGAACCACAGACCGAGGAAGATCCACGCCGGCACCGCCACTGTGGTGAAGAGGAAAGGGATCGGCACCAGCGTCACTACACGCGAGCTAGGAAACAGCATCGCGTAGGCGCCCAGAGTGCCGGCCACCGCGCCGGACGCACCGATCATGGGCAGGGTCGACGCGGGCACCAGGAAGGTCTGCGCGAGAGCCCCGACGGTTCCGGTGAAGAGGTAGAACGCAAGGTAGCGAGCGCGGCCGATGCGATCTTCGACGTTGTCACCGAAGATCCACAGGAACCACATGTTTCCCAGCAGGTGCAAGAAGCCAGCGTGCAGGAACATGGACGACAGGATGGTGAACGGCGGGGCAATGAGATTGCGCGGGTAGATGTCGCGCAAGGTTGCGATCTCGGCCGGGATCGCGCCGGCACGCAACACGAGGAATCGGTGCTCCTCGGCGCTGAGACCAAGCCCGAGCGCGTACACCAGAGCATTCGCGGCCACGATAATCGCGGTGACCAGCGGGAATCGCACCCGGGGATTGATGTCGTGAAGGGGGATGAACATGGGACCGGCTGAAATCTGACAGAAAGCACGCGGCGGTGCGCGGTCTTCCTTGACTGGCCATGCCGACACCCATATAACGGCGCCCGGTAAGGATGCGACTTTACAGCGGAAAGATTCCTGTCATCGGAGCGGAACTGGTCAAAGCGCTGGCTGACTCAGGTGACATCGCCGTCACCGATCGTGGCGAGGCCGAACTGGACGTGCAGGCGGTGCTCAAAGAGTACCTGCGGCTCGATCGGGAGATTACCGAGAAGACCAAGGACCTGCTGTCGAAGCGCAATCTGCCCTACGAGCAGTTCGGCAAGGTCAAGCGGACCCTGGCCGCCGAGAGGGGACTGGGACTGGGCGACGACGCGCTCGAGTGGCTGACCAATCAGATGATCGAGTCCTTCATGCAGTCGCCTCACGTCGAGGAGGTGTTCGTCGACGACTCGGCCCTTCGGCGGCGGATGGCCGGTGTCCTCAAGCGCCACATGATGGTGGACGACGAGCTCGACGAAGAAGTGCGGCGCCGGATCAAGAACCTCGAGGAAGGCACGGCGACCTGGGAGGTCGAGTACCAGAAGGCCCTCGACCAGATCAAGCGCAACCGCGGGCTGTCCTAGCGCCGAGGCGCTTGTGGCTGCGGCTGCGGAGTCGGTGCGGGAGCTCGATCGCGTGCCTGCGATAGCACCGCACGAACCAGCTTGTCGATTGCTGACGCCACGACCGAGATTCGCGCATCGTCGTACATATAGGCGGGCGTGGTCACCACGCGCGATTTCTGATCGATGAAGATGTCTTCGACCGGGCATGGTCGCACGTCGGCGCCCATCACGGCCGCGTGCTTGGCCGCCGCAGTCCCGCGCGGGCCCAAGGTGATGTGAACGCCGGCTATCGGGCCCAAGACTCGCGCCGCCAGGATAGGTGCCAGGCAAATGAAACCCATCGGGCGGTGCGATGCCAGGCAGCCCTTGAACAGCCGCACCAGATCGGGATTCACCTCGCACACCGCCTCCTTGTCCGTGTAGTTCGACAGCACCGTGCCGACACCTGCACCACCCGGCAGGATGAGCGCATCCAGATCATCGACGGCGAGCTGAGCCAAGGGTTTGATCTGCCCGCGGGCGATGCGGGCGGACTCTGCGAGCACGCTGCGCGCCGGTATCGCGGCGGCGACGGCGCCGCTGCGGTGATCAACCAGTCGCTTTTGCTGCACGTCGGGCGCGGCGCACACCACGATGGCGCCGGCGCGTTCGAGCGACAGCATGGTCAGTACCGCTTCGCGGATCTCGCTGCCATCGGCGTGACCGCAACCGGACAGAACGACGCCCACTCGTTTCGCCATCGCACGTGCGTCTAGCAGGAAAATCAGGCGGGCGCCAAGTCGGGATCCGCGTCGGCAAGGGTCGCCGGCAGCGGGGCGTCCTGACCAGCGTCGGGGCCCGTCGCCAGCTCGGCGCGGCGGCGGGCGACATACTGGTCAAGCGTGCCGTCCAGGATCGCCAGGCGGGCTCCGCGCACCAGGTCCAGGTAGTGCTGCAAGTTGTGAAGCGTGGCAAGGCGGTGAAACAGCAGTTCCTTGGCGTGGAACAGGTGCGACAGATAGGCCCGGCTGAACTGCCGGCACGCCAGACACGGACAGTCGGGCTCGACCGGTCCCGGGTCCGAGCGGTGAACGGCGTTGCCCATGTTGAGCCGACCGCCGCGCACGAACAGTTGCCCGTTGCGCGCGTTCCGGGTCGGCATCACGCAATCGAACATGTCCACGCCGGCGCTGATACCCGCCAGCAGATCGGTGGGCGTGCCCACGCCCATCAGATAGCGCGGGCGATCGTCGGGCATCTGCGGCGCTAGCACGGCGACGGCGGCGTGCATGGCGGCGGGAGGCTCGCCAACCGAAAAGCCGCCCAGCGCCACGCCATCGAACGGCAAGGCGGCGATCTCGCGCAGGTGTGCCTCGCGCAAGGACAGGTGAGTTCCGCCCTGCACAATGCCGAAGCGCAGCTGGCCTGGCGGCGGTGGCACATCGAGGCAGCGGTGGGCCCATCGGGTGGTGCGCGCGATCGCGACAGCCATCGCTTCGGTAGAGGCGCTCGCGGGCGGGCATTCGTCGAAGGCCATCGCGATGTCACTGCCCAAAGCGGCCTGGATCTGCATGGCCCGCTCGGGGGTGAAACGCTGGGCGCTGCCGTCGATGTGCGACTGGAAGGTGACACCCTCATCGTCGATAGTCCGGCGCCCGGCCAGGCTGAAGATCTGGTAGCCGCCCGAGTCGGTGAGAATGGCCCCTGGCCAGGCCATGAAGCGATGCAAGCCACCGAGGCGGGCGATGAGATCGGCGCCGGGGCGCAAGCCCAGATGGTAGGTGTTGGCGAGAATGATCGGCGCTCCGAGCGCCTGCAGATCGGCCGGCGCAAGCGCTTTCACCGTGGCTTGCGTGCCCACCGGCATGAACACCGGGGTCTCGATCGGGCCGTGCGCGGTCTGTAGCACCGCTGCGCGCGCCGGGCCGGACCGGGACATCACCTGAAACCCAGTCATGCGGACCTGCCAGTTTCGGCTTGAGCAGGCGAGATGAACATGGCGTCTCCGTAGCTGTAGAAGCGGTAGCCTCGGGCAACGGCGTCCCGGTACGCAGCCAGCACATTGTCACGGCCGGCGAACGCTGCGACCAGCATCAGCAGGGTGGATCGGGGCAGATGGAAGTTGGTCACCAGATCCGTCACCACGGTGAATGCTCGACCAGGAAGAATGAACAGATCGGTGACGCCCGCACCAGCCCGCACCGGCCCGGCGGTGGCACTGGCCTCGAGCGTACGCACGACCGTGGTGCCAACCGCGACGATGGGCCGGCCCTCGGCGCGCGCGGCTTCAACTGCAGCGGCGGTGTGCGCAGGAATGTCGAAGGCCTCGGAGTCGATGCGATGCTGGGCTGGATCATCGCCTTCGACGGGGCGAAAGGTCCCGGGGCCGACGTGCAAGGTGATGGTGGCGATCTCGTGCCCGGCTGCGCGGATGGCGTCGAGCAGCGCAGGGGTGAAGTGCAGGCCGGCGGTGGGCGCCGCAATCGCTCCCGGTGCCCGCGCGTAGACGGTCTGGTAGCGTTCGCGATCGTTGACCGTGGTTTCGGACGCCGAGGCTCGCTGCTTGCGCGCGGCCTCGATGTAGGGCGGTAGCGGAACCGCCCCCAATTCGTCGATCAGATCGGCCAGCGCGGCGCCGGGCTCGGGAAAAAACCGAACGTTGGCAACGCCGCGCTCGCCACGCGAGAGGATCTCGCCCGCCAGACGCGGTCCGAACGACAAGCGGGCGCCACTGTCCGCGCCACCGAGGGAACGCGCCAGCACTTGCCAGACCGGCGTCGGCCCGGGCTCGAGCTCGCGCGCGAGCAACACCTCGATGCCACCGCCAGTGGCCTTCCAGCCACGCAACCGGGCCGGGATGACCCGCGTGTCGTTCAGCACCAGCAGCGATCGCGGGCGCAGGAATAGCGGCAGGTCCCGAAACCAGGACTCCCGACGGCCGCCCCCGAAACGATCCAGAAGCAGGAGCCGAGCTCCGTCACGTTCGGCCGCCGGATGCGTCGCGACGCGTTCAGGGGGTAATTCGTAGTTGTACTCGTCGACCCGCAGGTAGTATCTCCTTGAACCTCGCAGAATGCCTGGAGCCGACGTGAAAGCAAGTGACGCTGACCCAACCTCGCCCGCGGCGGGCCGACGGAAGGTACGGCCTATCGAGCTGTCGGTGCGCAACCGAGGGGATTTCTTGCTGCAGTACGACGCCTCCTTCACCAATGGCGGCGTGTTCTGCCCGACCCGACGCAAGGCCGCGCCGGGCACCCCTGCCCTGGTGCTGGTGCGGGTCGGCCGGCGGCAGCCCCCGGTGTTGCTGCACGGTCTGGTCGCCTGGCAGCGGCCGGGGCGGCATCTGGAAAAGATCCGGGCCGGCATCGCAATCGAGTTTCTCCCGAGCGAGCGCGCCAAGAGCGACTACCTGATAGACCTCGCCAAGGCCGGTGGCGACGCCAAGAGCCGCCGCCGCCACGAGCGTATGCCGATCGAGCTTCCGGTGAGCTGGCGCATGCCCGGGGTGCGCGACGCCATGCACGGCACCTTGCGCGACATCGGACGTGGGGGAGCGTTCCTGCTGACCCAGGATCCGATCCCGCGTGGCCGCGAGGTGGTGCTTGAAGTGTCGCCGCCTGGCGCACAAGTGGCGATGGCGTTCACGGCGCGCGTGTGTTGGGCCGGTGAACTGCAAGGCGCCGCCGGGTTCGGCATCGAATGGCGCGCTCGTGACTCCGGCGGTGGCCGCCGCATCCGCGAGCTGGTGCGGCGCCTGTCGACCGTCTAGTGAACTTCGGGCTAGCGCGCGAAAACGTGCCCGAGGATCAGATCCTTGATCGCTGTCGCCTCTACGTTGCCTCCCGGCGGCACCATGTCACCTTCGCTGCTGATGAACACCGGCCCGTCCACCGCCCCGTCGGTGACACGGCCGTGTGACCCGCGCACCAGCCTGGCGTCGAGCGGAATCACATCCAACAACGAACGCAGCCCCAGCTTCCGCTTGAACAGCGTCCACGCGATCTTGAGTTTCGGCGCCGTCAGGCTCGGATCTAGCAGTAGCTCGGCGGGGTCGTAGCCCGGCTTCCGGTGGATGTCCACGGTGCGCGCGAAGTCCGGCGCCCTATCGTCATCCAGCCAATGGTAGTAGCTGAACCAGCGATCGGACCGACTGACGCACACCAGTTCTCCCGCCCGCGGATGATCGAGCCCGTGCGCCCGCTTGCCGTCGTCGTCCCACACGCTCTCGATGCCGCTCTGCAGACGCAGAAGAGCTGCCACCTCCCCGATGCGTTCGCGTCGGCGGACATACACGTGCGCGATCTGATGATCCGCCACGGCGAAGGCTTCCGATGCGCCAGGATCCATGACCTCGCCGCTGCCTTCGCTGCGCACCTGTAACAGCCCCGCGTTGCGAAGCACGCGGTTGACATGCACGGCGTCGTCGACGTGGGTGATGCCGTATTCGGACAACACCACGACCGCGGCACCGTGCTTCTCGGCCATGGCGATGAGCTCGCCACACACCGCGTCCACCGCGCGCAGTTCCCGCTTGATCGCGGGATCCGTCGGACCCAGCCGCTGCAGGCAGTAGTCCATGTGGGGCAAATACACCAGGGTCAAGGTCGGCTTGCGCGTTTCGAACACGTGCGCGGCGCACTTGCCGATCCACTCGGTCGATGTGATGTCCGAAGCCGGTCCCCAGAATCGGAACAGCGGAAACGTCCCTAGCTTGGCCTGCAGCTCGTCGCGCAGTGAAGCCGGTTGCGTGTAGACGTCGGGGAGCTTGCGGCCATCAGCCAGGTACTGCGGTCGCGGCGTCACCGTGAAATCCGCAGTCGCGTACATGTTGTACCACCAGAACAATTTCGCGCAGGTGAAGGCCGGGTCGCGCCGCTTGGCTACGTCCCAGATCTTCTGACCGCTGACCAAGCGATTCGACTGCCGCCAAAGCCAGATCTCGGAAAGATCACGGAAGTACCAACCATTGCCAACCACACCGTGGTCACGGGGCAAAAGGCCGGTGACGAAAGTCGACTGGACCGAACAGGTGACCGCGGGCGTGATGGTGCCAAGCGGCCGCATACCGCCCTTCTGGGCGAGTGCCCGAAGGTGCGGCGTATCATCACCGATGTGCCTGGGCGTCAGGCCCACCACATTCAGAACCACTGTCCGCCTCACTGCCGCACGCGCGCCTAGGGTTTCTGGTCGATCCGCGGGGCTTGTCCGCGCAGCACGGAATTACCCTCCCAAAGTTGCCGCTGATCGACCGCCGCCCCAGCCTGCGCGGACCCCTCAACCAGGTCCAGACGCCCACTTTGCGCGAAGAAGCGCACCGGATTCTCCCAGCAGATGGTCTCGATATCGTCCTCGGAGACGCCAGCGGCGCGCATGGCCTGTGCCGTCTTGGGCACCTTGAGCGGATCACTCACGCCCCAGTCGGCGGCGCTGTTTACCACCATCCGTTCGGTCCCGAACTTTCTGACCAGGGTCACCATGCGAGCCTCGTCCATCTTCGTGGACGGGTAGATCGAATGCCCGGCCCAGCACCCCGAGGCCAGAACCAGGGGCAAGGTCTCTTCGTTGTTGTGATCGACCAACGTCAGGTGGGGCGGGAATCCGGTTTCCTTCACCAGCGCTAGCGTTCGCTCGGTCCCCCGCTTCTTGTCCCGGTGGGGCGTGTGAATGAGGATGGGCAACTCGAACTCGCGGGCCAGATCGATCTGCTGACGGAAGCAGCGATCCTCGGCGTCGGTCTGGTCGTCGTAACCAACCTCGCCCACTGCCACCACCCCATCCTTGTCCAGGTACCGCCGCATCATCTCCAGCACCCCGTCCGCAATCCGCTGGGAGTTGGCCTCCTTGGGGTTGAGGGCCAACGTGCAAAAATGCCGGATCCCGAACTGCGACGCCCGAAAGCGTTCCCAGCCGAGCAGAGACAGAAAGTAGTCCTCGAACGTGCCAACGTGAGTCCGGGGCTGCCCGACCCAGAAAGCGGGCTCCACAATGGCCGCGATGCCCGCCATCGCCATCGCCTGGTAGTCGTCGGTGGTACGCGAGGTCATGTGGATGTGGGGATCGAAAAGGCGCATGTCTGGTCAGCCTCCCAGGACGAGATCCACGTCGGCCGGCACTGGCCTCCCCGCGGCCCTGCGCTCGCTCGCGAAGTCCCCTGCCATGCGCCGCAACTCGGGGTTACGGCGATGCTCCAGTCCTTCGATGCGCGACAGCGCAACTCCGTTGAACAGGCACTTCATGATCATCTGATTCCACGCTCGATCGGGCATTTGAGCCGCCGGGAACGGATTGTCACACGCGAGGGCCTCCAGCACCGACAGGATGTTGCTACGAACCGCCTCGGCGGAAAGTTCAACCAGCCCCCCAGTCTCAGGCCCTCCAGTCTCAGGCAGGTACGCCAGGATCTTGAGCACGGCCTGACGCTCGCGCATCTCACCACGCAAGTACAGTTCGCTCACGGTCGAGGCACGGGCCGTCGCCGGAATGTGCGCCATGGACGCCAGCAGCAAGATCGCCCGGCCAGCTTCGTCGGCGCCCCAGCCGTTGGGCACGAGCGGCGCCCCCTCGCTGCGTAAGGCGGCCTCCTCCTCCGGGGAAAACTCAAGCAGGGCTTGGCCAAGCCGGCGCCCCGCACCACTCCACACCCTGGAGAATCCGTCAGGACCGGTCTCCCCACCTCCCGCGACTGCAAGTGCTTCGCGAAACCAGTGTGCCGCGGCTACAGAAATCCTAGATATCAGAACTCGAACCAGCGGCGCTTCGGACACTGCCACATGCTAGCCCGAAAACCACCCACCAAGGCGATGACGTCAGGCACCGTCCATCTTGGACATCGCCTTGCGCATCTTGCCCAGGGCCTGCTCTTGCAGCTGGCGCACACGCTCGCGCGACAGGTGGTATTCGTCGCCAATCTCCTTCAGGGTCTTCTCCTGATCATTGAGCAAGCCAAAGCGTTTTCGCAGGATGTCTGCCTCGATGGGTTTGAGGGCCGAGAGCAGCTTCAACATTTCACCCTGGGTCTCACTGCTCACCATCTGCTCCGGCGGGGCCTGTGTCTCGTTCGGATCAGCCAACACGTCGATGAGCCGGCGGCCATCATCGTCTGAGATCGGCCGATCGAGCGAAACCGGCGTCTCCGCCAGGAAGGTTTTCATCTTCTCGAGCTTCTCGGGCTCGATCCCGGTCGCCGAGGCAATCTCTGCGGTCGTCGCCGGCCGCTCAAGCTTCGACTGCAACTCGCGCTCGGACTTCGCGATCTTGTGATACGCGTCGATCATGTGCACCGGCAGCCGCACCGCGCGCCCCTTGTCAGCGAGAGCGCGGCTGATGGCGTGCCTGATCCACCAGCTTGCGTAGGTCGAGAAACGGAAGCCGCGGCGATAGTCGTAGCGCTCCACCGCCTTCATCAAGCCGATGTTGCCCTCCTGGATGAGATCCGGCAGCGGCAGCCGGCCATGGTTGAACCGTCGAGCGATCGAAACCACCAAGCGCAGGTTGGCCTTGACGAACTCGTTCTTGGCCTGCTTGACCCGCGCCACCCTGTGCGCGATCGAATCAGCAAACACCAGGAAGGTCCGGGTGAGAGAGAACGACAGACCCTCAGGCCGGCTTCCGCTCCGGACCGATCGCGCCACTCGCGAGACCTCTTCGGCAGCCGCATCGACGAAGAGGCGGTCCATGTCCGCTTCTTTCAATTCCACGGCGAGGTGGGCGACCGCTTTGTCGAGTGCCTTGCTGAACTTGGCCTGCGCCGGGCCCCGGCCTTTCCCGCGCGCCCGTTCAGCCAGAACACGGTAGTTCCCCATCTCGGGTGAACTCTTTTCCATCGTCCTCTCAACTGTGTCGGACATCCAAGCGGCACCGGGTGCGTAGCCCAGGAGAGTCCTCCACAGGTCGAGTTCCAGTTCCTCGATCTTGCGCGCGGTCTCAAACTCCTCTTCGGGACGCAGAACCTCAAGTTCCGCCATGTCGCGGAAGTACATCGAGAGGAAGCTCTGGGGCTCCTCTTCCCCGCGCGCACGGAGCACACTGGCACCCTCGGTCACCTCAGGCTCGGCCGCCTCGGCTTTGTCCGCACCAGCCTGAGAATCAGGATCATCCTCAGAATCCTCGGCCGCCGCCTCCACGGCATCAGGATCCACAGCACCGCCCTCCTCAACCACACTCGCGAGCGCCTCTTCGGCTGGGAGGGCCTCCCGATCAGGATCATCGACGAAGTCCGCGATCGGTGCGTCACCGGCCAGTCCCGCTTCTACGGCCGGTCCGTCAGGAAGTGCCTCAGCTTTCGCGGTCTTGCCCCTTCGTACCAGCGAAAATGAAAGAGACGGACGACCCGCCGCAGCGCGGCGACCTCCCGTGGCTAGTGCCTTGTTTCGGCTGTCTCTCGTCTTCCCGGTCACATTCCTGTTCATCGTCGTTTCCGTGTCTCGGATTTAGGGAGTTTCGATTCGTCGTCTAGGGTAGTACGCCCGCCGCGTCGCCTTTATTCCTCGTCTATTGGATGCCCCGGGCTGTCCATCGGTCGCAAGAAGTACCCTGCCCTTACTCCTTGGACACCCGACGGGCGCCCGAAAGGTAGGCACGGCCCGGCAGGGGACAAGAAAAGCGGGTGCCGACGCCCGGGGCGAATCGAGCGCGGATTCGAACTGGAATCAGGACGTCGGGCGCTCGCAAACCATGATGATGTTGCGAGAAGTGGAGCCGAAGAAACGGCCTCTCGCGGCGAGGCTGCCCGAGACCTCAAGCACCCTGAACCCTGCCTGGCGCAGCAATTTGCCGAGTTCGTGCAGACTGTACGCGCGGATCGAGATGTCGTGCTCCAGCTGGCGGCCATCCTGGAACACTACGGAGCGGCGGACGTTCATGCGGCTGGTGTGAAAATTGAAATCGACTTCCTCCAACACCACACACCCATCCCCTTCCCACCACACCCGGGTCGGGAGATCGGCAGCGACGTAGTCGCGATTTATCACGTCAATGAGAAAGCGCCCTCCCGGTTTCAGCGCCCGGCAGATCGACATGACCACCTTGAGGTTGGTCTCTTCGTCGAAGTAACCGAAGGAGGTCAGCATGCTGTAGGCGCCATCGAACTGACCTTCGAAGGTCATCTCACGCATGTCAGCGTGAACGAAATTCACGGATAGCCCGCGGCGCTGCGATTCGTCGGCGGCGCGGATCAAAAGCGCCAGTGACAGATCGATCCCCGTCACACGTAAACCCCGCTGACCGAGCTCGATGGCGTGCCGCCCGTAGCCGCAGGCGACATCAAGGAGCTGGCCGTCGGTGGGCGGTGACAGCGCGTCTCTGATGAAACCCACCTCACGGAGGGTCTGCTCGGCGGTCATGAACGGCAAAGTCCGTAGGTAGTCCTCGTCGAACACCTCCTCGAACCACGGCTTGAGGCGCTTCTTTCGCGGCCGCTGCGACAGGGCCTCGGGCCATGCCGCCCCGGGCGGTAGGATCGGAATTGCCACGCCGTCGGGCGTGCGGGCTTCGACGGGAGCAGGCGGCACGGCTCCCACAGGCATGGTCTGAGCGACTACCGGCACGGGTGGCGGTGCCAGACGTGGCGGCTCCGAGGGCAAGGCCGGTGGCGCGGCCGGGATCGGATTCGACAGCGGCGCGGTTTCCTCGATCTCGAGGATGTCCTCAATGATATCGGCTGCGTCGGTAGCGCGCGCTTCGGCGGCTGCGTCATCGGAGGACAGCGGCTCGGTCGGCATCATGGCCCCCTCGTCGTCGATGATCAGGACATCAGCGGTAGGAAGCCGCACACGATCCGCAAGCGGGAATGGAGACGGGTGCCGAACCTCGACGGTTTCTTCCAGGGCGAAGGCTGGCGACTGTGCACCTACGGCGTCGGCCTGCGGCGGCGGCATCAGTGTCCCCGGCTGCGATGCGGCGCCACCGTTGGCTGCTTCGACCGCCGCTCGGGCCACCGCCCACTCGTCGATTTCACCCTCGGCCGCCGGCAATTCTTCAACGCCCAGCACCGCCTCCAGCGGAGGGGTCAACTGAAGCTCGCCGCCGCCGTCTGAAGGCCGATCATCCCCTGGCTTGATCATGCGCCGACCTTCCCATCAGCCGCACGTCCCATCATGCGGCCTATCGCAGCGCCCATGCGCGTGGCTGATCCTGGACTCTGGGGATGCAACTCGACACGCCTCGGCTCGAAGATCACGATGGTTGTCGAGCCGAGGTTGAAGATGCCCAGTTCCTGGCCGCGATCGAGGCGGACGGGCCGCTCGAACCGCTTGTGGCGCGAGACGCCGCTTGAGAAGCCCCCCGCGTGGGTCGCGACCTCAGGATCGTAGGTTGCGGTGATGTGCCCAACCCCTACAGCGGCCACCATGACCACCACACACAGACCAACTTCGGTGGCCATGGTTGTGACGAAGCGCTCGTTTCTGCTGAAGAGCCCAGGCTCCCGCTTGACACTGCGATCATTCACCGGGAATAGCCGCCCCGGCACGTGCGACCAGGCGATCACCTCGCCAGCCACGGGCGCATGGACCCGATGGTAATCCCGCGGCGACAGGTACGTCACCAGGAACGGGCCGCCCTCGAGGGTGCGGGCCAGATCCACGTCGGCAACCAGTTCGGGCAGTGAAAAACTGGTTTGCTTCACCTCGATGGTGTCGCCCCCCGAAGCAAATCCCGATTCCACGACGGTGCCATCGGCGGGTGACAACACCGCGTCCAACTTTTCGTCGAAGGGCCGGGCCCCGGGCCGAAGACGGCGCGTGAAGAATTCCTGCAGGCCGCTGTATTCAGCCAGGGGCCTGTCCGCCTCGGAAACGTCGATACCGTACTGCTGCGCGAAGGAACGAATGAAACCGGACGGTACGGATCTACGCGCACCCCAGCCAATCACTGATGACAGAGCTCGCTGGGGCGTCATCCGCCAAGCGGAACGAACCATGCGCTCACGAAAAGACAACGTCGACATGCCGGCGTTCGATAGCCCCGGTAGCGATCGACAGGGCAAGGCACTTTAGGCCAGGTCACACCCGGCGTCAAAGCCCTGAAGGCGGCCGCAGGGCCTGGAAGCGCGCCGGGCGGTGAGCCCGGCGCGTTTCCGGTCAGTTATCGAAATACAGCGCGTACTCGAGCGTCGTGGGACGCAGGCGGTTCGGCTTGATCTCGTTCTCGGTCTTCCACTCGATCCAGCCCTCGACCACGTCCTTGGTAAAGACGTCGCCCTTGAGGAGGAAGGCGTGGTTCTTCGCCAGATTGCCGATGGACTCCTCAAGCGATCCGGGCGCCTTGGGGATCTCCTTCAGTTCCTCGGGGGACAGGGCGTAGATGTCCTTGTCCATGGGCTGCCCTGGGCTCGCTTTGGTCTGAATGCCATCGATGCCGGCCATCAGCATGGCTGCGAACGCTAGATACGGATTCGCAGTCGGGTCGGGGCAACGGAACTCCAAGCGCTTGGCCTTGGGGGAAGAACCGCTGACCGGGATGCGGATCGATGCCGATCGGTTGCGCGAGGAGTACGCCAAGTTCACCGGCGCCTCATAGCCTGGCACCAGGCGCTTGTAGCTGTTCAGGCCCGGGTTCGTGATGGCAAGTACAGCGGGGGCGTGCTTGAGCAGGCCGCCGATGTAGTTGAGCGCCATGTCCGAAAGGCCGGCGTACTTGTCGCCAGCGAACAGATTCTTCTCGTCCTTCCAGATCGACTGGTGGCAGTGCATGCCGGAGCCGTTATCGCCGAACAGTGGCTTGGGCATGAACGTAGCGACCTTGCCGTGTCGCTTGGCGACGTTCTTGATCACGTACTTGTACCACATGGTCCAGTCCGCCATCTTGACCAGCGAATTGAACTTCATCGACAGCTCGTTCTGGCCGCCAGTTGCCACCTCGTGGTGGAAGACCTCGACCGGGATGCCCAGGCTTTCGAGAGTTGCTGCCATCTCGCAGCGCAGGTCGCCCATGGTGTCGGTCGGCTGCACCGGAAAGTAGCCACCCTTGTACGGGATCTTGTTGCCGGTGTTCTCGTCGTCGTCGCCCGAGCGCCAGCGACCCTCGCTGGAATCAACCTTGAAGCGGCTGAAGTTCGTGCCTTCGGCGAAGTTCACCTGATCGAACACGAAGAACTCAGGCTCGGGACCGAAGTACGCGGTGTCACCAAGGCCAAGTGTCTTGATGTACTGCTCGGCCTTGCGCGCGATGAAACGCGGGTCGCGGCTGTAGGGCTGTCGCGTGACCGCATCCTGGATGTCACAGATGAGCGACAAGGTCGGTGCCGCGAAGAACGGATCCATCACCGCCGTGCTGGCGTCGGGAACGAACACCATGTCCGAGGCGTTGATGGGCTGCCAGCCCCGGATCGAACTGCCATCAAAGCCGAAGCCCTCGCTGAACGAGTCCTCCTGGAGCCTGTGCATTGGCATCGTCGTGTGCTGCCAGATGCCCAGGAAGTCGACGAACTTATAGTCGACGAACTTCGCGCCGTTCTTCTCTGCGTACTTCAAGACCTCTGTCGGTGTCATCTTCTCTTCCTCCTGCGGAATGGGTATGGCGATACAAACAGCTACTAGAGCGCGTCTTCGCCGCGCTCGCCGGTCCGGATCCGAATGACCTCGTCCACTGGAAGGACAAAGATCTTCCCGTCGCCGATGTGCCCGGTCCGGGCCACCGCCATCAGCGCTTCGACTACGTCCTTCACGAGGTCATCTTTAACCACGATTTGGACCCGCACCTTGGGAACAAAGTCGACCACGTAGGCTGAACCTCGGTAGACCTCCTTCTTGCCACCCGTGCGGCCGAACCCCTTGACCTCGGACACCGTCATTCCCTGAACACCGATCTCCCGGAGCCGGTCCTTGACGTCGTCCAACTTGAAAGGCTTGATAACGGCTTCAATTTTTTTCATTTGGCACCCACGCCCGAGACTACAGCCCGAATGTTTCCGGTGCATTTCGCACCAGTTAATTTTTCGTTTAATAACCTCAGCCCCGCTGGGTTCGTAGGACTGCGTCAGATGCGAATCGCGCCGAAAAGCTCGCGGACGTCGCTGATTGCCTCGGAGCGGCAGAAATCCTCGATCTCACGTACGACCCGCTCGGAGGCCGCGGGATCAACGAAGCTCTGTGTCCCGATCTGCACGGTTGTGGCCCCGGCCAGGACGAACTCGATGGCGTCCTCACCAGTCTGAATGCCCCCTATGCCGGAAATCGGCAGCGGAATGCCGGCACGATGAATCTGGTAGACCATGCGCAGGGCGATAGGCTTGATCGCGGGACCAGACAGGCCGCCCAGCACCGTGGCGATCTTGGGGCGCCGGGTGCGGGCGTTTACCGCCATTCCGGTGATGGTGTTGATGACCGATAGGGCGTCGGCGCCGTTGTCAGCACAGGCGCGCGACAGGGCCACGATGTCCGACGTGTTGGGAGTGAGCTTGACCCACAGAGGCTTGCTCACGACCCGGCGGCACGCCTTCACCAGTTCGCCCAGCACGCGCGGATCGGTGCCGAATTCGATCCCACCGGCCTTGATGTTCGGGCATGAGACGTTCATTTCGAGGCCGTCGACACCGTCGAGGCGGGCGAGCTGCTCGGCGCATTCGACATACTCGTCGAACGTGCTGCCGAAGAAATTGACCAGCACCTTCGTGCCGCAGGTGCGCAGGTAGGGCAGCTTGTCGCGCTCGAAACCTTCCACGCCAACGTTTTCGAGGCCGATGGAATTGAGCATGCCGGAAGCGGTCTCGCAGATGCGCGGGGTCATGTTGCCGAAGCGAGGTTTCGGCGAGATGCCTTTCGTGACCAAGCCACCGATCGCCCGAAGATCAGTCAGGCCCTGGAACTCGCGCCCGTAGCCGAAGGTACCCGACGCTGTGATGACCGGATTAGCGAAGAGGATCCCGCCACACGCAACCGCCAGGTTCACGGGCGCCTTAGCGCTCGCCGGATCATCGAGTGGACTTGCGGGACGCACTTGGCTACGTCGAGGGTCGGTTCGCTATCGGGCTGGCCGCGGGTGGCTCGACGTCGAGAACGTCAGCCGCGTTGAACACCGGTCCGTCCTTGCACACATAGCGGAAGGGGCGCGAGCGGGCCGGCACCGCACAGCCGAGGCACACGCCGATGCCACACGCCATCTGCTCCTCGAGAGACAGGAAACATTCGATACCCCGTTCGCGGGCTATGCGGCCCACCGCCCACAGCATCGGGTTTGGGCCGCACGCCAAGATCCGCAACGTGCCGCCAGGGTTCTTTCCCAGGTGGTGATCGATGCGAGCTTCGAGTTCGGCGGTCACGCGACCGCGGCGTCCGAGCGAGCCGTCCTCGGTGGCAAGATGAAGCGCAACACCGAGGGCCCGCATCTCGCCCAGCAGGACCAGGTCTCGGTTGGTGCGACCGCCGTAAAGAATCTCGGCGCGCGCCCCGAGCCCCAGCCGGGCTGCCCGGTCAGCCTGCATGAACAAGGGCGGCAAGCCAACGCCGCCGGCCACGAGGAGGTCGGTCGTCGATGGCGATGGCTCCGGGAAAGCCACACCAAGCGGCCCTAACACCGAGACGCGAGAGCCGGGTGGCGACCGTTCGAGAAGGGCGGTTCCCCGCCCTACGGTCTTCGACAGCACATCCGCCCGTCCCTCGGGCGCAACACCAAGCAGCGAAAAAGCCCTCGGCAACAGGGGATCACGGCCCCAATCACCGCGAAGCATCACGAACTGACCGGGCAGGCTGGTCGCGAGCGAATCACAGCCGCCGAGTCGCAGGACGTAGTAGCCGGCTCCCAGTGCTCGGTTCTCGATGATGCGGGCTTCGATGTATCTCATCCGGCAGCGCAGGCGCGCCTTCTTTTACACCCATCGAGGCCGAATGCCATCACGTTTCACACCCCACGGGCGAGTCCTGCCGAGATTTCATCTTGGGTGCTACGGACGCGGCATCTTGTCGACTTGGATCTACTTGGATTTTGCCATCTGGCCCAAGGACGCGTACAAGTCTTGTGCGGCGACGGTTGCTCGCTTGCATTTTGTTTGCAGCACCAGGGCTTAACATGTTACTAGGCCAGCACTTAGGCGAGTCGAGGCTTACCCATGGACGAATTCATGTTCGAGGATGAAGTCGACGAGGTCGGCTCGGATGTGGAGGCCTACTGCCCAAAGTGCAAGGCCGACACAACGCACGTCGTAATCTCGAAGTACGAGGACGAGATTCGTAGGGTGCAATGCAATCCCTGCGGCGACGTTCACTCGTATCGGAAACCGCGCGGCGAGGTCGAGGAGGACATGCCCGAGCCGGTGTCGGCCCGCAAGCGCGCCCTGCTCAAGAAGCCGACCTGGGAGGAGTTCTTCGCCAAGCACCACGAGCGGCATGCCAAGCCGTACAACTTCGGCGAGGCGTATCGGGAAAACGCCATGGTGACCCACCCCAAATTCGGGGTCGGCTTTGTTTCGGAGGTGGTTTCCGACAGCAAGCTTGAGGTCACCTTCAAGGACGGGCGTCGGGTCTTGGTTCACAACCGCAAGGACATGCCTGGGTTGCCCATGGCCGCTGAGGGTGACGGCGTGCCCATGCCTGGCCCGAAGGAGCTCGCCAGGCTAGAGAAGGCCAAGCTAGCGGCTGCCAAGGAGTTGGCGAAGGTCGAGAAGGCCAAAGCCAACGCCGCCAAGGCACAGGCAAAACAAGACGAGAGGAAGGCCGCCGAAGCTGCCAAGAAGGCGGCCAAAGCTGCCGACAAGGCCGCCAAGGCCGCCAAAGCCGCACCGAAGGCGCCGGCCAAGGCCGCAGCGAAAACCAGCGCGCGACCGGCAGCCAAAGTCAAAGCCAAAGCTCCGGCAAGACCACCCGCGAAAGCTGCCGCCAAGAAGGCCCCGGCGAAGAAACCGGCCAAGGGCAAGAAGAAGAAGTAGGACTGGGGATTAGCGGATCAAGAGCACGTAGATGTCGTAGAGCGCGTGCGTGTAGACCGCGACCGCGTAGCCTCGGAACCGAAACAGCGCGGCGAAGAACAGGCCCGCCAGGGCTCGGAAGGTGAAGATTCCCAGGCCCAGCGGATCGCCGTAGGGTGGGATGTGGTGCATGGCGGAGAACGCGAGCGACGACAGCAGGAACGCGAGCGAGCCTGCCAGAAAGCGACCAAGGCCCAGCACTTTGTCGAACAGCACCCCGAGCCCGGTCAGCAAGCCGAGACGGAAGACGGTTTCCTCGTAGACCCCCGCCCCTACCGACATCACGAGGCGGGTGAAGATGCCCTGGTCCGCCATCCCCGCCGCCAGGCGCGGCGAGATGTGCAGCAGTTTGGTCATGAGCAGCACGATGAGCGAGCCCATCGTCAAGGCGTAGATCGAGCTTTCCAGCAAGACGGGCAAGAACACGCGGCCGTTGAACGCCTGCTTGCGCTTGAGCAGGCCGACGCCAAGCGCGAACACGGCGAGCACCGCCGCCATGAAGCCTAGGTAGCCCTTGGTCGACAGGTGGAAAGTGCGAAACAGGAGGATCGTCAGGAAGTCGGCGCCGTTCAACATGGGCAGCGTGAACAGCACGCCGAGCTGGTAGACGATGAGCAGCGGGAAGACCAGGATGAGACTGGTGAGCAGGTTGCGGGGATTGTCGGCGTGCGATCGCTTCATCGATCGGACGGCCTGTTGCTGCCGATCTGGGCCGGAGCCGCCGCGCGGGCCGCACGGGCGGTGCGAGCGGTGGCGGCGGGGGTAGCGTCACCAGGCTTCACCACGGCGACAACCTCGTGGCGAGGGTCCAGGTACTTGCGCGCAACCCGTAGCACATCGTCGGCCTTCACCTGATTCACGAGGCCGGCGTACTTGCGATAAAAATCCCAGCCCTGCCCGTAGGCCTCGTGGAAAGCCATGGCGGATGCGATGGCGCTCTTGCGCTGTAGGCCGATGGCGTGGGTGCCGACCAGATAGCGCTTGGCGCGCGCCAGCTCGTCGGCGGGAACACCCTCGTCGAGGATCTTCTTGAGTTCGGCGCGAATCGCAGCCACCGCCTCGTCGAGATGGGACGGACTGGCGGCGACGTAGACCGCGAAGTAGCCCGGATCGATGCCCTCCATCGAGAACGCGCTCACGCGGTAGGCAAGCGCGCGCTTCTCGCGGATCTCGACGAACAGTCGGCCGCCCTGCCCCGACAGCACTTGCGACAGTATTTCGAGAGCGATGCGATCGGGATCGTCAAAGGTGGTGCCGGGGAAGCCAATGACCAGGTGGGCCTGTTCGCGCGACAGGAACTTGAAGGCGGTGGTCGGCTCGACCGGGCCAGGTTCGGACGGCGGACTCGGCGCAACCGGCGGGGGATCCTCCGACTCTTCAGGCAACGTGGCCAGGCGAGCAATGAGCTTGTCGGGATCGACGTCACCAACGACCGCGACCGTCAGGTTGGCCAGGCCATAGTGACGATGGAAGTGGGCAAGCAGCTTGCGGCGGTTGAGCTGCGCGAGGGTGTCAGCCGTGCCCAGAGGATCCAGGCGGTACGGGTGGGTGCGCCACAGGGTCGAGTGGAAGAGCTGGAACGCCACGTGGCCGACGTTGTCTTCCTGAGCACGAAGGTCGTCGAGGATGATCCGGCGTTCCTTGCCAAGTTCCTCGTCGGAGAAGTTGGCGTTCTGCAGGCAGTCGAGCACCAGGTCGAGGCCCTGCTCCCAGAAGCGCGACAGGAACTCGGCCTGAATACCCAGGCTGTTTCGGCCGGCATAACCCGACAGGTTGCCGGCCATGCCCTCGACGGCTGTCATGATCTGTTCGGCAGAACGAGTCTTGGTACCGCGCGTGAGCAGCCCCGCCACCAGGTTGGAGATGCCGTTCGTTCGGGCATCCTCGTGACGGATACCACCGACCCATGTGGCACGCAGGGCGACCACGGGCACCGACGGGTCACGCAGCACCACCAGCTTCAGCCCGGACGGAAAAACGTGCTCGACCACGCTATCGACAACAGCCACCGAAGCCGGACGCCGCGACACGCGCGCATCGGCGCGAGCCTCGGCGGCCTCGGCCACCGCGCGCAATCGTGCGGTGGTCTTTTCAGCTTTCTCTTTCTGCTTGGCCGCCTGCGCCTCCGGGACTTGCGACACCACGGTCAGATTGGCGACCCGAAGATAGCGCGCAGCCACGCGCTGCAGTTCGGCCGGGCTCAGGCGCCTCAGGCGCTCGAAGTAGCGATCCTCGTAGTTGAGATCGTCGGCCACAGCGGCGAAGAACCCGAGCTTGCGGGCATAACCCTGCACGGTCTCCTTGTCATAGACGCGATCGCTCTCGATGATCGTGCGCGCCTTGGCCAGCTCGTCGGGGCCGATCGGCTCGCGCGACAGGCGCATGATCTCGTCGAGCACGGCTCGCGCAGTCTCGGGTACCCGGGCCGGCGAGAGGGCGGCCGAGACGACCAACAGCCCGGGATCGCGGGCCGAGAAGACATAGGCCGACGTGCTGGTGGCCATCTGGCGGTTGCGCACGACCTCAAGGTTCAAGCGCGAGCTATCGCCCTGACCCAGAATGACTGAGAGCGTGTCGAGCGCCGGGATGTCCTCGTGGTTGACCCCAGGCGTGCGGAAGCCGAAGAGAAGTTGCACCTCCTTGACGTCGCGAGCTACCCCGCCGGTGCGCAGGGCGCGCTGCCCGGGCTGCGCCTGGCGCGGTGGCATGGGCCGGCCCCCGGGCATGGCGCCGAGCGCTTTCTCGACCGCCACACGCGCGCGCGCTGTATCGAAGTCACCGACCACGACCAGGGTCAGGTTGGCGGCGACGTAGTGCTTCTTGAAGAACGCCACCAGGTCGGGACGTTTCATGCGCCCGACGGTCTCGACCGAGCCGATCACTGGCCGGCCATAGTTGTGGACATCGAATGCGGTGGCGAACAGGGTCTGGGCTACCACCCGGTCGGGGTCGTCATTGCCCTGCTTGATCTCCTCCAGGACGACCTTGCGTTCGCGATCGAACTCCGCGGGATCGAAGCTGGAGTTGGTCAGAGCGTCCGCCAGGATGTCGAGCCCGGTGTCGAAGAAGTCACTGGCGAGCACCAGGTGGTAGACGGTTTCGTCGTGGCTGGTCCAGGCGTTGATCTCACCGCCGGCACCTTCCACCTCGCGCGCGATCGCACCCACGCCGCGCTTCTGTGTGCCCTTGAACAGCATGTGCTCGAACACGTGAGCGATGCCGGCCAGTTCCCGGGGCTCGTCGGCGGAGCCAACGCGAACCCAAGCCTGAAAAGCGACAACCGGAGCAGCGTGGTTCTCTTCGAGCACGACCTGAAGGCCATTGGCGAGTCGGTATTTCACTGGCGGTCTTCTCCTGCCCGCGTCGCGGGGTGGCTGCGGGATGGCTGCTTCGGTTGGTGTGACGGGAACGAGCGGCCTTGCGATCGCCCCGCCTGAGGCGCGGCATCCTGCTGTCGCAACCGCCGCAATCAAGATGGCAGCGAAGAGAGCGGCCGCTCCGCTGGACTTCACGGGCCTCACCGTAGCACGCCGATCGACTCGCCGGGGCGACGTGGACTTTGGTCGCCACAACGGCACCGACGCTGCCCCGGCGGCAGCTCCGCCGCTCGCCTTATCCGGCGCGCATGCCTCCAATCCACCCGTCGGCGCCAGCCAGCCGCCGCCAGCGATTCGCCACGTCCTCGCTGTGGCACACGACCGGCCCGCTGGCCGCCGCGATCGTGCTGGCTCGCCAAACCGCCGCCCCGGCGATCTGGCTGGCTGGGAGCCGACGCGTCCCATGCATGGGTGTCGACGACCTACTTGCCCGACTTCGGCTGGGTTGAGTTCGACCCCACGAACGATCTCATCCCGGGCGCCGAACCCATCACGCTCGCCTACGGTCGCGACTTCGGCGACGTGACGCCCGTGCGAGGCGTGATCCTGGGCTGGTATCTCGACGACGGGCCAGTCGGCATCAAGCGGCGGTGCTCGCGAGACGAAGTCAGACAGATCCGCCACTCGGAGCGGCACCAGTCGGACTGAAAGTATGGCGCCGACCAGACAGCCACCATGCACCGCGACCTTTTGAGCGCCTCCTGAATCTCTCGCGGCCAACTCGTGCCCGTCGGAATCTTCTTGTCTATGAACACACGGATGCCGGGCGTGTTTTGCTCAAGCCAGTCTTCCAGTTCGGGATAAAAAACTTCGCGGACCCAAGCCCCATCCTTGCCACCCGCTCGCGTCCGTCTGACCCGGACCGCGAACCCCGGCACTAGCTAACGAATACGTCCCACACGTAGTCCGACACAGCGGCGAAGATACCAGGCCCCGCCGCGCCCCGAGATCGCGACCGGCTTCCTACCCCTTTCCAAGCGCGCGCCGGGCGGCCAGGGCGGCACGGAGCGATTCGAGAGCGGCCTTGTCCTTGGGGCGACCGGCGGCGGCCTTGCTCGCGATGACGCGTTCGAGCGGCAGCATCTTGATCGAAAAATCGGCGACGGGAAGATCGACGGCGCCCTTGTACTCCGCGTCGAAAGTCTTGAGTCCGTGGCACAGGATCACGAGATCGATGCGATCGAGCCCCTCTCCGGCGATCATCGGGGCATGGCCTTTGGTCACGAAGACGCCGCCGGCGGCGCGGGCGGCCGCCGCGATCCCGGGTTCCCCGAGCGAGCGAAACCAGAGGTCCAGATCCTGTGTGACGGCGTCGGCGCCTTGCAAGACCGCGGCGCCCGCGCCGACCACGAGGAAACGAACCTTCGCGCGCACGAGCTCGCGCAGAAACACAAGCTCGGCGTCAGTGAGTGGAAAGTCGCTTGAGGCCGGCACGTTTGAAACTCCTCGCGAGCCGCTGCCACGGTGTCAGCGTCAAATTGAACAGCGCGTGCTCGACGTCGCCCGGATCGACTGATTCACGTTCGGCGATACGCGCGGCGTGACCGCGACGTTGAATCCGGGCGGACATCTGGCGGCGTTGTTCGGGCGACAGATCCGAATCGGCGAAAGGATCCCGCCCCGAATCGATCTCGATGCGCAGGGGGCTCTGCATCACAGCCAGGGCTCTGAGCATCAAAGTGACGGCGACCGATTCGTCGCCCGCCTCCAGCTTGCAGATGCGCGAGGGGCTCGATCCCACCGAGCGGGCGAGATCGGTTTGCGTCCAACCGAGATCAGCGCGCCGCTTTCTGACCAGGACCGCGATCTGGCGATGCATGAAGGAACTATGTCATTTTTGACAAACGGAAGCAACCTTGCACATCGGAGAGAAGCGCGGGCTCTTGCTCATCGAGTGATCGGTGCCTGGGTTTCAGTGCTTGCGCTCGTCCGGCCGGGTCGGGAGCACCACCAGGTCGAATGCCAAGCCACCGCGCAGTCGCACCGCCGCGAAGTCTCGCACGTCCCGCGTCGCGAGGCGCCTGACATTCAGGTCCTCGGCGGTGGCCACCACGCACGCGTCCACCAGGCCCAGTTCAAGGTTGTCGTACTCACGATCGATTGCCATCGCCCGCGCAAGCAGCGACAGCGTCGGTGGCACGTAGATGAACGCGCGCCGCTGCAGATCCCGCATCAGCGCGGCCATGGCCTTGCGCTCGCGCCGCAGGAAGTAGTCGACCTCCGCCAGCACCAGGCCCGGAACGTAACGGGCGCGAGCCCCATCGATGGCGTCACGAAATGCCTGATGATCGGGCGCGCTGCGCACCAGGTAGTCGAGCAGGGCGCCGGTATCGCAGATGAGCGCGGCGTCGCTCATCGCCGCGCTTCGCGGAACAACTCGGCCTCGTCACCCCGATCGGACAGTGGCCTCCGGACGATGCCCGCTGACCTTGGTCTCGGGTGGGGCCGATACTGTTCCAGCACCAGATCAAGTTGTCGCCGGATGAACTCGGCCCGCGACACGCCCTGCGCGCGGGCGGCCCGCGTGAGCAAACTATTCATGCGAGGCTCCAGGGCGATGGTGGTCGCATGCTTCCGGGTCAGTGCCATGGAAGTCATGTTACCGGTTAACAATTCCCGAGCAACCCATCCGTCAGCCTTTCTGCAGCGCACCCAGCTTGGCCCAGCGCGCATACAGGTCATCGATCTGGGCGCGCGCGGCCGCCATCTCGGCTTGCAGCGCCAGGATGCGCGTACCGTCGCTGGCGACTTCGGGCAGCGCGAACTGCGCCTCCAGCAGGGCGTGTGCCGCCTCCGCGCCCATGATGCGGGCCTCGATGGTGTCCCACTCGCGCTGGTTGAAGAGAAGTCATCGGACACAAACCCGACGCGACAGGCGCTGCGCATTTCAGTCACCGCGCGGCCCTCCGCAGTGGTTTGGGCAAGTGATCGATGTGCCCCCGCGCCCGGGCAAGGTCGTACATGGTCTGGAGGTTCATCCAGAACTGCGGCGTGTTGTTGAAGGCCGCGGACAGCAGCCACGCGGTCTCCGCCGTAATGCCCCGCTTGCCAGTGCAGATCTCGTTCACTCGCTGCAGCGGAATGCCGACCTGCTCCGCCAGCTTGGTCTGAGGGATCTCCGTCGGCTCAACTCGGGCGACCTCGGCGGGCGCCGAGTGCCGCCCAGGGCGACCGTCGTCACCTTCCCCGCTCAGGCTGCATCGCCATAGTAGTTGAGTAGGCCGCCGAGCCGTTCCGAGCGCCCGTCCGTTGGTGTTGGCGGGACCAGGCGCGCCGCCGGGAACTGGGGCGTGCCACGCTCCGCGCTCATGAGTGTAGGGGGAGTTGAGGCTCGGGCGGTCGAAAAATGGATTGACGTTTGTCAGGTCTCAGTTTGTGGCCGCCGGCGAGGGGGGAAGCAAGGCGGGAGGCGTCCCCGGGCCATTCGTGAAGGCGTGCGGGAGCGCGCAGCGGCGGCGTTTTCGGGCATCATCTGACGCCGATGACCGCCCACGTGACAGAGAAGTTATCGGACACCCCCGACGCGACAGGCGCTGGGCGGAAAAGTGGCCTTGAAAGCACTTCCAACTTCGACCCCGCGGTGTGGTAACCGTAATGGATGCGGTACCTTGCTGTCCTGGCGGGCCTTGTTGTCCTCGGGTGTACCTCGCAGACGCGCGTGCCCGAGGGGGCCGCGCCGGCACTTGGCCCGGAATCCGACTCGGGCAGTCCCGATCATCCCGGCGAGCCCCCCAGCGAATCGCCACCGGGAACGCCACCGGGAGATCCGGCCAGCCCCGCGGCCACGGACGCAGGTGGTGAGAGGACTGACTCTTCGGGGATCCGCCCCAACCCCGACGCGAGCACACCAGCGACCGACGCACGTTCTGGCGGTGACAGCGGCGGGGGTAGCGGCCGCGAAGCGGGGATGAGCAACCAGGACGCGCCCTTGTTCAATCCCATGCCGTGTAGCGGGACGGCTGGATCGCTTCTGTGCGACGATTTCGAGGGCGGAATGAACCCCGCTTACCGCCCAAAGAGCGGCAATGGTTCGACGATTGTCGTCGATGAGACGCGGGCGCGCGGTGGAAAGAAGTCCCTGCACGCGCGCGCGCAGGCCGCGGCTGGCGGCGCTGCTGAGATCTTGATCGGCAGTCCGGTTTTCCCGACCGCCAACAACTCGTACTTCGTGCGGACGTTCATGTACTACGCGTCGCCGCCCGGGACCACCAACGTCCACATGTTTAGGGTCTCCGGTACCTTTCCTGGCACCACCATGGGGGCGTATGCCCTGATTGGCGGCACGGGCTTCCCCTCCGGCATGCCGACTGCGCCAGGATTCAAGGTGCAGCCGTCGACCGTCTATCTCTCGAATATCCTGTCTGCGAATCACAAGGGCTACAGCAATCCGGCCAGTTCGCCGGTGCCCTTCGATCGCTGGGCATGCTGGGAGCTTCAGGTCGATGGCGTGAATGGCGAGTGGCGGTTGTGGCTCGACGGTGTCGAGCAGTTCACTATAAAATGGAACAAAGACCCGAACGCGGCATGGCGCGTGCCGCAGGTCTCACAGCTGAGTCTTGGTATCAACCACCCGCATCCCGAGCCGAACCCAATTGAGATTTGGTTCGACGACTTCGTGATCGGGACGCAGCGGGTCGGCTGCGGGTCCTAGACGCGACCGAGCTGTGACGCCGCGTGGGGCTGGCGCTGACAGCGGCGCTGGGAGCGGGCGCATCCGAGGGTCTCGATGGTAGTTTTCGTCATGGTCGCCTTCTCCTTTCGACTTCGAATCCGTGAACAGCCCGCAGACTGTCTGGCATCCGTGACCCGCGTCGCATCGTTCTTCAATCGCGTGCGAAGAGCGCGGGCCGGGACGCTACCTCCGTCTGCCGGCGCTTGGTTCGCGTGGCTCGCCTTGATTGGTCTAGTGGCCTGCGGCCAGGGATCGGCGGGCGGAGCGGGCGATGCGGCTGTCGGTGGAGGGCGCGGCGGGACCGGCGGGGCCCTCGGCGGTACCAGCGGTTCCACAGCCGGCACCGGTGACGCGGGCACGGCCGGCGGAATCGGCGGTGGCGGGACCGGCGGCGCGGGCGTCGTGCCGGGAAATGGCGGGGCGGCTGGGCGCGGTGGCAGCGCGGGCGCCGCTGGCGGATCGACGGGCGCTGGCGGCGCAACCGGCGCGATGAGCGCCGCGCGCGCGTTCACGACCAAACTGGGCCGGCCCGCGAATTTTCTCGTCGGCATGGGCAACGACCTCGCGGGCGCGGCGGAGAATTACGACCACAACAAAGATGGCGCTTTCACGCTCGGGACAACGCTGGACTTGCACTATGTGTACCTGGTCGGCCTGCAAGGAATGGGCGGCTGGGCCGACTGGAACCCCGGTGGCACCTTCGTGAACATCATTGCCGATTCGGCCGCCGCTCACGGGACGGTCCCGATGTTCACGCTGTATGCGTTTGCAGCGCAGGGCGAAAACCGCACCGACGTCCTCACCAACGCGGATTTCATGCGGCGCTGGTGGGCCGGTGCGCGCCTGCTGTTCGATCGGCTGGCGATCTTCAACAAGCCGGCGGTGGTACACATCGAGCCCGATTTCTGGGGCTTCATGCAACGCGCGACCAACGGTGATCCGACCAGGCAACGCGCACTGGTCACGACGGTGGCCGACTGCACCGACCTGCCCGACACCGTTGCCGGCGTTGGTCAGTGTATCGTGCGGCTCGGCCGCAAGTACGCGCCCAAGGTCGCGATCGGCTTCCACGCGTCGGCGTGGGCCGGAACTCCGACGTCGATCGTGACGTTCCTGAACGCAATCGGCGCCCAAGCGTCGGATTTCGTCGGTGTCGATCCGCTGGACCGCGACGCTGGCTGCTTCGAGGCGCACGTCGATCCCAACTGCCAGCGCAACGACGGCCCCTGGTACTGGGACGAGGCCAACGTCGCGCACCCGAATTTCAACGACCACTTCACCACCACCAAGACGATAGCTGACGGCATCAGCAAGCCCGTGCTTTGGTGGCAGGTACCATTCGGCGTCCCGTCAACCACCACTGGTGGCGCGCCCGGCCGCTACCGCGACAACCGTGTGCGCTACCTGTTCACGCACGTGAACGAATTCATCACCGCCGGCATCGTCGGCGCCGCGTTCGGCACGGGCGCCGGCAACCAGACGTACATCACCAGCGACGGCGGGCAATTCAAAACCGCGGTCACTGGCTATTTCGCCAAGCCGGTTCCGCTTCCTTGAGGTCGATGAAGCGAATCAAACCGGCGTTTTGTTCCTGAACCGAAGACGCCGCGCCGCTCCGCTGGACTTCACCGGACTCACCGCGGCCCGCCGATCGACTCGCCGGGGCGACGTGGACTGCGGTCGCCCCAACGTGGTAGACGGCGCGGAAATGTCGACCTCCATTCGACGATGCCCGATCTGCGGCAAGCAGGTGCCGCCAGTCGACTTCGATGCGCGCTTCCGACCGTTCTGTTCGGAGCGGTGCCAGACCATCGATCTCGGTAGCTGGCTCGATGCCCGCTATCGGATCTCGGTGCCGATGAGCGAGACGGATCTCGATGACGGCGGGCACGAAGACAGCGAGACCCGGCCACGCTCGCCCCGGAGCAATTGACCCGGGCGCCGCGCGCGTATCCGGGCGGCCGGTGACTGCGAGGAAAACTGCTAGACTGCTGCGGTGTCGGAGCGAGAGCTTCTGCATCGCCTCCTCGGCCGGGTGCGGCGACGCCTGCGTGGGTCGGCGGCCTTACAGGGCGCTGTGCTGGGCGCCACGCTGGCGCTGCTGGGAGCGCTGGCGGCGTTGCTGCTGATGCGATGGGGCGTCGCCGTGGCAGGCCCGCCCGTGCTGCTCGCCGCGGGCACGATCGCGGCCGGGCTCGGTGCGACCGCAGCCGCGCTCCGGAGCATCCCCCTCGATCGTTGCGCACGAGCCGTGGATGCCGCCGCCGCCCGGCGCCCGGGCGCTGAATCTCGTAACGCTGATCGGGTCCTGATCGCGCTCGCGCTCGGCCCTACCGGCGATAGTCGGTTCACGGTTGCGGCGCTCGCCGACGCCCTGCGCACGGCGAGCGCCCTGCCCCTGGCCGCCGCCGCGCCGATCCGCGCGCCGCGTGGACTGCCAGCTTTCGGGGTCCTGGCCGCGGTCGCCATCTTGATTGGTGCTCTGCCCGGACGAGCGCTACCGGCACACCCGCTGGTGGCATCCAACACGCAAGGAACCACTACGCCCGAGCGTAGGCTGCGCCTGGCTGGCCTGCTGACCGAACGCGCGGCCCTGGCGACAATTCGAAGAACTGGACGAGCCCTGGATGACGCCGAGATCGATGGACTGACGTCAAGCTTGGAAGGATTGCTGTCGTCGCTGGAAAAGGGTGACCTGGGCGAAACCGAGGTGCTGGCGCGCTTGCAGGGTCTTGACGATCGTTCGACCGAGCTCTTGCGGGAGGCGGTGACGCTTCGGCGCGGGATCGCGAAGGCCGCGCAGTCCCTGGCGGGCGACCCGCGAACCGGCGCGGTGGCGCAGGCTCTCGACAGGCTGGACGGCGACGCTGCCAAGGACGCGATGGAGCGACTGGCCGAGCGCGCGAGTCAACTGGGAGACCGCGAGCGGCACAATTTGTCGGAAGCTCTGTCACAAGCGGCGGGAGCCGTCGGCGCGCTGGCACCGGCTGACACCCCGATGCGGACGCAGACGGGGGCCGAACCAGGGCAGAACTCCGGCCAGCGTCTCGATCGTCCGGCCGAGGCCAGCCAACGGGCGGCGCCGAGCGGCGACCATGAAGCGGCCGAGCAGCGTCCCCGAGAACGCGAACTCAAGCGCCTCGAGCGCAATCTGAACGACAGCGCGCAGGATTGCCAGGCCAATCCGGCAGCATGCGAGAAGACTCTGCGCAAGACCGCAAACGAGCTGCCGCACCAGGCGCGCGAGGCCGCCAAAACCGGGGCGCGCCAGGAGATGGCGAAGGCGGTCGACCAGCTACGCAACCGCCTGCGCCGCGACAACCAGGGCCAGGAGCGAGGCACCGAGGCGCAGCGCAAAGCCGAGCAGCGCTTCGAGCAAGCTGCACGCGGGGACAGCCCCTCGTCCGGCCCGGGCGATAGCGACAGCACGCCGTCTGCCACGGGCGCGGAAGGCCTGCAGCCGTCTGATACCGAGGCCGAGCTGGCGAGTGAAATCGAAATGCCGGCCACCATGCCGGGCGCCGGCGGCGACCGCATCGGTGGCGATACCGACGGCGATCCGCTGGGCGAGCAGACTCAGTTGCAGAGCCGCGGCCGGGCCGTCGCGGCCAAGGTATCGAGTGGCGCTGGCCCGTCGCGCGCACAGGTGATAGAGGCGGGAGCGGCACGGGGCTTCGCCGAAACCCGCTACCAGAAGGTCTTCCAGGACTATCATGCCGTGGTCGAGGAGACCCTCGACAGCACCGACGTACCGGCCGGTCGCCGCTACCTGGTGCGGCGCTACTTCCAGCTCATCCGCCCCAGGGCCAGCGCCCCAGACCAAAGGTAGATAGCCAACACCTATGACGACGACCACGCCCGTCGAGGCCGCCGCCGGACAGTTTCGCGCCGACATGACCGCGCTGCTGAACGAGATCGGCCGGCGCATCGTGGGCCACGGCGCCATCACCGAGGGCATAGCGACCGCGCTACTCGCGGGCGGGCACGTGCTGCTCGAAGGGGTTCCCGGTCTCGGCAAGACTTTGCTGGTACGCTCGCTCGCGGACGCGCTTGAACTGACGTTTTCGCGTGTGCAGTTCACGCCCGACCTGATGCCTTCGGACGTCACCGGAACCAACATGATTGTCGAGGCGGCCGGCGGCCGGCGCTTCGAGTTCCAGCCCGGACCGGTGTTTGCCCATATCCTGCTTGCCGACGAAATCAACCGCGCCACGCCCAAGACCCAGAGCGCACTGCTAGAGGCGATGCAAGAGCACGCGGTCACCGTCGGACGTCAGACCTACGAGCTGCCGTCCCCATTCTTGGTGCTGGCCACCCAGAACCCGATCGAGATGGAGGGCACCTACCCGCTGCCCGAGGCCCAACTCGATCGGTTCCTGTTCAAGCTGCGGGTCGAGACGCCCAGCCGCGATGAGATGCACGCCATCCTCGACCGCACCACCGGAGCCGAGACGCCCACGGTCCGGCCGGTGCTCGGGGCAGCCCGGATCCACGAGATGCGGCACCTGGTGCGTGAGGTGCCAGTGGCGCGACCGGTACAGGACTTCGTGGTGCGTCTGATCGAGGCCACGCACCCGGCGACATCGACCGAGGCTTCCGTGAAAAAGTTCATTCGCTACGGCGCCTCGCCTCGTGGCGCGCAGGCGGTTCTACTTGGCGCGAAGGTCTCGGCCCTGCGAGCCGGCCGTTTCAGTCCGTCGTTCGATGACGTGCGTCGCATGGTGCCCCAGGCTTTGCGCCACCGGTTGTTGCTCAACTTCGAGGGCGAGGCGGACGGCGTGTCGACCGACCAGATCATCGCGACCCTGCTCGATCACGTGCCCGAGGCCTGAGCGTGGCCGCCACTGCCAGCCCACTTTTCCCTGCTGCAACCGGCGGCACCGCCGCGCGCGACGGATCCGTGGTCTTTGGCGAAACCTTTCTGCGCAAGCTCGAACGCCTCTCGGTGGTCGCCAAGCGGGTGATGTCGACCCGGGCACAGGGCGAACGTCACACCCGACGGGCGGGCAGCGGCATCGAGTTCACCGACCACCGCTCCTATGTGCCCGGCGACGATCTGCGCCGGCTCGACTGGAACCTGTACGGACGCATGGAGCGTCTCCTGGTCCGCATGTTCGACGAGGACGAGGATCTGCCGGTGTACCTGCTGGTCGACGCCAGCGCATCCATGGCCGCTGGCGCGCCATCCAAGTTCCGCCTGGCGGCCCAGACCGCGGCGGCGCTTGCGTACGTGGCGTGGTCGAATCTGGATCGAGTCGCGCTTTATCCAGTGACCCAGGCCCTCGGCGGCGGCATCGGACCTGTGCGCGGCAAAGCGCAGATCCATCCGGTGCTGTCGCTGCTGGGCGCCCTGCGGCCCGAGGGGCGCACCGATCTGCGTGCGGCCACGACCCAATTTCTCGCGCGCCACCGCCGCCGCGGTGTCACCGTGATCCTGTCGGATTTCTACGACCCGGTCGGCTACGAGGAAGCGATCGATCGCCTGCGCTACAGTCGGTTCGAACCGGTCGTCGTTCAGATCCACGCGCCCGAGGAAGCCGAGCCCGAGCTAAGGGGAGACCTGGTACTGGTGGACATGGAGACTGGTGCCGAGCGCGAATTGACCGTGACTCCGGCGGTGCGCGACGACTACCGCCGTCGCTTCGACGCCCGTCTCGCCACCACCGCCCGCTTCTGCCGGCAGCGAGCGATTCCGTATTTTTCGGTGCGCAGCGACCACTCATTCGAGGATCTGGTGTTGCGGCTCTTCCGCGCGGGCGGAGTCCTGCGCTAGCCGGGCAGGAGGATTGACCTTGGGCGGCTTGACCCTGACGGCTCTCGGTGCGGGCACCGTCGTGGCACTGGGGGCCATCGGCAGCGTGCTGCTGGTCGCGCTGTACCTGCTGCGTGAACGTCAGCGGCGCGCGCCGGTGTCATTTTCGCCGCTGTGGACCCAGGGACTTGGCCTTCGACGTCATGCGGTGGTCGGCCGACGCTTGCGGCGCTGGCTGTCCTTCCTGCTGCAGTTGACTGTCCTCGGGTTGCTGCTGCTCGGCGCGGCGGTGCCACGTCGGACGGATCCGGTGGGCCCCGCGCGAACATTGTTGCTGCTGGTAGATGTGTCGGCGTCGATGCGCGCCATCGCGGGTACCGAAACGCGTATGGACCTCGCCCGGCGCAACGCGCGCGCGGTGGTCGCAAGTCTGCGCGGCGGCGATCGCCTGATGGTGGCCGGATTCGCCGCGCAGGTCGGCCCCGAGACCGGGTTCGAGAACGATCTGGCCACCCTTGACCAGGCCATAGCTCGCCTGCAGCCCAGCGAGGAAGCCACCGATGCGCCCCGAGCACTGGCCTTCGCCGCGTCAGCCTTGCGCGGGCGAGCAAATCCGATCGTCGTGGTGATCGGTGACGGTGACGTGGATGTCGATCAGAGGTCCGACGACATCGAAGTGCGTTTCGTACCGGTGGCAGCCGCGGCGGACAACGTTGCCGTGCTGGCATTCTCGGTCGAGCGCCGGCCCGCCGATCCGACCAGCGCCGAATTGCGCCTCGCGCTGCACAACTTTGGCGTTGGCCCGCGCACCGTCGCGCTCGAACTGCGCGCGGGCGTTGCCAAGCAGCTGATCGAGCGCGTACCCGTGCTGCTGGCCCCGGGAACCCGGATCGAGCGCAGCTTCCCCTGGCCATCCACCGATGGCGCCATCATCGAAGCACACCTGGCATTCGCCGACGGCGGAAGGGACGCGCTGGCGCTCGACGATCAAGCTTTCGCGGTGGTGCCCGCGCTGCCCCGCCGGCGGCTGCTGGTGGTGGGCAGGCCCGATCTGTATCTCGATGGCGCGCTCCTCAGCCTGGGCGCGAGCGTGACCGTCCGCAGGGTCAGCGCTGCGGCCGCCGAGACCAGCCGTGCCGCCTGGGCAAGCCAGGACGCCGTCATCTTCAACGGCATCGCACCAGCGCCACCACCCACGGCCGGACGCTTCCTCTACCTCGGTGCCTCGGGCCCGGGTAGCCCGTTCGGGGATCGCGGTCTGGTTCGCGATCCGGTGGCCTCGGAGATAGCCACCCGCCATCCCTTGCTCGCGCACGTATCGCTCGCGGACCTGAACATCCGCGAAGCACGACGTCTGGCCGTGGAACCGGGTGACGAGAGCCCGGTCGTCTCGTTCGGAACGCCGCTGCTGGTGACCCGCCGTCGTGACCACCTGAGCGTCGTCGCACTGGCATTCGACCCCGCCCACTCGGATCTGCCGCTGCGCCCTGCATACCCTCTGCTGCTGGCCAATACCCTCGACTGGCTGGGGCACGATGCCGCACCTGTGGCGCCCGCTTTGCGCACTGGTACCTCGGCGCGCATCCCGTTGCCCCGCGGCGATGCCGCAACCTGGGTGCGCGTGACTGATCCGGCGGGTGTCACCGTGCGCCGGCCGGCGCTGGCCGGGGCCGTCGAGGTCCCGGTGCTCCGCCAGGGCTTCCATCGCATCGCGCCCGAGATGCCGGGCGTTCCGCCTGTCCTGGTAGCTGCGAATCTGGCATCACCGCTGGAATCGGATCTGCGCAGGACTCCACGCCTGCGCCGCAACGGCGAACCTCAAGAGCCGTGGGATCCCACGCCGGCCGCGCGCCCGCTGCCCGTCTCTGCGGCCGGCCTGTCGTTGTGGCTGGCGGCTGTGCTGCTCATCGGCGAGTGGTGGACTTTCCACCGACGGTGGACGGTATGAGGCGCAGTCCCGAGCGATCGGCCGCGCGACGACGCTGGACGATGGCCATCGCTGCGGCGGGTGTGCTGGCTGGCGTCCCGATGTGGCTACTGAAGCGTCACGGTGAAGGCGCCCTGGATCTGTCCGTGGGCCCGTGGATCTTGCGCGTGGGCACGCCCCGCTCGTTGCTTGTGCTGGCGGTGGTGCCGCTGCTCGTGGCCACGACGCTGGGCTCGCTGGCGGATGCCAGCCGCCGCCTTCGCGTGGTGCAACTGGCTGCGCGCATCGTCCTGCTGTCATTGCTCGCGCTCGCGCTAACTGACCTGGCACTCAAGGACGACCGGCGCGAGGTTTCGTTGGTAGCTCTGGTCGATGTCTCGGGCAGTGTGCCCGACGCCAAGCTCACCGAGACGAGCCGCATGATTGAACGACTGGCCAGCGCGGTAAGCCGCCGGGATCCTCCGGCGTCGTTGCGCGTGGTGCGCTTCGCTGCCAACGCCGAGGAGATCCGCGGCGCACCCACGCGCTTCGCTGCTCCCGTCGGCGACGACACCGATCTGGGCGCCGCGCTGGCCCTCAGTCTCGGCCTGCTCGATCCCGGCAAGGTGCCAAGGGTCGTCCTGCTGAGCGATGGGCGCCCGACCCGCGGCGACGTGCTGGTGCAAGCCGAACGTGCGGCGGCCCGCAACGTCCGCATCTTCTCGGTGCCGCTGCAAGGATCGAAAGACGACGACGTCGCGCTACTGTCCGTATCGGCGCCCCAGATCGTCCGGCCGCGCGCCGCCTTCGATCTCGAGATCCGTATCATGGCGACGCGTGCCGGGCACTTGCGCCTCGCCCTGACCCGCGACGGCACCCCTCACACGCCGGACGGCGAGCGCGCCTTCGATGTTGCGGCAGGGATCACCACGCTGCGCTGGACCACCCGCCTCGAACGCGACGCACCGGCGGTGTACCGGGTGGCCATCCGTGACGCCGACGCCAACGGCCACCGCGAGAACGACGTCGGCGTGCTGGCAATCGCGCCCCAGGGCAGGCCCCGCGTGCTGTTCATCGAGCGCGGCGGCGGCAACGGCAGCCCACTGCCGCGAGCGCTCGACGCCGAATCGATCGAGGTCGACACGCGCGGCCCCGAGGCCCTGCCCGATCGACCAGGGCTCGATCGCTTCGATCTGATCATCCTGTCCGACGTACCGCGGGCGGCCCTGCGCGACAGCGCCATGCAGGCCCTCACCGGCTTCGTCCGCGATGGCGGCGGCCTGCTGGTCGGCGGTGGCCCCGACAGTCTGGGCTCGGGCGCGTACGCCGGCACGCGCCTGGAGAATCTGCTGCCCATCCGGCAGGACATGTCGGGGGAGCGCGAGGAGGCCACCTTGGCGCTTGCCCTGGTGATCGATCGTTCGGGGTCGATGTCGGGCCCCAAGATGGAACTGACCAAGGAGGCTGCGCGCGGCACTGCCGAGATGCTCGACGCCCAGGACTTGATCTCGGTCATCGTCTTCGACAGCCAGGCGCAGACCGTGGTGCGGCTGCAGCCGGCCGGGAACCGCCAGCGCATTCTGGGCGACATCGCCCAGATCCGGGCCAGCGGCGGCACCAACATCCTGCCCGGCCTGCGTGAAGCCTTCGAGCAACTGGTCCCCGCGCGGGCCAAGAAGAAACACGTCATCGTCCTGTCCGACGGTCAGTCCCCGGCCGAGGGCATCTCGGAACTCGTCGATGAAGCAGCCGGCGGACACATCACGGTATCGGCCGTGGGCGTCGGCGAGGGCGCCGATCTCACGCTGTTGCAGATGATCGCGGCCCGCGGGGGCGGGCGCTTTTATCACACGCGCGATCCCGCCAGCATCCCCCGCATTTTCACCCGCGAGACGCAGCAGATCTCGCGCTCGGCCGTGGTCGAGGAGCCGACCTTCGCCAAAGCGGTCAAGCGCGCCGACATGCTGGGCGGCGTGGCGCTGGAGGCTGCGCCCGCGTTGCACGGCTACACACGAATCCGGGCGCGCAAGGAGGCCGAACTGGTGCTGGCGACGGGACAGGGCGATCCATTGCTGGTGCGCTGGCAGCAGGGTCTTGGACAGGTGACAGTGTGGACCAGCGATCTCGGAAACCGTTGGGCGATCAGCTGGGCACGCTGGCCGTCGTTCGCGAAACTTTGGGCACAGATCGCCCGGGCGACGATGCGGCGCCGGGCGGCCAGTCACTTTCCCGTCGAGACCGTCGTCGACGGTGAGCACGTCCTTGCAAGACTGCGAGCGTCCGGGGCCGACGATCGCGCGCTTACGGGCCTCGACGGTGACCTGGTGGTGACGAGGGTCGCCCCGGACGGGGGCAGCATAAATGCGACGGGCCCGCTGCGCATTCCCCTCACCGAGCGCGCCGCGGGCGTCTACGAGGCCGAGTTCTCGCTGGCCGGAGCGCCCGCGGCTCTGCTGGACGCCAAACTGTTCTCGCGGCCCAATCATCTGGCCGCGGCCGCGGGCGCAGGTCGCGTCGCGGTGCCCTTGAGCCGCGAACTCATGCCCGTGCCACCGCCGTCGGCCAGCCCGGATTCCGCCGCGGTGTCGCTTGGCGGTCATCGCCTGCTGCAGGTGCTCGCCGAACGAACCGGCGGCCGCCTGGTCGACGATCCGGAGGCCGCCCTGGACGCAGGCACCGACGTCATCCCGGCGTTGCGATCGCTGGGCACCCCGGTCGTTCTGTTAGCGCTCCTG
This sequence comes from Myxococcales bacterium, assembly GCA_031431215.1. GTDB lineage: Bacteria > Myxococcota_A > Polyangia > Fen-1088 > Fen-1088 > JANPCZ01. The sequence goes on from JANPCZ010000318.1 coordinate 72,943, forward strand.
TTGTTTTTTGTCGACCTCGCGCTCCGGCGTGTTAGGTTTCGCGGCCTTCCTAAAACATCGGGGCGTGGCGCAGCCTGGTAGCGCGTTCGGTTCGGGACCGAAAGGTCGCAGGTTCGAATCCTGTCGCCCCGACAACTCAAATCCGCGACGTCCTTCGGAGATGCGCGCGCGAATCGATCGCCTCCCAGCAGGCTGAGCGCCGAAGGAAGCGACCCACGACGGACTTTCACGCAGGCCAGTGCCGCGCACCGATCGTCACCCGGTTGCGCCGACTCGCTTTGCGGCGCCAGCCGCACCGGCGGCCCGCATCGCCGCCACCGACGCGCGGTAGTCGGGGGTGCGGAAGATCGCGGAGCCGGCCACCAGGATCTCTGCGCCCGCCTCGGCCACCGTGGCGGCGGTATCGGGACCGATGCCACCGTCGACACTGATGGCGACGGCGAGGCCGCGGCGATCGATCTCGGCGCGTAGCTTGCGAATCTTGGGCAGCGTCTCGGGGATGAAGGCCTGCCCACCAAAACCCGGGTTGACGGTCATCACCAAAACCGATGACAGCTGGGGCAAGACGACATCAATCACGTCGATCGACGTATGCGGATTGAGCGACACCCCGGCCCGCTTGCCGGCGGCGCGGATCTGCTGAACCACGCGGTGCAGATGCACACAGGCCTCGGCGTGAACGTAGATGATGTCGGCACCGGCCCGCACGAAGTCGTCTATGTAGCGCTGCGGCTCCACGATCATCAAATGCACGTCGAGCGGCAAGGTCGTGGCCCTGCGAATGGCCGACACCACCGTGGGACCAATCGTGATGTTGGGGACGAAGTTGCCGTCCATCACATCGATGTGAATGAGGTCGGCGCCTGCCAGTTCGACTGCCCGGGTTTCTTCGGCCAGTCGCCCGAAGTCCGCCGAGAGAAGAGATGGCGCGATCTGGATGCTCACGACCGAACTATACCTTTCCGCGCAGGACGGTGCCGGGCGAGACCGGGTGGCCGGCCAGCACGGCCGCAGCGGCCAGGCGCTTGCGCCCCGGCAGTTGCAACTCGGCGAACGCGACCGCCCCCTGCCCGCATGCGATGGCGAGCCCCTCCGGCACGAGCCCGAGCGCCTCGCCGGGACGGCCCTGCCCCGCCACCAGCCTCGGCCGGTACAGCTTCATCACCAGGCCGTCGAGATCGGCACTGGCTCCCGGCCACGGGTCCACGCCACGAGCGTGAGCGGACACAGCGGCGGCGGCACCTGCAAAGTCGAGACGGCCGTCTTCCTTGTCGAGCATCGGGGCCAAGGTCGCTCGTGTGTGATCCTGTGGCACCAGGCTGACGGTACCCACCGCGATCCGCCCGACCGTGTCGACCAGCAGCCGGGCTCCCAGCTGGGCCAGCCGCGCGGCCAGCGAGCCGGCGGTATCGTCCTCGGAGATGCCCTCCTCCGCACATGCCGCCACCGGTCCGGTATCAAGCCCGGCCTCCATCTGCATGATGCACACGCCAGAGCGAGTCTCGCCCCGAATGATGGCCCACTGAATCGGCGCGGCACCTCGCAGCGCTGGCAGCAGCGAAGCGTGGACGTTCCACGGTCCGCGCTTCGGAATCGCCAGCAACGCAGGCGGCAGGATGCGGCCGTAGGCCACCACCACGAACAGATCCGGTTCTAGTTCGGCGAGCCGCAGCGCAATTTCAGGATCTTTCAAGGTCGCCGGCTGCATCACCGGCACGCCCAGAGCCTGTGCGCATGTTTTGACCGGCGGCGCCACCAGATGCTTGCCGCGTCCCGCGGGACGATCTGGTTGCGACACCACTGCCACCAGGTCGTGGCCAGGCGCCAGGGCCTGCAACGAGGGCACCGCGAACTCGGGCGATCCGAAGAAAACGATCCGCTGCCGCACGTCGCTCGCCTGGCCTATCCAGCGCCGCCGACGCTGCTCACGGCGGGCATTCTCGCAGCGGGCGCGGGCTGCAGATGCGCGGCGTACTCGGCCCGTAACCTGTCGTTGCCAAGCACGCGAGCGGCCTCTGCCACCACGGTGCGAATAGCATCAAGTTCAGCGGTCAGATCCGAGCCGTCGCCGAGCGCCGCCAGTTCTGCCAGCACCCGCGCCTGAGCGCGGCGAATCTCCGCCAGGTCCGCGCCGCGCCCCAGCGCAAGGATCTGGAAGTAGTCGCCCTCACGCACCAGCGCAAAGCGGGCCAGGATACGCGCGCGTTCAGTCTCGATGTCGCGCGCCGGGCCGCGGCTGCCGCGCGAGCTGGCCGTCGACAGCGGAGCTGCGGGCGTGATCAACCTGAAGAGCAGCAACGTGAAGAACAATCGTGTGGCCGCCTGACTGGGCAGAGCGCTTTCCTGTTCGACCTGTTCAAGCGTTCGGACACCGTCGAAAAGTTGGGCCACGCCTCTGGTAGCCGCCGCGCCGCGCAGCTCGTCCAAGATATCCCGGGCGCCGCCCCGGACATCCAGCCGGAACACATTACGTTCAGACCCGAGGCGCGCCAGCATGCGACCTTCGGGATAACCGCGCTGCAGCCCCTCCTCGACCAGCGCCACCGGATGCCGCAACAAGCGAATCCGTCGCGGATCCGCCGCGATACCTGGCTCTAGTTGCCACCCACCATCCTCCCAGGCGAACAGCGAAAAGATGATCTCCTCATAGTGTTGTCGCACAGCCGGAAGCAGCTCACTGCTCTTCAGGATCCCGAGGTCGATCAGCAGCACCCCCATGCGCCTTCCGGTATCGGCGGCGGCGCGGCTGGCAACCTGATGCTGGGCGGGGGTGATACGCCCCTGACGGGCCAGCATCTCGATCATCCGGTCGGATGGCGCGGTCGATGTTGCCAGAACCGGGCGACCGCCTTCGAGGTAGACGGCCTTCTCGACGTCACCGCGACGAAACTTCAACCGACCCGTAATCCCATCGAGAAAGGCCCGTCCCAGCAACATCGGCAAGTCCTCGGCGGCCACAGCGCCCGACAAAGCCGCGCCCACAGCGGCTGGAATGCCAGAGGAGGTCGCCGGCGCACGCTCCCAATCGCGCCTTTCCTGCGCCCGCCCTGTAACCATATCGTCCGCGCCGGCTTGACCTTCGGCGTCCACATCGGCGATCACACCCGCAAGCATGTCGTGTACGAGCTCCGGCGGCGCCTCGCGCGTCTTGTCGGTGGCGCTCGCGAAGTCGTTGCCAGACGCGCGTTCTGCGTGTAGCCGCCGATCGATCGCGGTTTTCGCGGCATCTAGCATCTCTGCGTCGAGATCGTCGTCGATGCTATCGGCGACCCGATTGAGCAAGACGCTGGCACCTGACGAGGCGATCCGGATCGGCAGCGCAGGTGAGGCGAGCGCAACGACCGGCGTCTCGATGGTGGGCCGGCCACCTAGGAAGGCGCGCACGCGCGTCATGACCTCCTCGGGAGCAGTCACCCGCGAAAATCCTACCTGCACCAGATCCGACACTGCGGCGACGTCATCCGCATCACCCACGAAGAACAGGTGCAAGCGGTTGCCGGCCGCCCGGCGCAGGCTCAGCAGGGCGTCGGTGGCATCACCGTCGACGGCGCCGCCTGCCACCAGGACAGCTCGTTGTCCTGGCCGCTTCAGCTCGGAAAGGGCGTGTTCCACCGATTCGACCAGATCGATCTCGGGACCATCCGCCGACGCCGCTCGGCGTAGACGCTCGCCCTCATACGGTCCGGCCACGATCAGCAGCTTCACTGGCCCCATCAAAGCACGCTCAAGGGATCCACGTCGACGACCAAGCGAACGTTCGGGGGCAGCGGGGTTGCCGCCCCGCGCCTGGCAGCTTCCGCCAGCCGGGCCCGATCCGCTGCGACCAGCCACACCTGCCAGCGCGTGCGACCTCGGATGATCGATATCGGCGCCTCTGCCGGGCCCAGAACGCGAACCTCCGGCACCGACCGGGCAAGGGTGGCAGCGTCGGCCGCGGCGGTCCGGACCGCAGCCTCCGACGGGCCATCGACGCGCAACGCGACCATTCGGGTCACTGGCGGGTAGCCTGCTTCCGACCGACGCCGCAGTTCTCCCGTCACGAATCCGTCGTAATCGTGTGTACGCACGCAAACGATGGCGGGGTGATCAGGATCGTAGGTCTGGATGATCACGCGACCGGCCTTCTCGGCGCGTCCCGCCCGCCCGGCTACCTGTTCGAGCAACTGGAAGGTGCGCTCGGCGGCGCGAAAATCGGGCATGTTCATCCCTTGGTCAGGCAGCAGCACCCCGACCAGCGTCACCCCCGGAAAGTCGTGCCCCTTGGTCACCATCTGCGTCCCGATCAGGATGTCGATCTGGCCGGCCTGCACCCGGTCGAGAACCTTCTCCAGAACCGCCGTCCGGCCCGCCCCCGCGGTGTCGCGATCAAGGCGCGCCACACGCGCGGTAGGAAATCGCTCACGCACGATGGCCTCGACCCTTTCCGTCCCCACGCCCAGCAGTTCCAGTTGGGGACGACGACAACTTGGACAGGTATCGGGCAGCGTCACAGCGCGCGCGCAGTAATGACACACGAGTGCCCCGGTGCCGCGGTGGTAGGTCAGCGAGACCGCACACTGGTTGCAGCGAACGATGTGTCCGCAACCGCGACACAGGCACAGCGGCGAGAACCCGCGTCGGTTGAGGAACAGGATGGTCTGCTCGCCGGCCGCTAGAGTCGCAGCGATGGCCTCGGTCAGGGGCCCGGAAAAGATGCCGTCGATCCCCGTCTGGTAGTGCCGCAGGTCGATCACCTCGACTGACGGCAAGGGTCGCCCCGCGGCCGCAGGGTTCGCACGCGTGGGTAACAACAGGCGGCGATAGCGCCCCAGTTCGACGTTGCGGAAGCTTTCCAGGGACGGCGTGGCCGATCCCAGCACCAGCAATGCGTCCGATCGTTGCGCGCGCACGACCGCTAGATCGCGGCCGTTGTAGCGCACGCCATCGTCCTGTTTGAACGACGGGTCGTGTTCCTCGTCGACCACCACGACGCCCGCGTTCCGGATCGGCGCGAACACCGCCGACCGTGCGCCCACCGCGATGCCCACCTCGCCCGCTCGCAACCGCCGCCAGGCCGCGCGGCGTTGCGCCGGCGCCAGGCCGCTGTGCAACACCGCCACATCGTCGCCAAAGCGCGCTCTGAAACGCTGTGCCAGCTGTGGTGTCAACGCGATCTCGGGGACCAACACCAGCGCACCCTTCCCCGCCGCGCGCGCCGTGGCGATGATTCGCAGGTACACCTCAGTCTTGCCCGAACCGGTGATCCCTTGCAGGACGAACGGCGAGAATCCGTTGCCGAGCGCCGCGGTGAGCGCCTCCAGCGCCACCGCCTGATGCTGATTGAGCGTGGGCAATGACACCGCGGCAGCATCGGCGGCGGGCCGTGGCTCGGATTCGCGCTCCTCGATCCGCACCAGCCCGTCGCGCACCAACGCTCGCAACAGTGCCCGCTCAGCCGGCTTCAGCAAACCGTGAGAGCACGGCAGACCGTCCACGCCCAGGGTGCGCTCGAACATCGCTGTGCGGCCTTGCGCGCGGGCGGAGGCTGCCGGCGGTTTCCTCGGATCCACAGCCCGAGCGATCAGTTGTTTGCGATCACTGACTTTCGCGCTGATCTCGTCCCCGACCTCCACCAACTGGTCCGCCAGCAGCCGCGGCAGTCGCGCTTTCATCGGCGATTTCTCAACCGCCGCCAGGGCCAGGCCGCGTCGTGTCCGTCCCAGGCGGCGCAAGAAAGTTCGATCGACCTCATCAAGACCGAGGCTGGCGAAGTTGCGCACTCCCAGATCTTCGCGTGCTAGCAAACGCTCGCCGGTCGCCGCCAAGATCAGCCGACGCGCCGACGTGCCGCGCTCACCCTGCGGGAGTGCCGCTCGCAGCGCCTCACCGAGCGGCGCGTGGTAGTAGGTCGCGGCCCAGCGACACAGATCCAGGACGGCCGCATCGAGGGCGGGTTCCTGATCGAGGACATCCTCGATGTCGCGGACCGCCCGCGGCGAATCGGTAGGAAACCCCACCACGAACCCGGTCACCCGCCGGGCCCCGAACGGAACCACAACCTGGCTGCCGAGGGCCAGGCGAGCGTCGCCGCGCGGATCGCGATACGTGAAGGTGTCGTGCAGCGGCAGCGCCACCGCCACCTCGACCAGCGCACCCCGGGGCGAGGGCGACGACGACCCGCCTGGCTGCCCCGCCATGGCTACCGGCGCAGCAACTCTTCCAGGCCGGCGCGTACCGCGGATCCGATGTCGGCGCGATCGAGCGCGAACTTGGCCACCGCCAGCACGTAGCTTGCGCGATCGCCGGCGTCAAATCGCTCGCCTTCGACCTCCCAGCCGTCGAGCCCCTTCTGCGCGCACAAGATCGCGAGGGCGTCAGTCAACTGGATCTCGCCGCCGCGGCCAGGAGTGGTGTGCTCGAGGATGTCGAAGATCTCCGGCGGCAACACATACCTGCCGATCACCGCCAGACGGGATGGCGCCGTGCCAGGTTCCGGCTTCTCCACCAGATGCGAGATGCGATGCAAGCGAGGCTCGATCCTCTCGGCCTTGACGATGCCGTACAGGTGCTCCTGCCCGGAGGCCACCTCGTACAGGCCAACCACGCCGCGCCCGTTCCGATCGTACACGTCAACCAGTTGCTGGATAGCGGGCCGCGCTGACTGCACCAGGTCGTCGCCCAGCAAGACAGCAAAGGGCTCGTCCCCGATGGCCGCACGCGCGCACAGGACCGCATGGCCGAGGCCGCGCGCCTCCGGCTGCCGCACCGAGATGATGGTGGCCAAATCGCTGGTCTTGCGCACCATCTCGAGTTCCGCGAATTTGCCCTTCTTTTCGAGCAAGGCCTCCAGATCGGCGGCGCGATCGAAATAGTCGAGAATGGGTTCCTTGCCGCGGCTGGTGACGAAGATAATCTCTTCGATACCGGCTGCGACGCACTCCTCGACGTTGACTTGAACCACGGGCTTGTCGACCAGCGGCAGCATCTCCTTCGGTATCGCCTTCGTGACCGGAAGGAAACGCGTGCCAAGACCTGCGACCGGCAGCACCGCCTTGCGAACTCTCTTCATAGCCATCGGCGGCGACTTTAGCGCACGATCTCTTGGCAGCGATGCATTTCGTGCCACCGAAGGCTTCAGGCGCGGCGCCAGTGTGAGCCGCGCGCAGGATCAACGACATCAGACGGTGCCGCCGGCCCCGCGAGCGGTGTCACCGGTGCCGCCGCGTCGCCCGCCCCGGGAAGACTGGCGAGAACGCGAACAATCTCGGCCACCGCCTCGTATAGCGCCTCCGGGATCTCGTCGCCCTCGGTCACGTCTCGTAGCGAGCGGGCAAGAGTGACATCGCGGAAGATGGGCACGCCGGCCTCCCGAGCAACCTCCTTGATCTTTTCAGCCAGCAACCGCTCACCCTTGGCCACCACAACCGGGGCGCCATCTCGGTCGCGGTCGTAGCGCAAGGCGATCGCGATGTGATCGGGGTTGACGATGACGAAGTCGGCCTTGCGAACATCCGCCACCATTCGTTGCTCCATGAGTTCCCGATGCAGGCGGCCGCGTTCCGCCTTGTGGTGCGGATCGCCCTCGCTCTCCTTGTACTCGCGTTTCACTTCATCGCGGGTCATGCGTAGCGATTTCTGGTGCTTCCAGCGCTGCCAGAGCAGATCCGCGACACCGAGGGCCAGCGCCACCATCGCCAGGCGAAAGCCGAGTGTCTTGGCGACCGCGCCAGTCACGGCCAGCACCCGCGCCGGCGTTGCGCCGGCCAGATTCCCCAGCACCCGTCCAAGGCCCGCCAGGGTCACCCACGCCACGGCCCCGACCAGCGTGACCTTGATCAGACCCTTGGCCATCTCGACCAGGCTTGCGCCGCTGACCACGCGCTTGAGCGTCGGGGTCAGCCGCTCCGGATCGAAACGCACCGCCTCGAAAGACAGCAGGAAGTTGGTCTGCAAGACGCCCACCAGCACGGCCGCCGCGACTGCCGGTAGCACGACGACAAGCGACGCCCGCAACGTGGCGTGCAGCGCCAGGCCAAGCGCGACCGTAGGCGAGGTGGCCACGGATGCGCTCGCCAGGGCCATGCGCAGGTAGGCAGCAAGCTCGCCCAGCCAGGTACTTGCGCCGATCACCATCGCGCCATACACCGCGACCAGAACCACGCCGCCGCCCATGTCGCGCGAGAACGCGATCTGGCCCTTGCGCCGGGCTTCATCGAGCCGGTGTGGCGTGGCCTCCTCGGTCTTGTCGCCCTGGCCACTCATCGCCAGAGAGAGAAGCCCCGCTCGACGATCACGGCCCAGCCCCGGAAGCCGGCAACGATTGCGCCTTCGAACGCGCCCAGGCCGACCAGCAGCATGCCCACACCAAGCAGCGCCTTGAGCGGCATCGCTGCAAAATAAACCGGCACCTGCGGCGCCGACCGAGCGATGGCCCCCAGCGCCAGATCAGCCAGCAGAAGCGACACCACCGCCGGAGCCGCCAGGCCCAAGGCCGCATCGAGGATCTTGCCGGAGGCCTCAATGATAAGCGCGACCGCCGGTGTCAGAGCCGACGCGCCCCGCGCCGCCGGCGCCAGCGGCACCGCTTCGTAACTACGAGCCAGGGCGGTGGCGACGTACCCGACGCCACCCAGCTCTAGAAAAATGATCACCGCCAGCAACAAGGACACGTCGCCGAGCGGGCTCGTCCGGCCCTCGGACACGGGCGAGATGACCTCTGCCATGTTCGACCCGCGCACCACATCGGTGAGCCGTCCGGCAGCCTCCACCGCTCGAAACAGGCAACTGCCCAGGAATCCAACCGTGACACCCACGGCGACCTCGCGCGCCAGCAGCAGCAGCCACAGCAAGGGGGACGCGTCGTGTGGCACGTGGCCCACAATCTGCGGCAGGCACAGCGCCGACAGCGCGAGACCAAGGCCCATGCGCACTTGCGCCGGTACGTTCTGCCCGCCGAAAGCTGGGATCATCCAGGCAATCGGGACGGTGCGCGCGGCACCCAGGCCAAGCGCCACCAGCCACCGCTCGAGGCCGTCGGAAAGCAGGTCCGACGGGTTCACCGCACGCTCGGGATCAGCAGCAGCAACGACTGGGTGAAGCGCAGGACCTGCGCGCCAAGCAACGGCCCCAATGCAACCAGCACCGCCACCACGACCAGCAGCTTGGGTACGAACATCAGGGTCTGATCCTGGATCTGCGTGGCAGCCTGGAGGATCCCAACCAGGAACCCGACCAGCAGACTGGCAAGCAACGGCGGCGCCGACACCAGCACCACCAGCAGCAAGCCCTCGCGTACGGCGCGCAACACCAGATCGATGGCAGCGCCTTCAGACATAGCTCTCGACCAGTCCGCGGATCACCAGTTGCCAGCCGTCCGCGAGCACGAACAACAGGAGCTTGAACGGCAGCGACACCGTCGTCGGCGACAGCATGTGCATGCCGAGGGCGAGCAGCAAGTTCGAGATCACCATGTCCACCACCAGGAAAGGCAGGAACAGCAGGAATCCTACCTCGAAGGCGCGGCGCAGTTCCGAGGTCAGGAACGCTGGCACCACCACCAGGAAATCGCGATCCGCGATCCGGGCTCGCTCCTCGGGCGCGCGCATGCGCAAGGCCAATCCGTGGAACAGCGTCCGGTCCTTACCGGTCGCGTGCTTGAGCAGAAACTCGCGCAACGGCTCCCGTGCCTTCTCGGTCGCCGCCCACAACGCTTCGACCGTATCGACGCTGAGGATATCGGCGCTGCTGCCACGGCCGAGCGCGGGCTCCATCGCCCGGTACATTCGCTCACCCGTCGGCGCCATCACATAGATGGTCAGCAGCAGCGCCAGCCCAGTCACCACCTGCGTGGGTGGAATCTGCGGCGTGCCGAGTGCGCTTTTCAGGATCGACAGCACCACCGCGATTCGAACGAAGCTGGTCATCAGCAAGAGCACGAAAGGCAGCAGCGACAGGGCTGTCATCGCCAGCAACAGGACCAGCGGCCGCGACGCCAGCTGCCCGCCCCTGTCCACCGCAGCACCTAGCCCTACCAGCAGTGTCACGGCGCCACCTTACCGGGACGGTCCCGCCCCAGCGCTCCCGCCAGCACCGCTGCGAAGCGCCGGCTTGCGGGCACCGCCGGGCCTGGCTCCAGCGTCGGTAGCTGCTCCCGATCGATCTCGGCAAGCAACGCCATCGGCCCGTCGCCCACGCCGACCAGGAAGCACCGCCCCGCTGCCTCGACGAGGTACAGAGATCGGCGCGGCTCAAGCGGCAGGCGCGCCAGGACTTTCAATGCCCCATGTCCCTGCCCCACACCACGCCGGGACAGCCATCGCAGTACGAGGTACGCCGCCAGACAGACCAGTCCCAGCGACACCAGGGAAACCGCAATCGATCCCCCCAGGCTGGGCAAGCTCGCATCGGACGCACCCATGGCCCGGGTCTTATGGCCGGGAGGTACCCGGAGTGTCAACCAGCGCCGGCCAATCCGGCGACCGGCGTTACTTCTTCACCTTGGGCTTGGCCTTCGCGTCGGGCTTGGCGGCCTTCGACTCGGTCTTTGCCGCGCCGCCCTGCTTGCCCGCACGTTTTTTGCCTGCGGCCTGCTTCTCGGTTGCAGCGGCCTTGTCGTCAGCCATGGCTGAGCCTTTGCCCTTGCCGCCGCTCGGCGCCTCGTCAGGCATCAGCTCCAGAAGGACCATCGGGGCGGCGTCGCCCGGGCGCGGCCCAATCTTCAACATCCTTGTGTAGCCGCCCTGCCGCCCCAGAAACCGTGGACCGATGTCGTTGAACAGCTTCATGACGGCGCTGCGATCCCGCACCACCCGTCGGGCCATGCGGATGGCGTGCACAACGCGCGCCGCCTCCTGGGGAGAACGGCGCTCGGGCGCCTTGGTCAGCACATCACCGAGGCGCCGCGCCCAGGTGATGGTCCGCTCCGCCAGGCGGCGGGTTTCATGCGCCTTCGCCCACGTGGTGCGGATGCGCTCGCTGTGGAACAACGCCGCAACCAGGTTTGAGAACAGCGCAGCTCGGTGTGCCGAGGTGCGGGACAGGTGAACGCCGGCTCTATGGTGTCTCATGGGTCATCGTTAGAGGCGAAGGTGCGATGCGAGCGATCCTCAGGCCGGCTTCTTGGGCGGACCGTCGCCCGGCCAGCCCTCGAGCTTCATCCCAAGCGACAGGCCCATGCTCGAGAGGATTTCCTTGATCTCCTTGAGCGACTTGCGGCCGAAATTCTTGGTCTTCAGCATCTCGGATTCGGTTTTTTGAACCAGCTCGCCGATGTACCGAATGTTGGCGTTCTGCAGACAGTTCGCCGAACGCACCGACAACTCAAGATCATCGACCGACTTCCACAGGTGCTCGCTGAGCTTGGCCTGCTCCTCCGACACCATCGGCTCCTGGGTCGGCTCGGCAGTTTCCTGGAAGTTGATGAATATGTTGAGCTGGTCCTTCAGGATCTTGGCGGCGTAAGCCACCGCGTCCTCGGGCTTGACTGTGCCGTTGGTCCACACGTCGAGTGAAAGACGATCGTAGTCGGTCTGCTGCCCGACGCGCGCGTTGGTCACCTGGAAGTTGACCTTCCGGATAGGGGAAAACAACGCATCGATCGGCACAACACCAACCGGCATGTTCGGTGTCTTGTTGCGCTCGGCCGGCACGTAGCCGCGCCCGAGGCCAATCTCCAGCTCCAATCGCACCTTCGCGCCCTTCGAGCAGGTCAGGATGTGATGATCGGGGTTCAGCACCTCCACGCCATCGACCAGCAAGATGTCACCCGCAGTGATCTTGCCTTCGCCGTCCTTCTCGATTCGCACGGTGCGCGGCTTGTTGTCACTGACCCGTGAGATGACCTCCTTGAGGTTCAACACGATGTCGGTCACGTCCTCCGCCACGTTCGGCAGTGCCGTGAACTCGTGCATCGAGCCCTCGACCCTCACCGAGGTGATGGCGGCGCCCTGCAACGACGACAGCAGGATCCGGCGCAGGCTGTTGCCGATCGTGGTGCCAAAGCCGCGCTCAAGCGGCTCGCAGGTGAAGCGGCCGTAGGTGTCGGTCAGGGTCTCCGAATCGACCTCAAGCTTCCGCGGGCGGATGAGCTCTCGCCAGTTACGGGCGACGAAGGCAGATTGTTGTGACGTCAGGGTGCTCGCAGTCGACATTCCGTTCTCCTCTTTTCAGTCAGCGCAAGAAAATCGCAGATCCCGAGACCTAGCGCGAATAAAGCTCGACGATGAGCTGCTCACGGATCGGCATCGTAAGGTCTTCGCGTGCCGGCAGGGCAACCAGCTTGCCCTGGAAGTTGTCCTTCTCTAGCACAAGCCACTTGGGCACTCCGCGCCGATCCACCGCCGCCAGGCTCTCCTGGACGCGCGTGATCTTGCGAGAGCCCTCCTTCACCTCGATCACGTCCGTCGAACGACAGAGGAACGACGGGATGTCCACCCGCTTGCCGTTGATCTTGAAGTGGCCGTGGCGCACCAGTTGTCGGGCTTCGGCGTGGTCCGAGGCGAACCCGAGACGGTAGATGACGTTGTCGAAGCGACGCTCAAGCAACTGAAGGAGATTTTCGCCAGTCACGCCCTTCATGCGCGTGGCCTTGTAGTAGTAGCCGCGGAACTGCCGTTCCGCGATGCCGTACATCCGCTTCACCTTCTGCTTCTCTCGCAGCTGGGCGCCGTAGTTGGATATCTTGCGGCGGCGGGCCTGGCCATGCTGGCCGGGGGCATAAGCGCGTCGCTCGTAGCCACACTTGTCCGTGTAGCAGCGATCGCCCTTCAAGAAGAGCTTCATGTCTTCTCGCCGACAGAGGCGACAGACGGGACCTGAATACTTAGCCATCGGGCGTTCGATCCTTTCAGACGCGCCGGCGCTTGGGCGGCCGGCAACCGTTGTGGGGAATGGGCGTCAGGTCACGGATCAAATTGATCTTGAACCCCGTAGACGCCAGCGCTCGCAGGGCCGACTCACGGCCTGAGCCCGGGCCCCTGATGTACACGTTGATGGAGCGCATGCCGTGCTCCATGGCCTTGTGTGCGGCGTCTTCCGCCGCCAACTGCGCGGCGAACGGGGTCGACTTGCGCGAGCCTTTGAAGCCCTTCACCCCGGACGACGACCAGGCAATGACGTTGCCCGACACGTCCGTGATGGTGACCAGTGTGTTGTTGAAGGACGCCGTGATGTGGGCGATCCCGCTCTGGACGCTCTTCTTGGCCTTCTTGGCCTTGCCAACCTTGGCCTTTGGGGCCGCGGCTGCGGCTGCGGCTGCGGCTGCTTCGTCTTCGTTTGCCATGCGTTTCTTGGTCCGTTCGCAATCAGCGTTGTGTGGCCAGACGGGCTACGCGCCCCTGCCTTCAGTCTTTTTCTTGATCATCTGTCCCTTGCGCGGTCCCTTCCGAGTGCGCGCATTGGTATGCGTGCGCTGGCCCCGGGCCGGCAGACTCTTGCGGTGGCGCAGGCCACGGTAGCAGCCCAGGTCCATGAGGCGCTTGATGTTCAGACCTACCTCACGGCGCAAGTCACCCTCGACCTTCAGGCCCTTCTGCTCGATGACCTCGCGGATGCGGCGCGCTTCGTTGTCATCAACATCGTCGCTGCGCTTGTCAGCCGAAACCTCGGCGGCTTTCAGGATCTGGCGCGACAGGTGCCTGCCGACTCCATAAATATAGGTCAGCGCAATTTCCATGCGCTTGTTTCTCGGAAGGTCGACACCGGCGATACGTGCCATTGATTCTCCTGGAGGTTCCGGCCGGGCCTAGCCCTGCCGCTGCTTGTGGCGAGCGTTTTCGCAAATGACCCGCACGACCCCGCGCCGCCGGATGACCTTGCACTTCTCACACACTTTTTTCACTGATGCTCTGACCTTCATAGCGACACTCCCGCTGGCCTAAGGCCGTGACAGAACGTAAGGCCCGTTCTCGGTGATCGCCACCGAATGCTCAAAATGGGCCGAGAGGCTACCATCCTTGGTTACAGCAGTCCAGCCATCGTCCTCCACCACCACCTCATCGGTCCCGGCATTCACCATCGGCTCGATGGCGACTACCAGCCCCACCGACAACCTGTTGCCCTTGCCGGCATCGCCGTAATTGGGGACATGCGGGGCCTCGTGCATTTGACGACCGATGCCGTGGCCAACAAACTGTCGGACGACCGAATAGCCGAGGGCCTCAACATGCGACTGGACGGCCCAACCGATGTCGCCCAGGCGTCCTCCCGGAACGCACTGTCGAATGGCGTGTTCGAGGGACTCTCGGGTGGCCTCCATCAGCGCACGGGCAGCGGGCGAGACCTTGCCAATGGCCAGGGTCCGCGCCGAGTCGCCACACCAACCGTCCTTGTAGGCACCGAAGTCGACGGACAGCAAGTCGCCGTCCTTGAGAACCACACTCTTACGGGGAATGCCGTGCACGACGACATCGTTCACGGATGTACAAAGCACCGCTGGATAGCCGCGGTAGCCCAGGAATGCTGAATCGGCACGAAGTTGCTTGAGCCGCCGGGCCGCGACCTGGTCCAGCTCCCATGTCGTCACCCCGGGCGCCGCCGCAGCCTCGACGACATCGAGCACGTCGGCGACCACGAGATTCGCCTCGCGCATTTTCTCGATCTGTTTGGCGTTCTTTAGCTGGATGCCCACGGTCACACCCTCAGGGCCATGAGAAGCTGAGGAAGCACGAGCCTTCGGATCATGGTGATCAAGATGAAAATCCACCGGCTAAGACCTAGGCTCCCACCGGGCCGGCAACGCGTGACCCACGGCCACGGATCCGCGGCCCCTTCGGGCCGGTGAACCCCTCATAGTTTCGGGTGATGAGGTGGGACTCGATCTGCTGGACAGTGTCCAGAGCGACGCCCACAACGATCATGAGGCCCGTGCCGCCGAACTGGAACGGCACCGAGAACTGGGAATACATCAGCGAAGGTAGTACGCAGATGACGGATACGTAAACCGCGCCGCCGAAGGTGATGCGAGTCAACACTCGGTCGATGTACTGGGCGGTCGCCTTGCCAGGGCGGATGCCCGGGATGAAGCCGCCGTACTTTCGCATGTTGTCGGCGACGTCCACGGGATTGAACGTCACGGCGGTGTAGAAGTAGCAAAAGAACACGATCAGACCGACGTAAATGACGTTGTAGCGCCAGTCGCCAGGGTAAAGCGCATCCGAGATGTGCTTCATGATCGGGTGATTGACGAATGAAGCAATCTGCTGCGGGAACATCAAGATGGACGATGCGAAAATGGGTGGGATCACGCCCGCCGTGTTCACCTTGAGCGGCAAGTGCGTCGATTGGCCGCCAAACATCTTGCGACCCACAACGCGCTTGGCGTACTGGACCGGGATCCGGCGCTGGCCTCGCTCGAAAAAGATGATACCGGCCACCACTGCCACGATGACGAGGCCGATGAGCGCGAGCGAGAACGCCGTGATCTCGCCGTCGCGCGCCTTCATCACCAGCTTGGTTGCCGCATCCGGCATGTCGGTGACGATGCCGGCAAAGATGATAAGCGAGATACCGTTGCCGATGCCGCGCTCGGTGATCTGCTCACCTAGCCACATGATGAACGCTGTCCCCGTGGTCAACGACACCATGGTCACAAGGTAGAAATCCCAGGTCGGATTCGGGACCACTTCGCCAAAGACTGAATTGTTCGACACCAGCCATCGGGCGATGAAAAACGACTGCACCAGCGCGATGACCATACAGCCGTAGCGTGTGTACTGGTTCAGGCGGCGCCGGCCCATCTCGCCTTCCTTCTGCACCTGTTCCAGCTTGGGAACCACGACGGTGAGAAGCTGCAAGATGATGGACGCACTGATGTACGGCATGATGCCGAGAGCGAAGATCGACATCTGCTCGAGCGCGCCACCCGAGAACATGTTGAACATACCCAAGAACGTCCCTGAGGCTTGCTTGACGATCTTCTCCATGACCGAGCGGTTGACGCCCGGGGTGGTGACGAAGACGCCAATGCGATACACCGCCAGCAACGCCACGGTGTAGAGAATCCGGCGGCGCAGCTCGGGGATCTTCCCCATGTTCTGAAAGCCGGACGCCATCGTCAGCCGTCCTTTCGCACGGATCGTCGCACGGATCGCTGCGACATCGCCGCTAGGTTCGCTCGGACATCAGGCATCGACGAGCTCGACAGTGCCACCCAGCTTCTCGATCTTCTCTTTCGCCGAGGCCGAGATGGCGTTGACCTTGACGAGGAACTTCTTGGTGACGTCGCCGCCGCCCAACACCTTGACGTACTCGTACTTCCTGGGAACCAGTCCGATCTGCTTGAGTTCAGACAGGCTGACGGTCCCGACCTCAAATCGTTCGTTGATATCGCCGACGTTCACTGCAAAGCAGTCGATGCGGAATGGGTTCTTGAAGCCCTTCTTGGGCAACCGGCGTTGCATCGGCATCTGCCCGCCCTCGAAACCAAAGCGAGCGCCGTGGTGGCCGGTGCGGGCCTTCTGGCCCTTGACGCCCTTACCTGACTGCTCGCCGGTGCCAGAACCCGGGCCGCGCCCGATCCGCTTGCGGTTACGGGTGGCGCCTCGTGGCGGCTTGAGGGTGTGGAGCGTGGTACCCATCGTGCTGATTCCTTTCGGTTGGCGCGCGAAATCTACTCGGCGGCTTCGACTTTGACCAGGTGCGAGACCGACTTGATCATTCCGCGCACCGCCAAGTTGTCGGGCAGTACAGATGAACTGTTCATCTTGCCCAGTCCGAGGCGCAGCACGGTGCTCTTGTGCTGCGCGGGTCGGTTGATGCCGCTACGGATCAGGGTAACTTTCAGCTTCTTCGCCATGGCTAGCTCATGATCTCGTCGAGCCGCTTGCCCCGCAGCCCGGCCACGTGACTCGCGCTGCGTAGCTGTTTCAGAGCTTCGATGGTGGCATGGATGACGTTGTGCGGGTTCGACGTACCGATGCACTTGGACAGGATGTCCTGGATGCCAGACACCTCCAGAACCGGTCGAACCGCGCCGCCGGCGATGACGCCAGTACCAGGGCTCGCGGGACGAAGCATCACGCTGCCGGCCCCGAAATCGCCCTGCACGATGTGCGGGATGGTGCCGTTTATCAGGGGAATCTTGAACAGGTTCTTCTTGGCCTGCTCGGTGCCCTTGCGGATGGCTTCAGGCACCTCGTTGGCCTTACCAAGACCCGCGCCGACGTAACCGCGCTGATCGCCCACCACCACAAGCGCCGAGAACGAGAACCGCCGGCCGCCCTTGACGACCTTGGCGACCCGGTTGATGAACACCACGCTGTCGACCAGCTCGCCCACTTCTTCGTAATTGATTGCCATGCGCTTGCCCTCGATTGTTCTGCTATTCCTGCCGACCGCTAGAACTGCAACCCCGCCTCACGTGCCCCCGCCGCCACCGCCGAGATGCGTCCGTGGTACTTGAACCCGGCGCGGTCGAACACAACCATACTGATACCCTTCTCAAGGCACTTCTTCGCAATTGCGATGCCGACTTCCTTCGCTCGCTCGGTCTTGCGCACCGTCTTGCTGGCAGCAGCTCGATCGGCCTTGGCCGGCATGTCGGACGCGGCGACCAGGGTCTTCTGGGCCAGGTCGTCGATGACCTGCACATAGATGTGGCGCGCGCTGCGGAATACCACCAGCCGCGGCCGCGCTGCAGTTCCCGCGAGCCGCTTGCGCAAGGTGCGGTGCCGTATCTTCCTGGCTTCTAGTTTGCTGTTGCGTGCCATCGTGATTCCTCTGGTATTCGCTGGCTAGCCGCCACTCGAAGCGCCGCCGCCGGTTGCGCCGGCCTTGCCGACCTTGCGCTTGATAACTTCCTCGACGTACTTCACGCCCTTGCCCTTGTACGGCTCGGGCGGACGCAGCGCCCGCACTTTGGCAGCGGTCTGGCCCAGGATGTCGCGGTCCGAGGAGGTCAGAGTCACCCGGTTTTTTTCGACCTTCGCGCCCACGCCCTTGGGCAACTTGAACGCCACCGGGTGCGAGTAGCCCAGGGTCATGTTCAGTGTGTCGCCGGTGACCTCCGCGCGGTAGCCGACGCCGTTGATTTCCAACTCCCGCGTCCAGCCCTCGGTAACACCCTTGATGATGTTGTTGAGATGCGCGCGCACGAGGCCGTGAGTGGCACGCAGAACGCGGGTGTCGCCAGCACGCTTCACGGTGATCTTGTCGCCGGCGATCTCGAAAGTGATGCCCTCAGGCAACGGCCGCTTGAGTTCACCCTTCGGCCCCTTGGCGCCATAGACGCCGTCTTTGTTGATCAGCGAAACGCCCTTCGGCACGACCAGCGGAAGGCGACCAATGCGCGACATCACCACACCTCGCAGAGCAATTCGCCGCCAACACCCGCCTTGCGAGCTGCTCGATCGGTCATGAGACCGCTCGACGTCGACAGGATGGCGATGCCAAGACCCGAACGTATCTTCGGAATACGGTCGCTCGCCACATACACCCGCTGTCCGGGCCGGGAGCGGCGGCGCAATCCGGTGATGGCGTTGGTTCGCGGATCAGCCCAGCGCAGCTTGACCACGATCTCGGGAAAGCCGCTGAACGTGTCCTTCACGTCGAAGCCGGCAATGTAGCCCTCGCTCTGCAGGATTTCGGCGAGTCGCGCTTTGATGCGCGAAGCGGGGGCAGCGGCCTCGTGCTGTCGCGCGAGGATCGCATTTCGGATGCGCGTGAGAAAATCAGCGACGGGATCGGTCATCGACATGGGTTCACCTACCAGCTCGACTTGATCACGCCCGGGATATCACCCCGGAGCGCAAATTGTCGAAAACACAAGCGACACAACTCGAACTTGCGGATGAAGGCACGAGCGCGACCGCAGCGTGCACAACGGTTGCGGTGACGGACGGGCCATTTGGGGGTCTTCTTGAGGCGATCGACGGTCTTTGCCATGGTCAGTTCCTGAAAGGCATTCCGAGGTGCCGCAGAAGCGCGCGGCCCTGCTCGTCGGTGCGAGCGGTTGTCGTGATGGTGATGTTCATACCCTTGGGCTTGTCGAACTTCTCGAAGTTAGCTTCCGGAAAAATCAAACCCTCACGCACGCCCAGCGTGAAGTTACCGCGGCCATCAAAAGCCTTGGGTGACACGCCCTTGAAGTCGCGCACGCGCGGCAATGCAAAGCTAACCAGACGATCGAAGAACTCGTACATGGTGTCTTTGCGAAGGGTGACCATGGCGCCGATCTTCTGGTCTGCTCTGAGCTTGAACGCGGCGATGGCCTTCTTCGATCGCGTGACCACAGGCTGCTGGCCGGTGATGAGCGCCAGTTCCTCAACCGCAGTGTCGAGCAACTTTGGGTTGGTCACAGCTTCACCCAGACCCATGTTGACCGTGATCTTGAGCATCTTGGGTGCTTCCATGGGATTCTTGAGGCCAAGCTCCAGCATCAGGCGCGCGCGAATCTCTGCGTCGTACAGTTTGCGCAGCCGCGGAAGCCCTCCCCGGCGCAGCTTCTCCTGGCGGAGCTCTCGCGCCGCCGCTTGCGCCGGACCTCTGCCCTTGCCCTTGCCGGCGGCGCGTGCCGCTCGCTTGGCAGTCGCCTCGGCGTCCTGCCCAGGCACGGGCTTGCCAGCCTTGCCCTTGTCTTCCGTCTTCTCGCCGTCAGCCATCTTCGCTTTCCTTCTCTCTCGCTCTGTCGCGCTGCCTGCCTGCTAGGTCGCCTCGAACACGAAACCGCACTTCACGCACACCCGTTGCTTCTTCTGCCCCTCGTTCACCTCGACCCGCGCCCGGCGAGGCGCGGAGCACTTGCCGCACCAGAGGGCCACATTTGACAACTGCAGGGTGCCCTCTTTCTCGAGGATGCCGCCACGCGGATTACGCTGGGTCGGCTTGGTGTGGCGCTTGACCAGATTCAAGCGCTCGATCACCAGTCGATCCTTCTTGGTCACCATGCGCAGCACACGACCACGCTTGCCCTTCTCCTTGCCCGTGATCACCACCACCATGTCGCCCTTGCGAACGTGCATCACAGAACCTCCGGAGCGAGCGAGATGATCTTCATGAAGCGTTTGGCTCGCAACTCACGCGCCACCGGGCCGAAGATACGCGTCCCGATGGGTTCATTGTCCTTGTCGACCAGCACCGCGGAGTTGGCGTCGAAGCGGATGTACGATCCGTCAGGGCGCGAGACCTCTTTCTTGGTCCGCACAATGACCGCTTTGGCCACCTCACCCTTCTTGACCTTGGCGTTGGGCATGGCCTCCTTGACGGACACCACGATCACATCGCCCAGCGAAGCGTATCTACGCCTGGTGCCGCCGAGCACCCGGATGCACATGATTTTCTTGGCACCCGAGTTGTCGGCCACGTCCAGTGTCGTCGTCGATTGAATCATGAGTTAGACCTCTCAGTCCTCCTGCGGCCGGCCAAGCAACTTCTCGACGCGCCAGCGCTTCTCGCTCGACAAGGGACGCGTCTCAACGATGACCACGCGATCGCCGACCTTGAACTCATTCTTCTCATCGTGAGCCTTGTACTTCTTTCGGCGGGTCATGTACTTGCCGTACTTGAGATGGGACAGTCGCCGCTCGACCACCACGACGCAAGTCTTGTCCATCTTGTCGCTGGTCACGACGCCAACCAATTTGCGCTTACGCGATTTCTCGCGCCCGTCTGGGGCTGCCGCAGCCGAGTCCTGGGATCCATTTTCGCTAGCCACGAATCATTTCTCCTTGGCGGCCGGCGCCGCCGATCGGGTCGATTTCTTTGCCGCAGCCTTCGGCTTGCCCGACGCCTTCGCCGCACTGGTGGCGGCCGACGTTGCCTGCGACACCTGCGCCGTTCCGGCCGAGGTCTTGGACTCGCCCGCCGACGCCGCCGCGTTCACCGCGCCGCCGTTTCGGCCGCGTTCCGCCAGGACGGTATTCACGCGCGCTATGTCACGGCGAGCATTCCGGATGACCGCCACGTTCTCGAGTTGATTGGTGGTCTGCTTCAAGCGGAACTTGAACAAATCCTCCTGCAACTTACGCAAGGTGCGCGTCAGCTCAGCCGGCTCGTTGCCGCGCAGATCCTTGGCTGCCAAGCCTTTCATAGCAATTCCTCCCGTTGCAGGACGCGGGTCTGTACCGACAGCTTGTGCTCGGCCAGGTGGAACGCCTGACGCGCCAGCTCCTCGGTAACGCCCTCAAGCTCGTACATCACGCGGCCGGGCCGCACCACCGCCACCCATTCTTCGGGGTTGCCCTTACCGTGACCCATGCGGGTTTCGGCCGGCTTCTTCGAGATGGGCTTGTCGGGAAAGATCCGGATGTAGAGTTTGCCACCACGCTTGACGTGGCGGGAGATAGCGATGCGCGCCGCCTCGATCTGTCGGGAAGTGACGAAGCCGCAGCTGAGGGCCTGCAGCCCGAACTCCCCAAACACAACCGACGTGGCGCCCTTGGAAAGACCACGCATCTTTCCCTTCTGCTGCTTGCGCCATTTAACTTTTTTCGGTGCCAACATGATCGACCTCTCGTCGTCGCCCGGTTACGCGAGCCGTTCCGTCCGTTGCGGCAGAACCTCACCCTTGAAGATCCAGCACTTCACCCCGATAGCGCCGTAGGTGGTGTGCGCCTCGGTGGTGCCGTATTCGATGTCGGCACGCAGGGTGTGCAGCGGCACTCGCCCCTCGTGGTACCACTCGTAGCGCGCCATCTCGGCGCCGCCAAGCCTGCCAGAACAGGCCAGACGGATGCCCTTGGCGCCGAACTTCATCGCCGTCTGGACAGCCTTCTTCATGGCGCGTCGGAACGCCACACGCCGTTCCAGCTGGGTCGCAACGTTCTCGGCCACGAGTTGCGCATTGGTTTCGGCCTTGCGCACCTCCTGGATATTGAGGAATACCTCGCTGGAAGTCAGCCCCTGCACGTCCTTCTTCAGGGTCTCCACACCGGCTCCGCGCTTGCCGATGACAATCCCGGGACGCGCCGTGTAAATGTTGATCTTGACCTTGTTGGCGGCACGCTCAACCTCGACCGATGCCACGCCGGCATGACCGAGCTTGTTCTTGACAAAGTCCTTGAGTCGCATGTCCTGATGCAACCACTTTGCGTAGTCCTTCTCCGAGTACCACTTCGACGTCCAGCCGCGGATGACACCGAGCCTGAATCCGATGGGGTGAGTTTTTTGACCCATGTGTTCCTCTCTCAGTCCTGTGCGATATCGACCACCACGGTGACGTGTGAGGTCCTCCGGGTGATGCGGTTGGCGCGGCCCATCGATCGTGACAACCAGCGCTTCTGCACCGGGCCGCAGTCAATGCTGACTTTGGCCACGATCAGCTTGTCGGCGTCAGCTTTCTCGTTCTCAGTCGCATTGGCGATAGCCGAGCCAAGAACCTTGGTCAGCATCCGCGCGGCCTTGCGCGACTGAAACCGCAGGATGGCCAGCGCGTCCTCCACGCGACGCCCGCGAATCATTGAAGCCACCATACGCACCTTGCGGGGCGACTCACGAAAACCTTTAAGAACAGCGTGTGCCATCGTCGTTCACCTCGCTCGATTATTTCTTCGCCGGAGCAGCCGCAGCGGCCGCCGCAGGTGGCGCCGCAGGTGCCGCTCCAGCCTTGCCACCGGACGCCGCCTTACGATCGCCGGAGTGCCCGTGAAACGTCCGCGTGGGCGAAAACTCGCCCAACTTGTGCCCGACCATGTTCTCCGTGATGAACACCGGCAGGAACTTGCGCCCGTTATGAACGGCGAAGGTCATCCCCAGCATGTCGGGAATGATGGTCGAACGTCGCGACCAGGTCTTGATGACCTTCTTGACCTTCTGCTGCGCCATTTCCACCACCTTGGCCATCAGGTGGTGATCGATAAAAGGACCCTTCTTGACTGAACGAGCCATGACTACGCTTTCTCCCCGCGACGCTTCACGATCATCGGGTCGGTCTTCTTGTTATGGCGGGTCTTGAGACCCTTCGAGAGTTGCCCCCACGGCGAGCATGGGTGACGTCCACCCGACGAACGACCTTCGCCACCGCCCATTGGGTGATCGATCGGGTTCATGGTGACGCCGCGGTTGTGCGGCCGAAAACCCATCCAGCGCGTGCGGCCTGCCTTGCCGATATGAACGCTGCTGTGCTCGACGTTGCCAACCTGGCCGATCGTCGCGCGGCAGTCCAGATGCACGAGGCGCGTTTCACCCGACGGCAGCCGAACCTGCCCCCATGAGCCCTCCTTGGCCATGAGCTGGGCGCCAACGCCGGCCGAGCGGGCCATTTGCGCCCCCCCGGAGATCTTGCTCTCAACGTTGTGGATCATGGTGCCGAGCGGGATAAAACGCAGCGGCAGGCTGTTGCCAGGCTTGATGTCGGCGTGTCGCGACGACACCACGGTGTCGCCCACATTGAGACCCACCGGACACAGAATGAAACGCTTTTCGCCGTCAACGTAGTTCAAGAGGGCGATGCGGGCACTCCGGTTGGGGTCGTACTGAACGCTTTCCACTTTGGCTGGCACGCCGATCTTGTTTCGACGAAAGTCGATCACGCGAAAGCGACGCTTGTGTCCGCCGCCGCGGAAGCGCGAGGTAATGCGGCCATAGTGATTGCGGCCACCGCTGGATGACAGGCTCTCGAGGAGGGCCTTGGGTGGCGTGGCGCCCTTCGTGAGCTCGGAAAAATCGGGCGCGACACGCCCGCGCTGCCCGGCGGTGATCGGATTGGGAATACGAAGACCCATGGATTAGACCCCTTCGAAGAAATCGATGGTTTGCCCAGGCGCCAGCGTCACCAGAGCCTTCTTCCAGTTAGAACGCCGCCCCACGAACCGCCCGACCCGCTTTTCTTTGCCGCGCACGACCGCGGTACGCACCTTCAGCACGTTGACGTTCCACAACTTCTCAACTGCGTAGCGGATTTCGAGTTTGTTGGCGTCGCGGGCCACCTCGAAGAGCAGTTGCGGCTTCACTTCTTCAGGCGACAACTCGGTGTCCTCGTCGCGGCCACCGGTGTCCTTGAGAAGGGTCCCCTTCTCCGTCAGGAGTGGGCGCTTGATGATTTGCTCGGGGTTACGCATGAGGTTGCCTCTTGTGGCGCGGACTACTTGGCGGCTCCGGCGGCCGGTGCTTCAGTGCAGCGACTCTCAATCGCCTTGATCGCGCCCTTCGCGATCACCAGCGCTGGGTAGTCCAGGATGTCGTAAACGTTCAGTCCCTCCGGGGGTAGACATTTCGAGGCCGGTAGGTTGCGAACCGACTTCGACAGGTTGAGGTTGTGCTTGCCGTCCACCACCAGGGCCGAGGGATACCCGAGGGTCTTGAGCACGCCGGCCATCTGCTTGGTCTTCGGCGCCGTCAACTCGAAGTCGTCGACGATGATGACCTTGTTCTCTTTGGCTCGCAGCGACAGCGCCGACACCAGCGCCGCCCGCTTCACCTTCTTCGGCACCGTGTACTCGTAGCTACGCGGGTGCGGACCAAAGACCGTGCCGCCACCGACAAATTGCGGGGACCTGGTCGATCCCTGCCGGGCGCTACCGGTGCCCTTTTGCTTGAACGGTTTGCGGCCACCACCCCGGACGAACTTCCGGGTCTTGGTCGCATGGGTACCAGCGCGCCGGGCAGCTCGCTGCGCGGTAACCATCTCCCACAGCAGGTGTTCCTTGACCTGCGCGCCGAAGACCGCGTCCGCGACCTCGATCTGCCCGACCTTCTTGCCCGAAATATTCACAACATCGATCTGCATGACAGGTCCTATGTCTTGATCTCGACGTCCACACCCGCGGACAGATCGAGCTTCATCAGGGCGTCCAGGGTCTGCTGGGTGGGATCGAGGATGTCCAACAACCGCTTGTGCGTGCGAATCTCGAACTGCTCACGCGACTTCTTATCGACGTGCGGCGAGCGCAACACACAGTACTTGTTGATCTTCGTTGGTAGAGGGATGGGACCCGCCACCTTCGCTCCGGTTCGTTTGGCCGTGTCGACGATCTCGGTCGCCGACTGATCGAGCAGGCGATGATCATACGCCTTGAGGCGGATACGGATTTTCGGAGTCAAGCGGCCCCCTTTTCTTCGGGAAGAATCTTTGTGACAACGCCTGCGCCGACGGTCTTGCCGCCTTCGCGGATGGCGAACCGCAGCCCTTCCTCGCACGCGATCGGCGTGATGAGCTCGATGTCCAGGTTCACGTTGTCCCCAGGCATCACCATCTCTACACC